>NZ_PYNX01000012.1:0-113227 GCF_003026755.1 Photobacterium sp. GB-50
CGACCATAGCGTTATGGACCCACCTGATCCCATGCCGAACTCAGTAGTGAAACGTAATAGCGCCGATGGTAGTGTGGGGTCTCCCCATGTGAGAGTAGGACATCGCCAGGCTTCCAATTCGTTTTCATCTTTTTAAGAAAAAGATGAAAATAAAAAATAGATATCTATTTGAACTATAGATATCGCATGTGGTGTTATCGCTCTTAGCCATCCATGGCTTCACGATATTAAAACATCCATGTTCGTCGGAGCGGTAGTTCAGTTGGTTAGAATACCGGCCTGTCACGCCGGGGGTCGCGGGTTCGAGTCCCGTCCGCTCCGCCACTTTATTAGAGAAACCTGAATCGAAAGATTCAGGTTTTTTTTCGTCTGTAGAAAATGAACATTATAGGGTAGTGAGCTAGGTGCTTTATTGGGAAGCAACTAGCTGCCTGCTATTTCGAGTCCCGCCCGTTTTAATAATTATTAAAAAAGCGGAGTAAAAAAAATTTAGGCTGTGTATCAGTATTGGTGAGCTACCGTAAAATATTTTAAAAGTAGTTCATTTAGTTGCTCTTGATACTCATCATGAGTCTGTGAACCAATTAGTTGGGCTAATTCCTGTCCTATTGGTGATAAACGATAATAGGTGAACGATGTCCCTTTTTTGATGGGTGATAAACTGTAAGACTCTGTATGGTAGTTGAAATTGAGTTTATCAGTGTAACTTATTAAGTTTGTTTCTAGCTCTGTACTTAATAGCAGCCCAAGTTCAGTTAAAATTAAAATAGACGAATAAGGTAAATGGTATTGGTTATAATCAATATGTGTTTGGTGACTTCGATGAAAACTAAAGCTGCTTGTTCGCTGTTTGATACTTGTGAGAAGTTTTTTATTTTTATCGTTACCAATGCAACAGGTAAGAGTAAGGACTTTTTGAAATAGAGCGGCTTCTCGATGTGTCATTGATAAGAGTATTTTTAACGTGCGAAGAGAGACTGAGCCTGGTTGAATGATCTCTTGTTTTAGAATTTTTGCCCACAGTTTTTGCATGGATGGAGTATGAATTTGTTGAGCCATCTCTATAAATCTTACTAACCAATCAGGATCAGGATCTCTCGCTGTCTCATCATTACATTGGTTATAGGCTTGTTTTATGATCTGCTCTAAATTTGATTGTTCTTGTTGTCGTTTTTGTTGAAGACGAACCTGTAATCTTTGTTTTAAAGTCCTCTCTTGAGTATTGTTAATTTCCCCATCGATAGCATATTTTTCTGCGATGCTTTTTATTTTTTTTTTACTGTCGGTTAATGTTTTTAACACTCCAAGCGCTCGATTATTTTCTATTGGTTTATCTATACTCTCTACTTTATTAGTCATACTTCTTTCATTCTCTTAACCAATCGTTAACTCATTTTTGTTATCTTGATCTCATGATTAGCAACGAACATAATGAGATGTTATCTTTGTGTTAATTTTAAGTAACTAATAATTACGGAGCATCCCATGAAAAAATTGAATCGATATATTACTGATCTTATTTTAGTCATTGGTTATTCAACGATCGTGAGTTACTTGCTTTGGTTTTTTAGTAAATAGTATATCGACTAGAGCTATCGTTTCTTTATTACTTTGAAAAAACTTAGCCACCCAGAGAGAGGTGACTAAAGTCTCATTATAAATTTTTACTCACTAAACCGATTACTTTTTTAATCTCACTAGGTGTCAGTTTGCCTTCTTTGGCGAATATGACTTTACCAGTCTTATTTACAACAAATACGGCAGAGCTTTCCTTTTTTAGATCCCATGTTTTTTGAACAATCCCATTGCTGTCCAGCACTATTGATGACCATGGGTATTCACGTTTACTGTCTTCTGTTGCTGATTTTACAAAGCCCCCCGTACCCCACATCGCATCATTTTGGTTAATGATCGTTGTTGTTTGGTACTCATTTTCCGGAAATTTTGCGGCAGAAATAGCTGCAACAAGTGGCGCGTTAAGCTCTTTGGCTGCACTGCGTCCAGCTATTGCGAATACGATACGCATTTTGCCTGTTAGTTTTGTACTTCTCCATGATTTGTAACTAATCGCCTTATCTTTTAAAACAAGCTCACCTTTATTGGTAACTGTAACACCAGGTAATGAATCACCTAGCTTGATATTGGTAGCAAAGCTGATTGAAGGGGCTAAAGCTGCAAGTAAGATAAAGGTTGCTTTCAATTTCATGTGTTGCCTCTTTTTAGTCTGATTTGTGATTATGATAGTTAATCTTCTTTGATCTGGTAGTACCAGAAGTTAATATTTGGGCTCTAAGTCGATCATTATTGTTACAAATTTCGTATTTATTGGAATATGGCAGGCTGTTTGCATTAAGTTTTAATGTGATGAAACAAAGTGATCGATTTGCGGTCTATATCTGTAACCGTTGAGTGAGGAAAATATGCTTAGAATCTTTAAAATTTACCGACCAAACCAAGTGGCTCGTTATGTAAAAAGCTATTTTAGAGGTCGTATTTTTATTATGGGGGTAGGTGGCTTTGAATTTGATAGTGGACGACTATTACCACCTAAGTCTGGTGATTTAAAAGCATTAAATGTATTAACTGAGGTGAATAAAGAGATTCAGGTACTCTCAGGTATAGTTGTGTAATCACTAAAATCTAGCGTATTTCTCTCTAAATTGGAATACGAGTCAGATGTAAGTTTTACTTTGTTCCTGCTTTCGGCTAACAGAAAACTTGATCCTGCCATATGACAACACAAATATACTCCCTCCTATATAATGTATTCAGTTACAGAGCGGTATTAAATTATTTTTTCTCAAAAAAAGTTATTAATTGTTCTACAGTTGTTTTAGTTGCTGAAAGTAGTTTGAACCGTTTTCAGTACACTATTTATTTAGTGATAATTATTAATAATTCCAACAGGCTATAATACTGGCAATGAAGTTATAGTTAAGACTTAGAATACGTCTAATACTTCTATTAAAAAGATGGCATAAATTCGTGTTGAGGCACTGTTTATCTTAATTTCATTGACCTTAGGTTACTTTTTTTTAGATTCATTTTGTTAATATTTATAAATAGGTAGCTGAAAATGATTAAAAATTCTATTCGGTTCAATATTCATAAGTTTTCAGATGGCAAAGGTTGGAAGTTACTTATCGCTTTGCCACAATGGATTCGTAATTAATTCTAAATTTCGCAAAGAAGCACAATAGAATGAATAAAGTTTTTAAATGGCTGGGTGTGACATCATTTGCTTTGGTGCTATCGAGTCCAGTTATGGCCTCTTCATTGAAGATTAAAGGCTTAGATGGAAAAGTAGAAGATAATGTTGATGCTTATCTTTCTGCATTATCAAAGGATGATTATAGTGCGACATTACGCTTTAAAGATCAGGTATTAAATGAAATTAGCGACGCGCTGCAGGCATTGGGCTATTACCAGCCAAAGTTTGATTATCAAGTCTCGGGTAGCGGCGCTAAAACTAAAATAGTGGTTACCGTTGATAAAGGTCCACGAGCGCATATTAGTAAAAGTAATCTGATTATTACTGGTGATGCTAAAAATGATCCTGCTTTTATTTCATTAGTAAAAAGCAGTGGTTTAGGGATTGGTGAACCGCTTAATCAAGGTAAATATGAGGCTTTTAAAGCATCATTAAAGAGTTTAGCACTTCGACGTGGTTATTTTGATTATGA
This sequence comes from Photobacterium sp. GB-50, assembly GCF_003026755.1. Taxonomy (NCBI): domain Bacteria; kingdom Pseudomonadati; phylum Pseudomonadota; class Gammaproteobacteria; order Vibrionales; family Vibrionaceae; genus Photobacterium; species Photobacterium sp. GB-50. Next base: position 3,684 of record NZ_PYNX01000012.1, read on the forward strand.
ATTAACGAAAAGTACATTAGAGGTGGTACCTAGTCGTAACGAGGTCTTTATCGATATTAATTTTGACTCAGGTCGACGTTATACCTTTGGTGAAACGACTTTTCAGGGAAGCCAAATTGATGATAACCGCTTACGTTCTATGATCCCTTACACGGAAGATGAACCTTATCTAGCTTCAAAACTGGGAGAGTACAATGAACGTTTGTCTAACGTTGGTTGGTTTTCTTCCATTTTTGTTGGTGGGGATGTAAAAGAGCGTAAAGATGATGCGATCCCTATTCATGTTGTTGTTACGCCACAAATAAAAAATCAATTTGAAACCGGTATTGGCTTTTCGACTGATACCGGCCCTCGTTTGAAGTTCAATTGGAAAAAACCGTGGATCACGAGTAAAGGCCATAGCTTTAACTTGAAATCCGAAATATCGAAAGATGAGCCAAAAGTTGAAGCGGTTTATAAGATCCCACTCGCTGATGTGTTGAATGATTATTATCAAGTTGTCGGGGGCATACGTTATGTCGATACACACGATACGGTAAGTACACAATTTGGTATCGGGGTTGAACGTCATTGGCGTTTAGATTCGGGATGGAATCGTACTATTGCGCTTCGTTGGTTGACGGAGAAATATGAACAAGGTGGGATGGAAAAAGGTGTTTTCAATGTTTTGATGCCAGGATTGTCATACAGTAAAAGTAGTATGGTTGGAGGAATATTCCCGACCAGTGGGAGTAAATATAATTTTTCTGTTGATCTTGCTAATAAAAATGTTGGATCAAATACGACTTTTGCTCGAGTACAAGCAAAAAATGCTTGGATTCGTAGTTTTGGTGAAAATCAGCGTGGTATTTTCCGTTTAGATGGCGGTGCTATTATTAGTGATGGCATTCAAGATGTCCCACCTTCGTTACGTTATTTTATTGGTGGTGATAGTAGCCTTCGAGGCTATGGTTATCAGTCTATTTCTCCTCGTAATAGCCAAGGCAAAATGGAAGGCGGTCGTTATATGGCAACCTCTAGCATTGAATATCAACACCGTGTTTATGGTGATTGGTGGGGGGCTGTATTTTATGATTATGGTTCTGCTTGGAATACTACACCTGATTGGAAGCGTGGTGTCGGAGTCGGTGTTCGATGGGTTTCACCTGTAGGTCCTATTCGCCTTGATTTTGCTTGGGGCTTAGATAAGAACAAGAGCAATAATGATCGTTTCCTTAAACTGAGCAAAGATGAATTTCAGCTCCACTTTACTTTAGGTCCTGAATTATGATTTGGGTTAAGCGTATAGCACTTGGCGTATTAGCCTTATTATTATTATTAGTTATTGCTGTTGCTGCACTACTTTATACTCCTGCTGGTATTAAAGTTGCTGCATGGGGAGCGCAAAAAGCGCTTCCTGCCCTGTCGATTGGTGAATCGCAAGGCGCTTTGCTTGATGGTTTTGAATTTAAGAATGTCCGTTATAACGACGGTAATATAGATCTTGCTGTTAATAAGTTGAATTTAACATTAAATGATAGCTGTTTATTAACCCCTGAGATTTGTATTTCTGATCTAGGGGTGCAAGGTGTGAAGTTTTCAATGCCAAAACTTCCTCCTGCATCGGATAAGCCTGAACAACCTTCAAAGCCAGTCACTGAAATCTCAATGCCATTACCTATTCATATTGAGAAGGTAACGCTTGATGATATCGATTTAGATATCTTGGCGAATAAAGTGCGCTGGAAGCATTTCTCTACAGCAGCAGATTTACAAGGCAGTCATGTCACCTTAAAGCCAACGGATTGGGAAGGGATTTATTTATCATTAGCGCCATCTAAAACGGCTGATAAGAAGTCAGTTGCAGCGTCGAAATCAACGAAACAAGCGGAAGCAATAAAACTGCCTGATGTTGTGCTACCGATGTCGTTTGATATTGAGCGCTTTACGGTAAAAGACTTCGAGTTAGCTGGCGAAACGCCACAAAAGATCTCGTTATTAGAGCTGATTGCGAATGCTAAAGACAGCGATATCAAGATTGATAAGTTGCAGGTAAATGCGCCTCAAGCGTCTTTAACCGCGAAAGCTGATGTGACGTTAACGGGAGATTACCCACTTTCATTAGATGCGAATGCAAAGATATCGATGAAGCCTGTTGAAGGACATCAGTTGCATTTAAAAGCATCAGGATCATTAGCGAAATTGGTACTTGATGCGACGTTAAAAGGTAAATTAGATGCGTTGGTTAAGGGTAAATTATCGCCGCTAGATCCGAATCTTCCTTTTGATGTGGTGGTATCCAGTAAGCATTTACAGTGGCCGATTGATAAAAAAGCAGAATTTACTGTTGCCAATAGTGATATAAACGCCAAAGGTAGCTTAAAGGGGTTTACGTTTAATGCTAAAAGTAACGTAAATGGCACGCCTATGCCAAACGTGAAATTTAATTTGAAAGGTAAAGGTAACCTTGATTCGGTGAACTTATCTGCGCTGAATGTAGAGACCTTAGGTGGTTCTATTACCGGCAATGCAAAAGCAAGTTGGAAAGATCTTGTTAAATGGCAAGGCCAGCTCGCTTTTGCCAATATCCAGCCAGGTAAGCAATGGCCAGAAGCGGAAGGCAACGTAAGCGGTAAGTTAAATACATCGGGTGGTTTAACTGCAAAAGGTGGTTGGTTTATTAAATTGCCAGAACTTGCTGTTAATGGCTCCATCATGAAGCAGCCTCTTGATCTTCATGGTCAGCTTGATGCTTCTGATGTGACGGGTAAAGGTAAAGATCTTAAGTTTAAAACACAGGGCTTAACATTAAAGCATGGTCCTAATGGTTTAGTCGCGAAAGGTGAATTAGACAAGACGTGGAATGTTGTTGCTGATATTAAAGCGCCAGATTTATCTAAATCATTAGCGGACTTGCATGGTCGTGTTAATGGTGAGGTGAAGTTATCAGGTAAAATGGCTGAACCGGATGTAACACTTGATCTGGAAGGTGATGATCTTGGTTGGCAAAAAGTCGCAAGCCTTGCGTCTTTTAAATTGAAAGGTAGCGTAACGCCATTACCAGCATTAAAAGCTGATATTAGTTTAAATGCTAAAAAAGGGAAATTTGATAGTGTTACGTTAGATGATATGGATGTGTTGTTTAAAGGCACAGAGCAAGATCATCGTTTAACGGTAAAAGTAAAAGGGGAGCCCGTTGGCACTGAGTTACTTCTAACCGGTAAATTAGATCGTAAGACAGGCTGGCAAGGGATCTTGCAAAAAGGTGACTTTACGACTCCTGTTGGTGAGTGGGTATTAAACCATCCAACACCTATTCGTTATGATCTGAAAACTGCAATGGCAACTGTCGGTGCTCACTGTTGGCAACAAGGTAAAGCTGGAATTTGTCTAACTCAGGATCTGACTGCTGGTGCATCGGGTAATGCGCAGTTAGCAATAAAACGATTCAATTTTGATTTATTGAAATCATTTATTCCTGAGCAGATGAAGGTTAACGGCGAGCTTGGTGCGAACGTTGTCGCTAAATGGGCGCCAAAGAGTGCACCCTATGTGAAAGCCCAGATTTTGATGCCAAGCGGCAGTTTTACTCAACAAGTGGATACCGATGATACCCCATTAGCGTTAGGCTGGGATAAAGTTACCGTCAATGCTGAGATGGAAAATGATGTTCTAAATGCTAATTGGTTAGTGGCGGTTAAAAATAATGGTGATTTATCCGGTAATGCTAAAATCACTGATCTACAAGGTGATAAGCGCATTAATGCTAATGTGAAATTAGATCGTTTTACACTTGCATTCTTAGAGCCTGTTATTAAAGACTACCATCAGTTTGGTGGTCAAGTTGATACTAACTTGCAAATAACCGGCCCAATCATGCACCCCGCAGTGAATGGTTTATTACAAGTCACGAAGCTAGAAGCAAGAGGGCGTAAAGTACCATTAGATGTTCAGAACGCTGATATCAAATTAGCCTTTAAGGGGTATAACGCAACGTTAATGGGGAATATTTATACTCCTGATGGGCAATTGCTGTTACGTGGTACTGGTGACTGGCAAGATATGGCTGCGTGGAAAACAGAATTAAATATTAATGGTAAAGAGTTACAAGTGAGTATGCCGCCAATGGTTTCCCTTAAGGTCTCTCCAGATCTCACCATTAAAGCAACACCTAAATCTGCAGATATTAGCGGAAAGGTGGGGATTCCATGGGGACGTATTACGGTTAATCAATTACCAAAATCTGCGATCGCGGTTTCTAAAGATCAGGTCATTTTAAAAGATAACCTAGAACCAGTTGAACCGAAAAAATCTGTGCCGTTTGATATTACAACCAATATTATGGTGCATGTTGGTGATGACGTGAAGTTATCAGCGTTTGGTTTAAAAGCTGGTTTATTCGGTGATTTGAATGTTCGCCAAGATGGTAAAGGACCAATGATTTACGGTGAAGTGAATATTGCCAAAGGGTCGTTTTATCGAGCTCTGGGACAGGAATTACTTATCCGTAAAGGGCAGATATTATTTAACGGTCCTGCAGATCAACCATTCCTGTCGATAGAAGCGATTCGTGATCCTGATAATATCGAAGATGATGTTATTGCTGGTGTGAAGGTGACAGGCTCTGCAGATAAACCGGAAGTAACGATTTTCTCTGATCCGGCTATGCCACAACAAAATGCTTTATCGTATATTTTAACTGGCCGTAATCTTGATAGTGAGGATGATGGTGGTTCGGGTAATGCGATGACGACGGCATTGATAGGTATGGGACTGGCGCAAAGTGGTCAACTTGTTGGTGATGTTGGTGAAGCCGTTGGGATCAAAGATCTTAGTTTATCTACCGCTGGGGCTGGCGACGACTCACAAGTCACTGTTAGTGGTTATATTGCACCAGGACTACAGGTGAAATATGGCGTAGGCTTATTTAATGATGTAGATGAGTTTACAGTACGTTATCGCTTGATGAAGAATTTATATATCGAAGCAGTGAATGGTCTCGATCAGGCTGTGGACTTGCTTTACCAATTTGAATTTAATTAATCATTAGTGATGCCATCTAATAAAAAACCCAATGCTTGCATTGGGTTTTTTTATGTTTGTAGCATGCGTTTAGTCCTTTGGTTTAGTTCGGAGGAGTTGTTGGTAACTTATGCCGTTAAATGTGTTTTTATAGCCAAGAGAATATAACTCAGCTTCTGCTATTTCAGCACGTCGGCCTGAGCGGCAGTAGAGTAATATCGGTTTGGACTTGTCTGTCAAATATTCTGAAATTGTAGCGATCTGTTCAAAAGGAATGTTAACAGCGTTAGGAATATGTCCAGCGGCAAATTCATCGGCTGTTCTTACATCAACAATGATAGGGTTATGTGCTTGCTCTAGTTGCCAAAATTCATCTGGGGTGACATTTTTAGCAAATGAAATAGCGGTAAAAAAAGTTAAAAATACCGCGAGTAAACCACGTTTATTTTTCATTATATTTTACCGCTATTAATAAGTGTTATTAGCTAATTACTTTTTTTGAGCACGTTCAAAGGAAGTCAGAATTTCAGCTTTTGCTGCTTCTGCATTATCCCAGCCTTCTACTTTTACCCACTTGTTTGGCTCAAGCTCTTTGTAGCGCTCGAAGAAGTGAGTGATTTGTGCTTTAAGTAATTCAGGCAGATCATTCACATCTTGAATATGATCATATTCTTTACTTAGTTTGCTGTGAGGCACGGCAACGATTTTTGCATCTTCACCTGATTCATCTGTCATCTTCAACACGCCAACAGGACGACAACGGATCACTGCGCCCGGAACGAGTGGATGTGGCGTTGGTACGAGTACATCGACCGGATCACCATCAAGCGATAGCGTGTGGTTAACGTAACCATAGTTACACGGATAAAACATCGGGCTAGACATAAAACGGTCAACAAAAATAGCACCACTGTCTTTGTCTACTTCATATTTAATCGGATCTGCATTTGCAGGGATTTCAATAACAACGTAAATATCTTCTGGGATATCCTTGCCAGCAGGGACCTGATTAAGGCTCATGACTAATTCCTTCTAAGGTTAATGAAATGTGTTGTTTGTTAAAATTATAATGAATGTAAACAAAAACAAAAGCAAATCATCATCGTTGATGTGTCGCGCCTTTAAATGCGCGACATGTATCGAGTTAACAGTTAGTTTTCTGGATATTCACGTAACAAACTTTCGACCTTTTCGACCATATTGGTTGAGCCAACAAAAAAGGGTACGCGCTGATGTAGTTCGGTTGGTGGAATATCTAAGATCCGCTGAAAACCATTCGTTGCTTTACCGCCAGCCTGCTCGACAATAAATGCCATGGGATTACATTCGTAAAGTAAACGTAACTTACCATTAGGGTAACTGGCGGTACTTGGGTAGAGATAAATCCCACCTTTTAATAAATTACGATGAAAGTCAGCAACTAACGAGCCTATGTAGCGTGATGTGTAAGGTCGTTTTTCTTCTGGCACAGCTTCTTGGCAATATTTAATGTACTGTTTTACACCGGTAGGAAAACGAATGTAATTACCTTCGTTAATCGAGTAAATGACGCCATCTTGTGGAATGGTCATATTTTCATGAGAGAGGCAAAAACTCCCTAATGAGGGATCATAGGTAAAACCATGAACACCATTGCCCGTGGTATAAACGAGCATAGTGGATGAGCCATAAATGACATACCCAGCAGCAACTTGTTGGTTGCCGGTTTGCAGAAAGTCTTCTTTTGTTGGAGGAGAGCCGACAGGGGAAACTCGGCGATAAATGGAAAATATCGTTCCCACAGAGACGTTAACATCAATATTAGATGAACCATCGAGAGGGTCCATTAAAACAACGTATTTTGCATTTAAATTTAATGGCTTATCAAATCCAACAGCTTCATCTTCTTCTTCACTCGCAATACCACAGACTTGATCCCTTGCTTCAAGAGCGGCTTTAAATTTATCGTTGGCATAGACATCAAGCTTTTGTTGCTCTTCGCCTTGGATGTTGTTCTCGCCGACCGTACCTGTAATATCGACCAATCCTGCTTTGTTAATTTCTCGGTTGACGATTTTAGCTGCGAGTTTAATTGACCCTAATAGGGATGAAAGCTCGCCACTTGCATGAGGAAAGTCACTCTGTTTCTCGACAATGAATTCACCAAGCGTTCTAATATCAGTCATAAACATTCCTTTCATCATGTTGTCATATAATCGGGTGAAGAGAGTAGAATATAGCACTTGATAAACTCACCTGCGGGTGAGTGGAAGTGCTAAATCGTATTTTTTGTTATATAAGAAATTGTATATAAAGATCTTTTTTATGGTAACGAAGTAACGCGAAAGCGTGAAACTAACCGAATTAATCACGGAGCCAGCAGCAATGCATATTCATATTTTAGGTATTTGCGGTACATTCATGGGCGGTGCTGCAATGCTTGCAAGGCAGTTAGGCCATAAAGTCACTGGCTCTGACGCCAATGTGTATCCACCGATGAGTACCATGTTAGAAGCCCAAGGTATTGAAATTATCCAAGGGTATGATCCGAAACAACTTGATCCTGCTCCTGATCTCGTGGTGATTGGTAATGCAATGAGTCGTGGTAACCCTTGTGTTGAGTATGTCCTTAACAGCAATCTACGTTACACCTCAGGCCCACAATGGTTACAAGAGTATTTATTACATGATCGTTGGGTAATGGCGGTATCGGGCACACACGGTAAAACAACAACAGCAAGCATGTTGGCGTGGATTTTGGAAGATTGTGGTTATCAACCGGGGTTTTTAGTCGGTGGTGTGCTGGGAAACTTCGGTATTTCAGCGCGTTTAGGGGAAAGCATGTTCTTCGTGGTTGAAGCGGATGAATATGACAGTGCTTTTTTTGATAAGCGTTCGAAGTTCGTACATTACCACCCTAGAACCTTGATCATGAATAATTTGGAATTTGATCATGCTGATATTTTCGATGATCTTAAAGCTATTCAACGTCAGTTCCATCATCTCGTACGTACAGTGCCTGGTAATGGTCGTATTTTAGCGCCAAAAGGTGTGAAAAATATTGATGAAACGCTAGAGATGGGCTGCTGGAGTGAATTGGAATATATTGGTGGTGATGGACACTGGCGCGCTGAAAAGCACCATGCCGATGGCAGTGTATTTGATGTGTATTTAGATAGCGATATGGTGGGTACCGTACATTGGCCTTTAGTGGGTGATCACAACGTTAATAATGCCTTAATGGCTATCGCTGCGGCACGTCATGTTGGAGTTACGCCAGATCTTGCATGTGAAGCCTTAGCTAAATTTATTAATACTAAGCGTCGTCTTGAGCTTAAAGGCGAAGTTAACGGTGTAACGGTTTATGATGATTTTGCTCATCACCCAACCGCTATCGAGTTAACCTTAGGTGGGTTACGTGCAAAGGTGAACCAATCGCGTATTTTAGCCGTATTAGAACCTCGCTCTAACACCATGAAGTTAGGGGTACATAAAGATGATCTTGCTCCTTCTTTACATGCTGCAGATGAAGTTTTTTTCTTCCAACCGCCAAATATTCCATGGTCAGTAGAAGAGATTGCTGAGCAATGTTCACAGCCTGCTTATTGCAGCGCAGATTTAGATGATTTGGTCAATAACATTACAAACAAAGCACAACCGGGCGATACTATTTTAGTGATGAGTAACGGTGGTTTTGGTGGTATTCATGATAAGTTATTGGCAGCACTAGCTAAATAATAGGAAAACGTAATGACAGATAAACGTATAACGCTAGCATGGACAGGCGCATCGGGTGCACCTTACGGACTACGTTTATTAGAATGTTTATTAGCGGCTGATTATCAGGTGTATTTATTGATTTCATCTGCGGCACGTGTGGTTTTAGCAACAGAGCATGGTTTGAAACTATCAGCATCGCCTGATAAAGCACGAGAACAATTAGCGGTTCATTTAAATGGTAATGCTGATAAATTAACTGTTTGTGGCAAAGATGATTGGTTTTCTCCTGTTGCGTCTGGCTCTGCTGCACCGAAACAAATGGTTGTTTGCCCATGCTCGGCTGGATCCTTGGCTTCCATTGCTTATGGCATGTCAGAAAATTTGATTGAGCGTGCTGCTGATGTAGTGATTAAAGAACGTGGTCAATTGGTGCTGGTGGTACGTGAAACACCATTTTCGACCATTCATTTAGAAAATATGCTTAAGCTTTCTCAGCTTGGGGCTACTATCATGCCTGCCGCTCCTGGCTTTTATCATCAACCACAATCGATTGATGATTTAATTGATTTTATGGTCGCAAGGATCTTGGATCATTTAGGCGTTAAGCAAGGTTTAGTCCCGCGATGGGGATATGATCAACGCGCATAATGTTAAATATTTAAGCCCGTAATTAATCTTACGGGCTTTTTTAATCTTGTTCGTTAGAGGGAAAAAATCCAGCTTCTTGATAATAACGTACAGCACCTGGATGGAAAGGAACCGATAATCCGTTTTGGAGCATGTCAGCTTTAGTTAAATTGGCAAAGGCAGGATGAAGTCGTTTAAAGGTATCAAAATTGTTAAAGATAGATTTTGTTAGCGCATAAACGGTTTCTTCAGAGACATCTGTACTTGAAATTAATGTTGCTGACACGCCAAAACTTTCAGTATCCCCTTTAATTCCCTTATAAAAACCTTTAGGAGTCATTGATTTGGTATAAAAAGGATGATCAGCAATGATCTTTTCGATATTTGCCCCAGTGGTTGGAATTAATTTCGCATTACAATAGACTGCGGCTTCTTTTATTGCCCCGTTTGGATGGCCAACAAGATTGATATACGCATCAATTTTGTTATTACATAGTGCTTCTGAGCGTTCCTCGGCTGGGATCGAGATAAGCTTAAAATCAGAATATGTCCAACCAAGGCTATCCATAACAATTTCCATGGTTGCTCGATCGCCTGATCCTGCCTCACCAATATTGATCCGCTTTCCTTTAAGATCATCAAGATTATTTATTCCTGAATCTTTACGAACAATAATATTAAAAGGCTCATCATGTAGTGAAAAGATAGCCCTCATCTTGCTATAAGGACCTTGGTCTTTAAACTGGTTCGTACCGTTATAGCCATGAAATTGCCAATCAGATTGAACAACACTAAATTCAAATTGTTTATCTTTGAGTTTATTGATGTTGTAGATAGAGCCGGTGGTTGATTCAACCAAACAACGCAGATTATGTTGCAGTCGTCCTTGATTCACTAATTTACAAATCGCACCGCCTGCAGGGTAATAAACACCATTGATAGGTCCTGTGCCAATTGTGATAAAACGTTGAGCGTGTGCTGTCGATACGATGAAATAACAACTTAAACTAAATAGCCCAAGCATCATTCTTTTCTTTAATGTCATGAATGAATCCTTTCTAATCATGATGGTCAATGGATACGAATGAGAGCGTATTAAAGAATATTTTTGCTATTTATCATAACAAATGACAGTAGTCTGAGGTTTTTTTGTCTGTGCTTCACCACTCAAATTAAGTAATAAGCAAGATGAAAAGAGATAAGCTTGAAATAAAGAACAAGAGTCAGAGATAGGGAATAAAAGTAGGCAAAGAGCCGGGTCTATTTGTTATGTCACTCAATGATGAAAATAAATAGACCCAAGGTATTACTTACTGTAATCAAATAGTTCACAAACAGAATCGTAAAGCTCTTCTGCTGTTACGCTACTCGTTGGTGTAATAAAGATCGTATCATCACCCGCAACTACGCCAAGGATGCCTTCGGCTTTACCTAAAGAATCTAATAAGCGAGCAATCACTTGTGCAGCGCCTGGACCTGTGTGAATAACAACAAGTGCGCTGTTATAACCAACATCCATGACAAGATCTTTTAATGGGCTGCTTGTTGTGGGTACGCCGAGTTCAACAGGTAAGCAATACACCATTTCCATTTTTGCATTGCGTGTTCGTACTGCACCGAATTTCGTCAGCATACGAGAAACTTTAGACTGGTTGATATTATCGAAACCTTGCGCTTTCAATGTATCAACAATCTCACCTTGAGAACTGAATTTTTCTTCTTTTAGAATGAGTTTAAACGCTTTTACTAAGCGCTCTTGTTTATCTGAATTTCGCATAAATAAATATTATCTACAGAGATGAGGTGGGGTATTTTTGCATAACCTATCACTAAGTAGCAAACAAACTGCATGAAATCTGATTTTTGTATTATCAGGTGTTAATGTTCAGCATAAGGTAAGAAATAATCTTTGTCGTTGTTTTTATTAGATAACATTTGTTTAAAACTGCTTAAATTCTCACTTTTTTGCATGAAAGTTGTTTTTGTTGTGACAAGATCGGATGAAAAAAAAGGGTTTCTGCGCAACTTCGCAAAGCGCGCGGCCGAAGATTGTATTTGTTATCGGCTTGCTATAACGTCCTTCTATTATGCTTATCTTATGCAATGAAAATTGGCTTAAGTAAGATGTATTAATAAAAAAAGATACTTCTATCGTAAAGGAGAACGAACATGAAAGTTGCTGTAATTGGCGCTGCTGGTGGAATCGGTCAAGCTCTTGCTCTGCTATTAAAAAACCATCTTCCAGCAGGTTCAGATCTTGCTCTATATGACATTGCACCAGTAACGCCTGGTGTTGCAGCCGATCTTAGCCATATCCCGACCCCTGTAACCATTAAAGGTTATGCAGGTGAAGATCCTACTCCAGCATTAGAAGGCGCTGACGTTGTCCTTATTTCTGCAGGTGTAGCGCGTAAACCGGGTATGGATCGTGCTGATCTTTTCAATGTAAATGCCGGTATTGTTAAATCTCTAGCAGAAAAAATTGCTGTAGTATGTCCTGATGCTTGTATTGGTATTATTACTAACCCTGTAAATACAACAGTGCCTATCGCAGCTGATGTACTTAAAAAAGCAGGTGTGTATAACAAGCGTAAGCTGTTCGGTATTACAACACTTGATGTTATCCGCTCTGAGACGTTTGTTGCTGAATTAAAAGATAAGTCGCCTTGTGATATTAGTGTTCCAGTAATTGGTGGTCACTCAGGTGTAACTATTTTACCGTTGCTATCACAAGTTGAAGGTGTTGAGTTTACTGACGAAGAAGTAAAAGCATTAACACCACGTATTCAAAATGCAGGTACTGAAGTTGTTGAAGCAAAGGCGGGTGGCGGCTCAGCAACCTTGTCTATGGGCCAAGCGGCATGTCGTTTTGGTTTAGCGCTAGTACGTGCATTACAAGGTGAGCAAGGTGTTGTTGAATGTGCTTACGTTGAAGGTGATGGGCAGCATGCACGTTTCTTCGCACAACCTGTATTGTTGGGTAAAGATGGTATTGAAGAAGTAATGGATTACGGTTCATTAAGTGACTTTGAGCAATCCGCGATGGACAGCATGCTAGATACGCTTAAAGGTGATATTGCTCTAGGCGAAGAGTTCGCTGCAAAGTAACCCGTTTAAATAGTAGAGTAAGAAAAAGCGGCGATTAAGCCGCTTTTTTATTGCCTGTGAGAAGTCTTTTCTAATAATAACGATCACAGCCTGTGTGCAATTGCGGTTGATCAGTGATCTCGTTGCATTCAATGGAACGCAGTTGATGATCGTTCTTATGCTCAATGATTACGGCGTTATTTTGTTGATCAATGCCGATCACTTTCCCCACGCCATGTAATGATTCTACCCACATACCAATCTTTAATTGGGTTATTTCCATTATTCACTCCCACTTACCAGCAAAAGAAATAAACTAATACCAATTATAGATCATAGTGATCATCTGATTTTTAGAGATAAAAAAACCTGCCACATTGGCAGGCTCTATGATGCTAAATTGAAGACTTATTTATTACGCTGTACAGCCATGTGTGCTAGTGCAACTAAGGCTTCTTTGTACTTAGAGTCTGCAATAGGTGCTAAAGCCGCAATGGCTTTCTCTGCTTCTTCTTCTGCACGTTGTTGGGTGTACTCAAGTGAACCATGTTCGTGCATAGCAGCTAAAATAGCATCAAGCTTTTCCATCCCATTTGCTTTTTCAATAGCTTCGCGAATCATGCTTGATTGCTCGGTATTACCATGGTGCATAGCATGGAGCAGTGGTAAAGTTGGCTTACCTTCTGCTAAATCGTCACCGACGTTTTTCCCCATTTCTTTACCATCAGCAATGTAATCTAATACATCGTCGATAAGTTGGAATGCCGTGCCTAAATAACGACCGTATTCTTGAAGTGCTGACTCAATTTCAGCTGGTGCTTGGGCAATAATGGCTGCGATTTGAGTTGAAGCTTCAAACAAGCGTGCTGTTTTTGAATAGATCACTTGCATGTAGCTATCTTCGGTGGTGTTAGGATCATTACAATTCATTAATTGTAGAACTTCACCTTCAGCGATCACATTGGTTGCTTCACTCATGATGTCGAGGATCTTTAATGATCGTAGGCTAGTCATCATTTGAAATGAACGTGTGTAAATGTAGTCACCGACTAAAACACTGGCTGCATTACCAAACGCTGCGTTGGCTGTTTCTTTACCACGACGCATGTTTGATTCATCGACAACATCATCGTGTAATAATGTTGCTGTATGAATAAATTCAATAAAAGCAGCAGCTGTAGTGTGTTGATCACCGTCATAGCCCAAAGCTCGCGCTGCCAAAACAGCCAGCATTGGGCGTAGACGTTTGCCACCACTACTGACAATGTAGAAGCCTAGTTGATTGATAAGCACAACCTCTGAGTTAAGTTGTGCTTGTATCTTCGCGTCGACCTCGGCCATATCGTTGGCGGTGAGCGCTTGGATAGCTTTGAAATCCATTAATACATCCAGCAAGATTGTTGGCCACGTAGGGCGGTAAAGTGATTCGAATGGTTTATCGAATCTTACACTAAAATAGCACTATCGTCATAACCCCAACGTGCGCTATTTCAAAGACTTTTTTTGTTGAGCAGCTTTTCATCAATTTTCTTTCTATAATGGCTTGCCAGAATAACTCTTTTCGCGTAACATTCGCGCCCTATTGATGACAAGATTAAGCGCATACCCATTGCCTTTTTTATGTGGCAAATGGCCTATGCGGACAAGCGGAGTAAGACATGTACGCTGTTTTCCAAAGTGGTGGTAAACAACACCGTGTAAGCGAAGGCCAAACCTTACGCTTAGAAAAACTAGACGCTGAAACTGGCGCTAGCATTGAATTTGACTCAGTACTTTTAGTAGCTAATGGCGAAGAAGTATCTGTAGGCGCACCTTTTGTGGCTGGCGGTAAAGTAACTGCTGAAGTTGTTACTCACGGTCGTGGCGATAAAGTTAAAATCGTTAAGTTCCGTCGTCGTAAGCACTCTCGTAAGCAAATGGGCCACCGTCAGTGGTTCACTGAAGTCAAAATTACTGGCATCAGCGCTTAATAATAGGAGAATTTAAAGATGGCACACAAAAAAGCTGGCGGTTCTACTAACAACGGTCGCGATTCAGAAAGCAAACGCCTAGGTGTTAAGCGTTTTGGTGGCGAATCAGTTCTAGCAGGTAACATCATCGTTCGTCAACGTGGTACTAAGTTCCACGCTGGTAACAATGTTGGCCTAGGTAAAGACCACACTCTATTCGCTCTATCTGATGGTAAAGTGAAGTTCGAAGTTAAAGGTCCTAAGAACCGTAAATTCGTATCTATCGAAGCTGAATAATATTCAACTTTGACACGAAGATTAAAGCCCTGCCTATTGGCGGGGCTTTTTATATCTGGAGGGTTTATGCGAGATCGTGGCCCAATGATCGGTTTTTTTCTTGCATTAACAACGGCTGTCTTTTGGGGCGCGTTACCAATAGCAATGAAGCAAGCTGTTGAAGTGATGGACCCTTTCACTATTGTTTGGTATCGCTTTATTACGGCATCTGTCGGTTTAGGTTTATTATTAAGCTGGAAAAAGCAGTTACCAACAATTTCAAATTTAGGCCGAGCTGGTGGGCTAGTGTTACTGATTGCAAGTATTGGTCTTGCGGGTAACTTTGTCCTGTTCAATAGCTCGCTAAAATATCTTAATCCACCTGTGGTACAGGTAATCATTCAATTAGCTCCAGTGGGCTTATTGGTGACCAGTGCATGGGTATTTAAAGAAAAGCTTGCTAAGCACCAGATTATTGGTGTGATTTGTTTATTGGCTGGCTTACTACTGTTTTTTAATGAACGCTTAATTGAGTTATTTACCAGTTTTTCTGGTTATACTTTAGGTGTGAGTTTAGCTGTGGCGGCTGCTATTGTGTGGGTAATATATGGCCTTGCGCAGAAGTGGTTATTAAAGCAATTTACATCAGCGCAAATTTTGCTGATGATCTATGTGATCTGTGCTTTGATCCTTACGCCAGTAGCGCAACCAGAACAAATCTATGCAATGGATAATCGTCAACTTGCGATGTTGGCATTCTGTTGTATTAATACGCTTGTTGGCTATGGTGCTTTCGCTGAAGCGATGTCACGCTGGCAAGCCTCACAAGTGAGTGCAGTGATCACACTGACTCCTTTGTTTACGATATTATTTGTCGATCTTGCGAGCCTTGCTCTACCACAATACGTTGCGCCAGTAACGTTGAACATCTGGGGTTACCTTGGTGCGATGGTGGTGGTAAGTGGTGCGATATGCTGTGCTATAGGCCATAAATTTATTCGCCAGCACAAATAATCTAGGTCGATGACAATAATTACTACGCCATGATGAGTTAGTGGTCATGGCTGTATGTTAAACGCCACAGTGCGGAGAAAAGAATGAAGTTTATAGATGAAGCAGTTATCAAAGTTGATGCCGGTGACGGTGGTAACGGCGTAGTGAGTTTTCGTACTGAAAAGTACATTCCTAAAGGTGGTCCTGATGGCGGTGATGGTGGTGACGGCGGTGACGTTTACCTCTTTGCTGATGAAAACTTTAACACCCTGATCGATTATCGTTTTGAACGTTTCCATGCCGCAGAGCGTGGTGAAAATGGTCGTGGTGGTAACTGTACGGGTAAACGTGGTGCCGATAAAATACTGACAGTACCTGTAGGCACACGTGCAGTTGATGACGATACAGGTGAAGTGATTGCCGATCTGACTGAACACGGCATGAAAGTGATGGTTGCTAAAGGCGGTTTCCATGGCCTAGGTAACACCCGTTTTAAATCATCTGTAAACCGCGCACCTCGTCAAAAGACAATGGGGAGTTTAGGTGAGGTTCGTCATCTTCGCCTAGAATTGCTGCTTTTGGCTGATGTAGGTATGTTAGGTTTACCTAACGCAGGTAAATCGACCTTTATTCGCTCTGTATCGGCAGCTAAGCCGAAAGTAGCGGATTACCCATTCACTACGTTAGTACCAAGCTTAGGTGTTGTACGTGTTGATGCAGAGCGTAATTTCGTTGTTGCTGATATTCCTGGTCTGATTGAAGGTGCGGCAGACGGCGCTGGTTTAGGTATTCGTTTCCTTAAGCACCTAGAGCGTTGTCGTGTATTACTTCACATGATTGATCTACTGCCTGCTGATGGCTCTGATCCGGTAGAAAATGCATTCACTATCATCAATGAGCTTGAGCAATACAGTGATAAGCTAGGCAATAAGCCGCGTTGGATTGTATTTAACAAAGCTGACTTGCTTGATGAAGAAGAAGCGCAAGAGAAAATGACTGAAGTATTAGAAGCCCTTGCTTGGGAAGATAAGTACTACAGTATCTCTGCACTAAACCGTACCGGTACGAAAGAGCTAACGTATGATCTGATGGAAGCGATTGATGCTATGCCTAAGATCAAATACGAGCCAGAAGAGAAAGAAGATAAAGTTGACTTCAAGTGGGATGATTACCACGCTGAGCAAATTAAGAAAGCGCAGGATGAAGACGACGATGATGATTGGGATGATTGGAATGAAGATGATTACGATGTTGAAATCATCTACAAGCCATAATCAAGTCTGATTGTGTAGAGGAAGCCGTACCGTGAGGTACGGCTTTTTTTGTGCTTAATCAAAATGGATGCAGGAGTTATTCGGTACTCTAATAGGATAATAAATGCGCAATATTAATGGATGATAAATGGCAACTCATAAGGACGGTATTATTACTTCACTCTCAGAATCTGAACAAAGAGACATAACACGGCTTGTGATATCTGCAGGTCAACGTCTTTTACAGCATGGCGCAGAAAGTACCTTAGTGGCAGATGTGACAAGTCGACTTGGTTTGGCGCTTGGGGTTGAAAGTGTTGAGGTCTCATTATCTGCTAGTTCGATGGTGATCAGTACTCGTCATCAGGGGAGCTGTATTACGACTACAAGGCGTTGCCAAGATAGTGGGATCAATATGCAGATCGTGACGGACATTCAACGGATCTGTATTTTAACCGAGCGTGGACTGCTTGATCGTTATGATGTTCACCACAAATTAGAACAAATCCAACCTCAGCGTTATCACCGCTTATTGGTGATTATTATGATAGGTCTATCTTGTGCTTCTTTTAGCCGTTTAGCAGGGGGGGATTGGCCAGTTTTTTGCCTGACTTTTCTGGCTTCATCTATTGGTATGTTTGTTCGCCAAGAGATTGCACATTGTCATTTTAATCCTTTGATTAATTTTGCTTTTACCGCCTTTGTTACCACATTAATTTCAGGTCTTGGACAAGTTTATCAAATTGGTGATAAACCTTTTTTAGCGATGGCTTCGTCTGTACTGATGTTGGTACCGGGTTTTCCTTTGATCAATGCCGTTGCTGATATGGTAAAAGGTTACCCTTCAATGGGATTAGCACGGTGGACGATGGCGAGTTTACTAACACTTGCCGCTTGTATTGGTATTGTTGCTGCGATGAATGTGCTGGATGTGTGGGGATGGTTACTATGAATGATCTGATCTCACTAATGCTGGCGCTAGGTAATGATATGTTTTTCGCTATGATCCCAGCCGTTGGCTTTGCATTAGTCTTTAATGTCCCACCAAAGGCACTGAAATATTGTGCCATTGGAGGGGCGTTAGGGCATGGCACTCGTTTTCTTTTAATGCACTGGGGAATGCCTATTGAGTGGGCTACATTTGCAGCAGCTACTCTTGTTGGTATGATTGGTGTGCATTGGTCGCATCGCTTTTTAGCTCATCCCAAAGTCTTTACTGTCGCAGCAATGATCCCTATGGTACCTGGCGTTTTTACTTATAAAGCAATGATTGCGATTGTTGAAATTAATCATCGTGGTTTTTCAATGGAATTATGGGGAGTGATGATTGAGAATTTGCTTAAAGCGATCTTTATTGTTGCTGCATTAGCCATTGGGTTAGCTATGCCGGGATTATTGTTTTATCGCCGTCGACCTGTGGTGTAACCTATAGCATCACAAATATTAAAAAGGAGTTTCCTGAAGATGAAGATCAGTATGATCGCCGCAATGGCGCATGATCGAGTAATTGGCAAAGAAAATGCGATGCCATGGCATTTACCCGCTGATTTTGCTTGGTTTAAGCAATGTACTTTAGGAAAGCCTGTGATAATGGGGCGCAAAACGTTTGAATCTATTGGTCGCCCGCTTCCAGGTCGTCATAACATTGTGATCACCCGTAACCCTGAGTTTCATGCCGAAGGGATCACTGTTGTGAGCGATATAGAAGCTGCAATACAAGTCGCTGGTGATGTAGAAGAAGTAATGATCATCGGTGGTGGTAGTATTTACCAAGCGTGTTTACCAAAAGCGAATTGTCTTTATTTAACGTTTATTGATGCTAATTTAGACGGTGATACACGTTTCCCTGAATGGGGAGAGGGGTGGCATCAAGTGAAGTCTGAGCATTATGAAGCAGATGAAAAAAATGCTTATGCGATGGACTTTACGGTACTTGAACGCAATTAATCATACTGTTTAATAATGCCCATGCTAGTGGGCATTATTGGATAGGATAAAGTGGCAAGATTTAATAAATAGGGCATTCGGTAACAAAGCGTTGTCCGTCTTCCCAGCGTAACATAGTTAAACTGTTTCCCCACACGCACCCTGTATCAAGCCCAATACAATGCTTATCTTGATGTCCCATGAGTGCCGCCCAATGACCAAAGATAATGGTTTTCTCAATCGGCTCACTGCGCTTTACTTCAAACCACGGGATCAAGTTGCCAACTTCAGGGTTTCCTGGCTCTACTTTACACTGCATATCTAAACGTCCGTTAGGCTCGCAAAAGCGCATACGGGTAAAACTGTTGATGGTATAGCGGAGCTGATCTAATTCATTAAGTTCTTCTTGCCAAAAATCAGGGCCATCACCATACATATTTTCTAATAGCCATACATAACGTTCAGACTGAAGGATCGCTTCAACTCGGCGAGCTTGTTGACGCGCCGTCGCTAACGACCATTGTGGGCTAATGCCAGCGTGTACCATAACTAATGGAAAATCAGGATGTTCAGCCAGCAATGGTTGATGGCGTAGCCAATGAAGTAATTCTGGGCTATCGGGCGCGTCTAAAATGGCTTGAGTTTTATCACTCGGTTTTAAACGTGCGAAGCCATTTGAAGCGGCTAATAGGTGAAGATCATGATTACCGAGGATCACCTGTGCACTATTACCCAGTGCTTTTACAAAACGTAATGTTTCTAATGATTCAGGACCACGGGCGACAAGATCGCCAGCAAGCCAAAGGTGATCGTGCTTGGGATCAAAATGCGCTTGAGCAAGGAGTTTTTTTAGATCAGGTAAGCAGCCCTGAATATCACCAACAAGGTAGGTTGCCATATTGCTCTCATTATTGAGGAAAGTGAAAGTAAACAGCTAGTGAATAATGTTAGGCACAGCCAAACGAAAAGGGGCAATGTTAACTTTAAAGCTATTACCGTCCCCGTCTTCCATAATGTAATGTCCTTGCATCACACCAAGCGGGGTATCAATAATTGTACCACTGGTGTAGGTATAGTCATCACTTGCTTGAATTATGGGTTGTTTACCCACAACACCATCACCATCAATCACTAGTTTTTTGCCATTGGCATCGGTGATCAACCAGTGGCGTTTAAGCAATTGTGCTTGACCACGACCAAGATTATGAATAGTGATGGTATAGGAAAACACATAGCGACTCTTGTCAGGCTCGGATTGATCATCGAGGTAATGAGTAACGACATGACATTTTATGGTTGGGGGAGAAGTGGTACTCACAGACAACATCCTTTGTTTATGATCTCTTCTCATTTTAGCGTCATTCAACCACAAATAAAGAAAAACCCCGATAACCGTGAAGCTATCGGGGTTTTTGTGTAATCCACTTAAATGAGGTTAAGCTTTCGCATCTTTTTGGTAATTCGCATCAAGCCAGTTCGCCATTGCCACAAACTGTTCAACGGTAATGTTCTCTGGGCGATTGCCTGGGTTAACCCCCAGTGCTTCAAGTTGCTCTGCTGTAAAGAGTGCTTTATAGCAGTTACGAATCGTTTTACGACGTTGGTTAAAGCCTTCTCTACATACACGATCTAACCATTTTAGGTTGGTACATGGGAACGGCAACACTTCGTAAGGTGTTAGACGTACTACCGCTGAATCGACTTTTGGCGCAGGTACAAAAGATTCTGGCGGCACTTCAAGTACAGGCATCACGCGGCAGTAATACTGCGCCATTACCGTTAGGCGGCCATATGCTTTGCTACCAGGGCCTGCCGCAAGACGGTTAACCACTTCTTTTTGCAGCATAAAGTGCATATCTTCAACATCTTTGTGGAATTCAAAAATGTGGAACATTAAAGGGGTCGAAATGTTGTATGGCAAGTTACCAAAAATACGTAACTTATTATTTTCTTTAATAAGTTGCGTGAAGTCGAAACGCATTGCATCGCCTTGGTGGATCGTTAGCTTGGAAGCTAGATCTGGGTGACTTTCAAGGCGTTCTGCAAGATCGCGGTCGAGTTCGATAACAGTAAATTTATCAACAAGTTTACCAACTTGCTCGGTGATAGCACCCAGACCCGGACCGATTTCAACCAAGTTTTGACCTGGTAATGGGTTAATTGCTGACACTATGCCATCAATGATGTAAGGGTCTTTCAAAAAGTTCTGGCCAAAGCGCTTACGGGCGCGGTGACCTAGATGGACTTGATCGCTGCTCATGCTTGTTTATCTACCAATTCTAGGGCGTGAGATAGCGCTGTCCAAAGGCTACCTGTATCTGCCTGTCCGGTACCTGCGAGTTCCAGTGCGGTACCATGATCTACTGAAGTTCGGATGAAGGGCAATCCTAACGTAATGTTAACTGATTTACCGAAGCCTTTATATTTCAGCACCGGTAGCCCTTGATCGTGATACATGGCTAATACCGTATCGGCATCAGCTAAATATTTTTCTTGGAAAATAGTATCGGCCGGTAAAGGGCCGATAAGATCCATGTTTTCTTGCTGGCGTAATTGTTCAAGAGTAGGAGTAATAATATTTATTTCTTCCATCCCTAAGCAACCATCTTCACCAGCATGGGGGTTTAATCCACAGACATAAATTTTTGGTGACTCAATACCAAATTTACTGATTAAATCAGCGTGTAAAATACGAATCACCTGTTTTAATCTGTCTTCTGTAATTGCTTGTGATACATGACTTAGAGGGATATGAGTTGTCACTAACGCGACGCGTAATCCTTCGGTTGCTAGCATCATAACAACTTGTGCAGTGTCAGATTGTTGAGCAAAAAATTCAGTGTGGCCACTAAATGATACGCCAGCGCGGTTAATGACCCCTTTATGTACAGGGCCGGTGACAACGGCGGCGAATTCATCATTCATACACCCTTCTGCAGCACGTTTAAGCGTCGAGAGCACATACATGCCATTACGTTCATCTAACGTGCCAGCGACAACATCAACTGCAGTATTGATGTGCGCAACCGTCATCGTTCCTGCTTTATGTGGCAGGGCGGGTTGATCGGGCTGATAAGGTAAAATGGTTAGTGGTAAACCTAATTTAGCCGCACGTTCTACCATAACCTGCGCATCAGCACAAATAACAAGTTGGTGCGGCCAATTTTCTTGGCATAAGGCGATGACTAAATCTGGGCCTATTCCAGCAGGCTCACCGGGGGTGATTGCAATCCGTTGTGTGTCAGTCATGTCTTTATTTAGCCATTATTGGTTGTATTCATTGGTTCAATGTAAGCACCTGCACGTAGTTCTTGTAACCATGTCTGTGCTTCTTCATTGAATTTACGGTTAAAGATGATTTGTGCAGCACGGTTTTTCATTGCAGCATCCGTACGATCGACTTTGCGACGCCCTTCAACTTCAACAATGTGCCAACCAAATGCAGATTTAAACGGTTCACTGATTTTATCGATCGGTAGCGTTTCTACTTTTTCTTTAAATGCTGGAGCATACATATCTGGTACTTGCCAGCCTAGTTGACCACCATTTGCCGCTGAACCTGGATCTTCGCTGTAGGCTTTTGCTGCTGCCGCAAAGGTTTGTTTACCGCTAATAATATTTTGACGAATTTTCTCAAGCTCAGCTTTTGCTGCTGCATCACTTAGAATCATTGAAGGTTTGATTAAAATATGACGGGCTTTTACCTCAATAACAGAGACGTTTGGCATACCTTTTACATCGTTGATTTTTAAAATGTGGTAACCAACGCCACTACGGAATGGCCCAATGATCGCATCTTTACCGTTATTTTTAATCTGATCAGCAAAGACGGTTGGCATTTCTGCTTTACTCATCCAGCCCCATTCGCCCCCTTTTAGAGCTTTAGGTCCTTTTGAATAACGGTAAGCCAGTTGTGAAAAGTTTGCGCCTTTTTTAAGTTGAGCAACAATGTCTTCTGCTTCTTGCTTTGCTTTATCACGTGCTGCTTTATCAGCATCTTCATCAACCCGAATTTGAATTTGGCTAATGTTGTATTGCACGTTTTGTTGAGTTTGCTCGGCCATTTGTTTGGCTAAAGACTCAACTTCTTGTGGCAGAACGTTAACACGTTTACGAACAATAATGGTACGCGCTTCAGAGGCTAGCATATCGTTACGCATTTGCTCACGGAACATAGAGTAAGAAACTCCTGCTTTAGCAAGGCTTTGACGTAGTTGGTCTACGCTCATATTACGTTGTTTAGCCACATCGGCGATCGCTTGATCTAATTGACTGTCATCAATACGGATCCCTAGCTGCTGAGCTTGTTGGATCTGTAAGTTTTCAAGGATCAGTTGATCCATCACTTGCTGACGTAAAATGTTATTAGGCGGTAATTGTTGGTGCTCTTCAGCAGCGTTAAGACGAACAGTTTTTAGCATGGCGCTCACATCGCTTTGTAAGATCACGCCATCATTAACAGTCATCACAATTTGGTCAAGTTCCTGAGGTGCTGCCATGCTGGTTGCTGACATACCCATCATCATTAGACTAAGTACAGAATACTTCCACGTTTTCATTTATATTCCATCAGGTTATAAGGCGACACATGTGTCGCCTAACTATTAATTATTAAGAGTGAACGGATCGCCGTAAGATAAAATATTACCGCCATCATCCGATGATTGACCGAATGAAGGTCCGGCACCTTGTAAACCAAGTAAACTGAATGAGAAAGTGACATTGCTATCGTATTCAGTAAAATCTTGTGATATTGCATCTTTCGCGTAACGATTGTAGCTAAGCCCTATCATCCAGCATGCAGATGTGTAGGTGAAGCCAACTTTACTTTCAAGCATTTTGTTAACATTCATGTCTTGGTAGTAATCAGCTTTAACATCAACATTATCGCTAACTGGGAAGCCAATGGATAAACCTAACTGTGAAATACCGTCACGCTTATCTTTCGTGCCTGAAATGACAGGGTTCGGGTTGTTCACGTATTTTGTTAAGTAATCACTTGATACGTAACGGTAACTCGGTTGAACAAATACCCCACCATTACGGTACTCAACGGTCACATTACCTTGCTGAATGTCATTCTCACTTGAGTCATATTGCATTGCGCTCTTTAAGAACAGGTTATCATCAAGGTTAAATTCTGTTTCAATTGCTGTCGCTGAGTAACTTTTGGCTTCTTTATTATCAGTTCCTTGGTTAACAGGTTTATCGATATAGAAGATTTGACCCATGGATAGGGTAAATCGTTCCTTAAAATCTTCATCAAAGTAGCGTGTAGATGCGCCGACGGTGAACTGGTTCGCAGGAGCTATATAGTCGTTACCACTGTATGTCCGATCGCTAAATAAGCCGTAGTAATCTTGTTGTAAACGGGTTGAATCATAGCCGCCACCGATATAATCAAATGGGTTATAAATACCGTCTTGGTCAACATTTTTTACATAAAGGTATTGAATTTGTGGTTCTAAACTTTGGGTATAATGACTACCTAAAATGGAGGTATCACGCTCAAAGTATAAGCTACTGTTGACACGAAATTCAGGAACAACACGATTAACACTGTCTTTAAGAGCATCAAAATCTGAGTTTTTGCTTAACTCTTTTTTATCTTGGTTGTAATGAGCGTAGTTCACTTTTGCCTGAGTAGTTACAGACCACCAAGGTGTCGCGTAGGGAAGCGTTAATGTCGGCTCAAAAGTTATACGATCAGCGTCAGGCTTGAATATCGAACTATTCTCAAACTTACTGATACTCATTGGCATTTTAAAATCGAGACCGTAGCCGAGATCTGTTTTATAGTAAGTTGATGATAGTTGTGGCATTAAGCGATACGGTGAACGATTATCTGTTGATGATTCAGCTTCTTCAGGATCTTTTAAAAGCTGAAAATCACGGACCATTAACATCGTATCCCAGTTCGCATTTCGGTAAGATACTTCTGCCGTTTGAAGCAGGTTATTATCTTCACGCTCACCAATACTAGAATCTAAGCCTCGCTCAAAATATTTGTAATCACTGACTTTGCTGTAGTCGATATCAACTAACCAGTTTTTATCGATGATCCCACTGTGTGTCCATTGGAAGCCCCAATATTTACCCGTGTTGGGTTTATTGTCTGCCAATTGATAATCTACGTAATCGGCTTTTTTATCATGGCCCATGTACTCACCGACAACTTGGCCTTCACCTAATTCATTCAGGTAGCGGAATTTAGCCGTTGTTTGTAGACCACGGTGGTTCATGTATTTTGGTGTGATGGTCAAATCGTAGTTTGGCGCAATGTTCCAATAAAATGGCGCTTCATATTCCATACCATTACGTGAGCCATAGGTTAACGTTGGGTATAAGAAACCCGTCATACGCTCATCGGTTACAGGAATACGAAGCCACGGAAGATAGAATACCGGTACATTAAGTACTTCAAAGCGCGCGTTATATAAATCGGCAAAGGGTGAATCACCATCACGCTCCAAAGAGCCAGCAGCAAAGCGCCAACTTTTATCGCCTTCTGGACAGGTAGTGAAAGTACCATCTTTCATTTTGTAGAACTGAGTACCATCAACATTTTTCTTGTCGATTTGCTCTGCGTCACCGCGCCCTGGCTGGCAGGTCATACGATAAACAGCATCATCCATTTGTGAGTCTTTGGTATTTAGATCGCTATGGAGCTCTTTCGCTTCCATTTCTATACCACCGTCATGGTAGTAAACGTTGCCTTTTGCTGTAACAATATTTTGTGGTTGTTGAAGTGTCACAGTATCGGCAGCAATCGTACGCGTTCCTTGCTGAACAATAACGTCACCAGAATACACGGCTTTATGCTCATTTTTAGCTTGAACATTGTCAGCTTCAATGTGGATCGGTGTGTTTTTGGTATCTTCTTTACGGTCTTTTGGTGCTATACAAACACCACGTACCATAGCTAAAGGATCGTCATTAACGGCTGTTTTTGTTGTTTGATCTTCTGCTACTGCGTGTTTATCGTTGATATCTTTATCTAAAGATGTGGCATTTTCTTTGCGGTCTTTTGGCGAAATAAAAACGCCATCTGCCATAGCTAAAGGATCGTTATTAACGGCTGTTTTTGTTGTTTGATCTTCTGCTACAGCATGTTTACCGTTGATATCTTTATGTAAAGATGTGGCATCTTCTGCCATTGCCGGCCCATAAAGGGCAAGACCAATCATGGTGGCAAGTAAGCTGTGAGAGGTGAGTGACATCAGATTCAACATTCCTGTATCAGTTTGAGAGCAAGGCGAATAATTGCGCTTTTTACAAGCATTCCCGATAAATGACAGCTATCATAATGCAAATTCGACGCGACGGCATCTTTTCAGCGCATGCTGTTGGGTAAACATTGAAAAAATTTAACAAATTACCAGAGAGTATAGAATGCAGAAGACAGGTATATGGGGAAAAATTATTGGTGCGTTGCTTGGCCTCTCCATTGGAAAATTGCCTGGATTGTTGATTGGTTTATTTATTGGTCACCAGTTTGATAAGGCTTATGCTCGTCAGATGAATGGCGGTTTTGCCGGTTTTGGTCAGAACAGAGCCAGTAGTGCAGAGCAACAAGCAGAGTTTTTCCATGCTTGTTTTGCAGTAATGGGGCATGTCGCAAAAGCGAAAGGGCATGTGACAAAAGAGGAAATTCGTGTTGCAAGTGCGATTATGGATCGAATGGGGTTACAAGGCGAATCTCGACTTCAAGCGCAGAATGCGTTTCGTGAGGGAAAAGAAGATAACTTCCCATTAGAAGAGATGCTAAATCGTGTTCGTAGTCGTGCACGACGTGCTGATTTACTCCAATTTTTCTTAGAATTACAAATTCAAGCAGCATTTGCGGATGGTTCATTACATCCTAAAGAGCGTCAGTTACTGCATATTATTGCGCGATACCTTGGCTTTTCTGAAGCCCAGCTTGAACAACGCTTGCGTATGCAAGAAGCGGCGTTTCGTTTTCAACAAGGTGGTTTCCATCAGCAATATCAACAACAAGGCGGTGGTTTCCAAGCGCCTCCTAGTCGAGATCAATTAGCTGATGCATTTAATGTCTTAGGAGTTGATGAAAATGCCTCTGCGCAAGATGTGAAACGTGCTTATCGTAAACAGATGAATGAACACCATCCAGATAAACTCGCAGCGAAAGGGTTACCACCAGAAATGATGGAAATAGCGAAACAAAAAACCCAAGAGCTACAAGCTGCCTATGATTTGATCCGAAAAGAGAAAGGATTCAAATAATTGTTATTACGCTGAATAATAAATTGAAAAAGCGAGCTTGGTGCTCGCTTTTTTGTTTTTAAAGCTCTTAAACGAGGTTTTGCGGTTTGTTGTTACAAAAGCCATCAATATTTTCAATAAGTTGCTCTACCAGTGTTTGAATCGCGGAATCAGATCCCCATGCAACATGTGGGGTTAGTAATAGATTAGGCAAATGTGCCTGTTGTAATAATGGATTATCATCAGTTGGCGGCTCAGAAGTAAAAACATCACAGCCAGCGCCGGCAATTTTTTTATCGAGCAATGCATCGACTAAATCTTGCTCATTCACCAGTCCACCACGTCCGGTATTGATCAAAATAGCGTTAGGTTTCATCTGTGCCAGTTCTGTTTTTGCGATAAGATCTTCAGTGGTATCTGTTAGCGAGCAATGCAAGGTGATGATATCGGCTTGCTGTAATACGTCGTTAAACAGCGTATAGCCTTCACGACAGGTGGTGACGTGCTTGTGCTCTGCAAATAGCACCTTCATCCCCAGCGCGGTTGCAAGATTGGCTGTCGCTACCCCTAAGCTGCCTTTACCAACAATACCTATTGTTGAGCCTGCGATATCGCTAATTGGATGAGTGAAAAAGCAGAACTGTTGTTGTTTCTGCCACTCACCCGCGATGATATCTTGCTGATAGCCCATTAAATTACGTTTTAGCGCAAAGATCATTGCGAGCACGTGTTCAGGAACAGAGCGAGTCGCATAACCTCGAATATTGGAAACCGGAATGTTATGGCGGTGACAATAATCGACATCGACGTTATTGGTTCCTGTCGCACCGATGGCAATAAATTTCAGGTTTGGCAGCTGAGATAAAATATCAGCAGTGAGTTGGACTTTGTTAGAAATGACGATAGTTGCGTGTTGCAGACGTTCAATGACTTGAGATGGCGATGTACGTTGATATTCAATCCATTGATGAGCAGATTGTGGGCGAGGAATATCAATGTGTGCTGGGATAGTAGCACGATCTAAAAATACAATATGTTCCACTGTTAGACTCCATGGAACCTTTGTTCCGCTTGGTGTGAAAAGAAGAATGCTAGTTTAGGTTTTTGCTTGTTAAAACAAAGCTAGCATTCTTTTTTATCGTGATCTAACTTCCGTGTGATAGTTGCTGATTACTCAGTGGTTTTATTTACTAAAAATCGTTTGTGTTGGCGCTTCTGGATAAAACTCACAAGGGGCAAACAAATGCATCGGTTGATCACTTCCTGGATGCGTAAAAGTCAGTTCTGCTGCGTGTAACAGTAAACGAGGAGAGGCTACCATTGCTTCCTCATTAGCATAAAACTTATCGCCTAAAATCGGATGACCTAATGCTTGCATGTGAACACGCAATTGGTGAGAACGACCTGTTACGGGCAGTAAACGGACCAAGGTTGTTTTCTCATCACGGCTTAAGACTTCATAATGCGTTACAGAAGGCTTGCCATCGTCAAAACATACTTTTTGGCGTGGACGGTTAGGCCAATCACAGATCAAGGGAAGATCCACGGTTCCTGTGTCTTGTTCGATATGTCCCCACACACGAGCGTAATACACTTTTTGTGTTTCTCGCTCACGAAACTGGGCTTTTAAATGACACTCCGCTTTTTTGTTTAGAGCCAGCACAATTAAGCCTGATGTCCCCATATCTAAACGGTGCACAATTTGTGACTTAGGGTATTTTTCAAGAACGCGAGCAAATATGCTGTCGTGATGCTCTGGTGCACGTCCTGGGTTTGAGAGTATGCCAGCAGGCTTATTAACGGCGATGATGTCGCTATCAAGAAAAAGAGTATCCAACCACGGATCGGTAGGTGGATTGTAGTTCAACACTGGCAATGGTTTCATGATGCACTCGTAGGATAGGTATGAATAACAACGGGGCGAATATTAATATGAATAATAGTAAATTGGTATGCTTGGTGATGTGATTAAAGAAAAAAGCCGTGAATATCAGTAATGACATTCACGGCCTTAATTTAGTTATGATGAGTTATTGATCAGTTATGGCTAACAACGATCAAACGCAGTGAATCAAGCTGGATTTGTGCTTTTTCAATGTAGTTAGTTAACTCAATGATTTGGCTTTCAATTAGCTCTAATTCGTCATCACGAATATTCGGATTAACCGCTTTCAGGGCTTGAAGGCGATCAAGCTCAGCGCGCAACGTGTTTTCCATTTCAGCTTGTGCTTGGCTTCGTACGACATCAAGCTCTTTGCTGATCTCGCGCTCTGCGTGCTCAATCAGAGTATGAATATCTTTTTGAACCGAGTTAACGAGCTTACTGCCAAGGTGACGATTGACTGGGCTAAGTTGGCGGTTAAAGCCTTCAAATTCAACGTTAGCTGATAGGTTATTACCTTTACCATCAAGTAAAATACGGATCGGTGTTTTGGGTAAGAAACGACCAATACCTGATTGCTTAGGTGCTTGAGCGTCAACCACATAGATAAGCTCAAGTAGCAGTGTACCAACAGGCAGTGCTTTGTTTTTCAACAATGACACCGCTGTCGTACCTACGCCTTCACTTAGCAGTAATTCAATACCGCCTTGGATCATTGGGTGTTCCCAGCTGATGAAGTTGATATCTTCACGAGAAAGTGCAGTATCACGTTCAAAAGTGATGGTACAACCGTCGTAAGGAAGGCCTGGATAACTTGCCACCATCATGTGCTCTGATGGGGTCACAACAATTGCGTTTTCGCCTTTGTCATCTTGGTTTAAACCAATGGTATCAAACAAGCCCAGTGCGAAAGTCACAAGGTTAGTATCACCATCTTTAGCGCTGATCTTCTCAACCAACTGCTGAGCTTCTTCGCCCCCATTAGAATGGATTTCTAATAGGCGATCACGACCTTGCTCTAACTTGGTTTTAAGCTCATTGTGCATTTCAGCACTGCGCTGAATAACGGATTCAAGCGCTTCAAGATCGTGTTTGTCACTGGCAAGCAAGGTGATCAGATCTTCACATACCGCTTCATAGACAGCACGGCCAGTCGGACAGGTTTCCTCAAAGGCATTTAAGCCTTCGTTGAACCAACGCGCTAATAGTGCTTGAGAAGTGCCTTCTAGGTAAGGCACATGAATTTCTATCTCACGCTTTTGACCAATACGATCCAAACGACCAATACGTTGCTCAAGTAAATCAGGGTTGCTTGGTAAATCGAACATCACCAATTGGTTTGCAAACTGGAAGTTACGACCTTCTGAACCGATTTCAGAACATAATAGTACCTGAGCGCCATCATCTTCTTGGGCAAAGTAAGCCGCCGCTTTATCACGTTCGATAATCGACATTCCTTCGTGGAACACAGTAGCACGGATGCCTTCACGTTCACGTAATGCTTGTTCTAAGGTTAATGCGGTTTGCGCACGAGAACAAATCACCAACACTTTCTCGTTACGGTTGGCTTTTAGCATATCAAGTAGCCAGTTAACACGAGGATCAAAGTTCCACCATGTTGCTGATTCACCTTCAAATTCTTGGTAGATATCTTCCGGGTAAAGTAGCTTGATCGCTTTCTCATTGATACCCATTTTACCGCCCATCATTGCCGCAACGCGCATGGCTGTGGTGTATTGGGTTGGCATTGCTAACGGGTACATATTCAGGTGACGCTGAGGGAAACCTGTGATTGCTGAGCGGGTATTACGGAACAATACGCGGCCCGTACCGTGGCGATCCATCAAGTTGTTGATCAATTCATGACGCGCCGCTAATGCTTCAGGATCGTCTTGAGCTGAATCTTCGATCACACGTAACATTGGCTCGATATCTTGCTCAGATAGCAGCTCGGTTAAGGTGTTTTTCGCATCATCATTCAGTTTTTCACCAGCAAGCAGTTGGGTTACAGCATCAGCAACGGGTTCGTATTGACGCTCTTCTTCAACAAAGGCTTCATAGTCGTAAAAACGATCAGGATCAAGAATACGTAAGCGTGCGAAGTGGCTTTCACGACCTAATTGCTCTGGTGTGGCGGTTAGTAGCAGCACACTTGGCGTTTTTTCTGCTAAGGCTTCAATCACTTGGTACTGACGACTAGGCTTATCTTCACTCCACTCAAGGTGGTGGGCTTCATCGACAACCAATAGATCCCAATCAGCATCTAGCGCTTGTTCAAAACGACGACGGCTTTTACGTAAAAAGTCTAATGAACACAATACATATTGCGCGGTATCAAATGGGTTAGCGGCATCAGCAAATGCTTCAACACAACGCTCTTCATCAAAGATAGAAAAGTGCAGGTTAAAACGACGCATCATTTCAACTAGCCATTGATGTTGTAGGGTTTCAGGAACCACGATCAGAATACGTTCAGCACGGCCTGATAGAACCTGCTGGTGGATGATCATACCGGCTTCAATGGTTTTACCTAAACCGACTTCATCGGCAAGGAGAACACGCGGCGCATAGCGACGACCGACTTCGTGAGCAATATATAACTGGTGTGGGATCAAACCTGCACGCATACCGCATAAACCACGTAATGGGCTTTTTAGTTGCTCGTATTGGTTTTTCAGCGCGCGGTAACGCAGTGCAAAACGATCCATGCGATCAATTTGACCTGCAAATAATTTATCTTGCGGTTTATTGAAACGAATTTGGTGGCTTAAGAAAAGTTCACGTAGCGCGACATTTTCTTCTTCTGTGTCGGTACGCGTACCTACGTAGGTGATCACGCCTTTATCTTCGTTGATCGCTTCTACCTTTAGTGACCAACCCTCATGGCTTTCAATCACATCACCAACGTTAAACATGACACGGGTAACAGGGGCATCATTACGTGCATATAGGCGATTTTCTTCTGATGCGGGGAACATCAAGGTAACCGTTCTTGGTTCAAGAGCGACAACGGTACCTAGACCTAAATCACTTTCTGTATCACTGATCCAACGTTGACCCAAAGCAAATGGCATAGTGGTAGAAACCTTCTAATTATTTGATATCAAAGAGACTGCAATAAGCTGTGCAAAGTATTAATAAGCTACACTGAAGATAAGTGTACGCTAGAATTTAAAATTTGTGCATAGCTCAAAAAGGGGACTCATGTTACTGCATGATGTGATTAAGGTCACGGTGAAAGTGATGAAAATCGGTCACAGTAAAATCATCATAAAACTTTCATCTACCGAGGGCTTAATAAGAAAGACGTCATAATTAAACCAGATGGGTAATTTTGACGTAAGCTAATAGAGTGATAGCTTAATTATCGCTGTCCAGACTACCAAGGAGGTGCCTATGGACGACGCCGAACGGAAACTGTTTGTACTTGATACAAATATTCTGCTTCATGAACCTCTGGCGTTCTTTTCTTTTCAGGAACACGACGTGGTTATTCCCATGACGGTTCTGGAAGAATTGGACAGAATTAAAGACAGTAAGCGTGATGTTTCTCGTGATGCTCGAGTCGCGATACGTGCGCTTGAAGATATATTCCACGACGCACCACCAGAGCAAATTTCGGCTGGTATTCCTTTCAACGACAAAGTGGCTCATAGCGGTACTATTGCTATTTTTGCTGACTATGAAGTAAAACAAACCGTCCATGCCTTTAGTGATAAGGCGGGTGACAATCGTATTCTTAATAGCGTTCTCTTTCTGCAACAAAAACATGCACCACGTTCTGTGGTATTAGTGACTAAAGACATCAACATGCGACTGCGTGCCAAAGGTGCAGGCGTCTTGTATGTTGATGATTATCGTACCGATCAGTTGATTGATGATGTCGCATTATTAACCAAAGGCTTTCATCGCTATCAAGGCGATTTTTGGGAAAATGTTGCTGAGTGTCAGTCGGAAAATAGAGGTCGTTCAACTTTACATACCTTACCTAAAAACTTATTTGAAACTCCCTTTGTTAATCAATATCTACTGGATGAAGGCAATGATTTTGCTGCTAGAATTCAAAGTATTGATGATGAAAGTGTCACCATTAAAGACATTAGCCAAGAGCGACTAATGCATCGACAAGCTTGGGGCGTTAATCCTAAAAATATTTATCAAGGGATGGCGCTAGATGCAATGCTTGATCCTCGGATTGATTTAGTGATCTTAACGGGTCCTGCTGGCTGTGGTAAAACCATTTTAGCAATGGCTGCAGCACTTGAGCAGGTCATTGAAAAAGGGATGTATGACAAAATTATTGTCACTCGTAATACACCCGAAATCGCTGAGTCGATTGGTTTCCTACCGGGTACCGAAGAAGAAAAAATGATGCCATGGCTGGCAGCGGTTACCGATACTATGGAAGCACTTCATAAGCATGATGTTTGTACTGATGGCTCAATGAAGTACATTTTTGATAAAGCCAATATTCAATTTAAATCGATTAACTTTATGCGTGGGCGTTCTATTCAAAATGCCTTTGTTTTACTCGATGAGTGTCAAAACTTAACAGCGTCACAAATTAAAACCATTATTACCCGATGTGGTGAAGGCACAAAAATTGTGTGTTCGGGTAACCTTGCTCAAATTGATTCCAACTATCTATCCCCAGTGACCTCGGGATTAACCTATATTGTTGAGCGCTTTAAAAACTTTGAAGGTAGCGCCAATATTTATCTCAACGGGGTGGTTCGAAGCCGTCTAGCTGAATTTGCCGAAGAAAATCTTTAATCACTAGCAAGAAGAATAAGAAAAGCGAGCACATTGGGTGCTCGCTTTTTTGTTTATATTGTTACTTATTGCATTCTGCGGTTATGTTTCTGGTAGGGTTAAACCGAGATAGTTTTTAAGCTCAGGTAATACGGGATTAGATAAAACATCACAGGTTTCTCCTACCGCTTTGATAGTACCTTCATTAATAAAAATACATTTATTGGCAATTTTTTCGGCATCTTCAGGACTATGAGTGATCATCAATACCGTCATATTACGGGTTGTGGCTAATTGCTTAACGAGGTTTAACATCTCCGCACGCAGTGCAGGGTCAAGGGCCGAAAATGGTTCATCAAGCAGTAGCAAAGGGCGCTCTCGTAATAAACATCGCGCTAATGCTACTCGCTGACGTTGCCCGCCAGAAAGCTGCTCAGGTAAACGCTCAAGATAGGTATCAATCCCCACTTGTTTCGCTGAATTAGTCACTCGCTGTTTTTGCTCTGCGGTAAGTTTAAGGTTTGGGTTGATACCTAACGCAATGTTTTCAAATACACTGAGGTGAGGAAATAAATTGTGCTCTTGAAATAACATCGAGAGTGGACGTTGCGCAGGCTCTAGCTGACAGATAGATTGGCTATTAACGGTGATCTCACCGCTATCAGGGACGAGAAAGCCAGCAATGAGTGCGAATAAGGTACTTTTACCTGCGCCACTTGGGCCAATGAGTGCAGCGATATCTCCCTGCTCAAGCTGAACATCAAAGCTCAACGCCATCGCAACCTCATTTTTGTGTTGAGGTAAGTAGGTATAGTTGAGTTGATTAATGTTTAGCATGATGAACTCCTTGGCGATGGCGATGGCGATGGCGAGTAACAACAAGATACTCGACGGCACTAAATAAACCTAAGCTGAGTAACAGTAAAACCAGTGCAGCAACAGCAGCAGCATCCATTCGGTAACTGCCCATTAGTTCAAATAAATACAGTGGCAGCGTTTGAAAGTCTTGACTGCCAAATAATGCAATCGCACCTAAATCCCCCAGAGATAAGACAAAGCTAATAGCGAGAGCTTGGGCAATAGGGGCACGTAACGCACGCCACTCAACCAAACGTAATCGCGATAGATGCGTCATCCCTAAACTGCGACATAACGGATTATATTGCTGCGCGAGGTGGAGCATTGGTTGACTTAATGTTTTGATTACATAGGGCAGTGCCATTAGGGCATTAACACAGACCACAACCCAAAACGCAGCACTGTAAGCATCAGTATATTGGCGCAGTAAAAGAAAAATACCAGTACTTAACACTAACCCAGGTGTCACTAAAATCACTGTGCCGATCATTTCAATCCCGTCAGCAGCCAGTTTTTTACGTGCTAAGCGTAAGCTACGACTCGTGATGAGGATCATGACGCCAAGACAAAATGCTAATAAGCAGGAAAATAGTGCGATATGGAGTGAGTTAGTGATTGCTGACCATAACTGCTTTTGTTCTAAGATATTAAATAATTGATGGTTAATACCCGATACAAAGACGGCAATGATCGGTGGTATAACAAACACTAACGCACTGATGATCCAGAATACATCCCAACATTTAGCGCGCCATGTATCGTTATAATTCACTACCTTTTTGCTGATAGAGCCGTTTAGGGTAGAAAGCGGTTTAGCAAAACGTTGGGTAAAAAGCACTAATGAGCAGCAAAGTAGCATTTGCCATAAGGCTAAAATCGCACCTGTCGCTAAATCAAAGTCATAACGCAACGCTTGATATATGGCGAGCTCGATAGTGGTTGATTTAGGACCACCGCCAAGCGACATGATCACGGCAAAGCTGGTAAAGCACAACATAAAGACTAAACCCGCGATATGCGGCAGTTGTTGGCGTAGTCGAGGCCATGCAATTAAGCGAAATTTACTCCAGCCAGTAATACTTAAATGCGCTGCAAGCTGATGTTGCTCTGCAGGGATACCATCGAGACTTTGCAGTAGAAAACGCACGGTCAGTGGCAGGTTTAAAAATACGTGAGCCAGTAAAATCCCGCTTAAACCGTAAATGTTTAATGGCGGTAAGCCTAGTATTTCTAGGTTATGGCTGATCAATCCACTTTTGCCATAAATCGATAATAACCCAAAAACAGCAACCAATACGGGTATCACGAGCGTCATCGCAAATAAACGTAATAGCAGAGCTTTTCCTACAAACTGCCGTCGTGAGAGTGCATAAGCAATGGGAATCGCTGGGATGATGCTAAATAGAGTCGACAAGATGGCTTGATAGAAGCTAAATCCAGTTACATGTCGCAGATAAGGATCATGCCATAGTGTTGATAGTTGCCAGTCGTTAGCTTGGCTGATTAAGGCGGTGAGCGCGGCAACAACAACAAAAGTGATCAGCCCGGCACTGATAATGCCGGGCAATAAGGTAATGCGTTTGTTCAAAGTCTTAAACCATTACTGAGTGAGGGCTTGCTGCCACTCTCGGATCCAGGCTTTGCGATGCGTTGCCACTTCGTCGGCACTAAATTCAAGTGCTTTGCTTGGTACGGTGAGTTCATCAAAACCTTTCGGTAGGCTTTGCTTTGTTACTGGATACATCCAGTTGTGAGTAGCGATTTGTGACTGAAAAGCATCACTTACAATAAATTGCATAAATTGATCGGCAAGCTTTGGATGTGGGCTATTTTTCATTTTTGCTGCCACTTCAACTTGCATGTAATGGCCTTCTTTGAAGTTAGCCGCTTTGTACTGGTGTTTGTCTTCAGCAATGATGTGATAGGCCGGTGATGTGGTGTAAGAAAGCACCATATCTGATTCGCCTTTTAAGAACATGTTATAGGCTTCAGACCAGCCCTTAGTGACGGTCACTGTGTGTTTCGCTAGTTGCTGCCACATTTCAGGGGCTTTATCACCGTAGACCGATTTGATCCATAACATAAGACCTTGGCCTGGGGTTGAAGTACGAGGATCTTGATAGATAACGCTGATATTTTGATCTTTGATCAGAGCATCTAAACTCGCTGGTGGGTTTTTCAGTTTATCGCTGTCATACACAAAGGCAAAATAGCCGTAATCATAAGGGATGAAAGTATCATCACTCCAACCTTTAGGAAGCGTGAGCTTACTGGTATCAACATCACTTTTTGCTAATAGGCCGGTATTTTTCGCTTCTGTCATTAGGTTGTTATCTAGCCCTAATAACACATCTGCTTTACTGTTTTTCCCTTCAAGACGAACGCGATTTAAAATCGATACGCCATCTTCTAAAGAAACAAAATTGACCGTACAACCATTACATTGTTTTTCAAACGCTTTCTTTACTACAGGACCAGGACCCCAGTCGGAAGCAAAGGAGCTGTAGGTATAAACATTAAGAGTATTGTCTGAGGCGAAAGCTGAGCTTGCAACTAATGACAGAGAGATTAGGGGAAGAAGAGTGTTTATTTTTTTCACTATGCGCTCCGAGATGTCCTGCATCCTTGGGACAAAAATTGAAAGAGAGAGCGGCACAGGTTTGAGTGCTGTTGCATCATGCAATGGTCAGCGAGCTCGAAAGCATGTTCGAGCATCTCAATTCCTACGCCAGCATTACCTGGTTCAGGTTCAATGGGTCCTGCTATAAAGCACGTATGCCTAACAATCTCAGCCAAATGGCTCCCCAATGAGAACAGACTATTGTACCTGCAACTGTATCGAAGTTATAGCTTCTGATTAAGTTGCCAATTATAGATGTAATGGATCTGAGTGAATTGTAGGTTAGGCGTAATACGATAATGATTAAGGTGTTGTTGTAACTCAATTAACGATCCAAAATCAGCTTGATACCAATCATAGATAGATGACAGTGTGATGCCATTTTTTGTTATTTTTATTGCTTTTTCACTATTAATAAAACGTGTTGCAGCTTGATCTAACTGGGAGTCTAATCGATCGCTATTAAACGCTTTAGGCAGTAAATCAGGGCAACCGAGGCTGGCACAGTTGACTGCGTAGTGGATCCTAGGATCTTGCCAGATAGGGCGTAAGATCCGATGTTCAATATCGTTTAAAGTTAGCTTTTTATTATTAATGGTAATAATGGTTTGATCCCATGGCCCAAAGCTAAATAAACCTCCAAGTTTAGTGATTGATTTTACAGGGTAATTATCAATAATTAATTGAACGGTTAGGGCGTTATATAAATTAACCCAATAGGCAAATTGAACATTACGATTATAACGGTGAGGATTTTGGGCACTGAGTCGCTTAATATAAGTTGCTAGCTTTTGTTTATCTGCACTTGATACTTGGTTATAACGAAATAAGGTTTGATCCGGTTGAATGACAAGATATTTATCGAGTAGTTGCTGCCAATCTTGATGACTGATCTTGTTTGTGTTTTTAGGATCATGAGGTTGCCAATATGACCAGAGTTCGGATTTTGGCGCAGCAAAGATCGGCAGAGTGAATAACAGCAGCCAAGTGGCAATAACAATACGCATATTTTTCCTATTAATATAATAAGTAACAATATTGATTAAGACCGTAATAAGTATTGGCTAATTTCATTATCTTTTTGATATTTTAAATAAAAACGCCCTGTTTATATTAAACAGGGCGTCCGATTTCAGATGATGTACGATTACGCTAAGAAGCGAGGAATACGGTTTTCAAAGTCTGTAATTTTATCTTCGTGTTGCAGTGTCAAACCGATATTGTCTAAGCCATTTAATAGGCAGTGACGACGGAATTCATCAATTTCAAAGGTGTACTCTTTACCATCCGCACTGACGATCATTTTTTCAAGATCAACCGTGATCTGTGCGCCTTCATTTTCATCGACATACTTAAATAAAGTATCAACGTCTTGCTCAGAGAGACGTACGGGCACCATTTGGTTATTGATCGAGTTACCATAGAAAATATCGGCAAAGCTTGGCGCAATCATAACTTGGATACCGTAATCAGCAAGCGCCCACGGTGCATGTTCACGAGAAGAGCCACAACCAAAGTTTTCACGCGCCAGTAAAATACTCGCGCCTTGGTAGCGAGGGGCGTTCATAATAAAGTCAGGGTTTGCCTGCTCGCCTGCATCATCTAGAAAACGCCAATCATGGAAAAGGTGCTTACCAAATCCAGTTCGAGTTACTTTCTGCAAAAACTGTTTTGGAATAATCGCATCGGTATCAATATTTGCCGTATCTAGCGGTACAACTAAACCTGTGTGTTGTTTAAAACCTGTCATGTTCAAATCCTTTTGTTACACCGATGCGGCATCTAGTTGGCGAATATCAACAAAATGTCCGGCACATGCCGCTGCTGCTGCCATGGCTGGGCTAACTAGATGAGTACGCCCATCACGACCTTGACGGCCTTCAAAGTTACGGTTACTGGTTGACGCACAACGCTCACCGGGACCTAAGCGATCGTTATTCATTGCCAGACACATTGAACAACCGGGTAGTCGCCATTCGAAGCCTGCTTCAATGAAGATTTTATCAAGCCCTTCTTTTTCAGCTTGTGCTTTCACTTGCTCTGAGCCAGGAACGACTAAAGCTTGTACGTTAGCGGCAACTTTACGCCCTTTGGCAATGGCTGCTGCTGCGCGCATATCTTCAATACGTGAGTTAGTGCATGAACCGATAAAGACTTTATCAACAGTAAAATCAGACAGGGCTTTGCCAGCTTCTAGTCCCATGTAAGCTAATGCTTTTTCTGCAGAGGCTTTTTCAACGGGATCGTTAAAGCTTTCAGGGGCAGGGATTGGCTCATCAACGGCAATCACTTGACCTGGGTTTGTTCCCCATGTCACTTGTGGCTTTATGTCTTTAGCATCGAGCGTTACAACGGCATCAAACTCGGCGTTCGGATCGGATTTCAATGATGTCCAGTATTCTACTGCGGCATCAAAATCTGCGCCTTTCGGGGCAAATTCACGATCTTTAATATAATCAAAGGTCGTTTGATCCGGTGCAATTAAACCTGCTTTAGCGCCTAGTTCAATCGCCATATTACAAACGGTCATACGACCTTCCATTGTAAGGTCTGTGATGGCTTCGCCACAGAACTCAACCACATAGCCAGTACCGCCAGCTGCGGTTGTTTTACCAATGATGGCAAGGACGATGTCTTTTGCTGTAATGCCTTCAGCTACTTTACCTTTAACTTCAATCTTCATGGTTTTCGCACGAGATTGTTTTAAGGTTTGGGTGGCTAAGACATGTTCTACTTCCGAGGTACCAATACCGAAGGCCAGTGCACCAAAGGCACCGTGAGTCGCGGTGTGTGAGTCACCACAAACAATGGTCATACCCGGCAGAGTAATACCCAGCTCAGGTCCCATGACGTGTACAATGCCTTGATATTTGTGGTTTAAGTCATACAGGGTGACACCAAACTCTTCACAGTTTTTTGCCAGTGTTTCCATTTGAATACGTGCCATTTCCCCCGATGCATTGATATCTTTAGTTTGGGTAGAAACGTTGTGATCCATCGTGGCGAATGTTTTTGATACTTGACGCACTTTACGACCCTTCTCACGCAAGCCATCAAAAGCTTGCGGGGATGTCACTTCATGTACAAGGTGACGGTCGATATATAAGATCGGGTTTTCCCCTTCTGCTGCAACGGCAACATGGGAATCGTAAACTTTTTCATAAAGCGTTTTAGGTGAAGCTGAAGCGTTATTATTAGTGTTCGACATTGCTCAATGCTCCCTTATGCTTGTTGAATGTAGGCTGCGATCTTATCGCCCATTTCACTGGTGGTGAGTGCAGGCTTATCACTCGCAAGATCGGCAGTTAACTCCCCAGCTTCCAGCGCTTGTGATACCGCTTGTTCGATAGCACGCGCTGCTGTTTCTTCACCTAGGCTGTAACGAAGCATCAGTGCTGCTGATAGGATCTGCGCGACTGGATTTGCAATGTTTTTACCTGCAATATCCGGTGCTGAACCGCCGGCAGGCTCGTACATACCAAACTTATCTTGGTTAAGGCTAGCTGAAGGCAACATACCCATAGAACCTGTGATCATTGCACATTCATCCGAGATGATATCGCCGAAGATATTTGAACATAGCATGACATCAAATTGAGAAGGATCTTTGATCAGCTGCATGGTCGCGTTATCAATGTACATATGAGTTAACGTCACATCAGGGTAATCTTTTGCGATTTCTTCTACGACTTCACGCCATAAAATAGAGCTCTGTAGGACGTTAGCTTTA
Source organism: Photobacterium sp. GB-50 (assembly GCF_003026755.1). Classification (NCBI taxonomy): domain Bacteria; kingdom Pseudomonadati; phylum Pseudomonadota; class Gammaproteobacteria; order Vibrionales; family Vibrionaceae; genus Photobacterium; species Photobacterium sp. GB-50. The sequence continues at coordinate 44,560 of NZ_PYNX01000012.1, forward strand.
TCAATAGAGCAGACTTTTTTGCTGCGTAAGCGAGCTGATTCAAACGCAATTTTTGCAATACGTTCAATTTCATAGCGGTAGTAGACTTCAGTATCGAACGCTTTTTCTTGTGCGCCTTCACCTTCGCGGCCCTTTGGCTGACCAAAGTAAATACCGCCAGTGAGCTCACGCACAACAGCAATATCAAAACCACGCTCTGAAATATCAGCGCGTAGCGGAGAGAACTTCTCTAAGCCACGGTGAATTTGAGCTGGACGCAGATTACAAAATAATTGGAAGTGTTTACGAAGTGGTAGAAGAGCACCACGTTCAGGTTGATCGTTAGGTGCTAGATGTTCCCACTTAGGGCCACCAACAGAGCCAAATAATACGGCATCGGATTGTTCACAGCCTTTTAGAGTAGCATCAGGTAGTGGGCAGCCATGATTATCGATAGCAATACCACCTACATCATATTCTGTACGATTAAAGGTTAGATTAAATTTAGCCTCGATTGCATTTAGCACTTTATGTGCCTGTTGCATCACTTCTGGACCAATCCCGTCACCGGGTAAAACTGCAATATTGTAAGAACCAGCCATGGTATCTTGCTCTCCATAATTGTTTAAAAGTATAAATTCGTGAGTCGCTGTAAGCGTTATCAACTAGTGAGTTGCTGAGCGCTGCTTTATTTCTTCAATTTGATCTGCACGGTGAATGCTATTGATAACGTGCAGTAACGCTTGACCAGACGCTTCTACAATATCGGTTGCTAAGCCCGTTCCGTGGTATTTTCTGCCTTTATAATTAGCGATGATATCAGCTTGTCCTAAGCCGTCTTCGCCTTCGCCTTTTGCAGTTAAATCAAATTTATCCAGTACAATGTCATAACCTGTTAGGCGGTAAATACACTGGTATAACGCATCGACAGGACCATTACCGACCGCCGCTTCACATTTTTCTTCGTCACCACACAATAGTTTGATACTGGTGGTGGCCATCACACTACCCGACTGAACACTTAGGTAGTTCAGCTTGAAGTAGTCATCTTCATCACGAAGATTAGAAAAATGCATCAGTGCTTCTAAGTCATAATCAAACACTTGGCCTTTTCGATCAGCCAGTTTTAAGAAATCAGCATACAGTTTATCTAGGCTATACTCTTTCTCGGTGTAGCCCAATGCATCCATGTGACTTTTAACTGCCGCACGACCAGAGCGACTGGTTAGGTTTAGTGCTTGGTTTTTAAGGCCAATCGATTCAGGCGTCATGATTTCATAGGTGTTTTTATTTTTTAGCATCCCATCTTGGTGGATACCCGATGAGTGACTAAAGGCATTAGCACCAACAATCGCTTTATTGGCTTGAATTGGCATATTACACAACTGACTAACCATTTTACTGGTACGGTGAATTTCATCGTGTTTGATATTGGTTGTTACGCCCAGTAACTCCTGACGCGTTTTGATGATCATCGCAATTTCTTCTAGTGAGCAGTTACCTGCACGCTCACCTAGACCATTAATGGTTCCTTCTACCTGACGAGCACCCGCTTGAACGGCCGCCATTGAGTTGGCAACAGACATGCCTAAATCATCGTGACAGTGAACAGAAATCACTGCCTTATCGATATTTGGAACGCGGTTAAATAGTTGAGTGATAATGCCGCCAAATTCGCTCGGCAGGGTGTAGCCTACGGTATCAGGGATATTAATGGTGTTAGCGCCCGCATCGATAGCGGCTTCTACCATGCGGCACAGATTATCAATTGGTGTACGGCCCGCATCTTCACATGAGAACTCAACATCATCAGTATAGTTACGTGCTCGTTTTACTGCTGCGATACCCATATCAATGACATCATCATAACTACGACGTAGCTTGTCTTGGACGTGAACGGTTGAGGTTGAAATAAAGGTATGAATGCGGAAAGCTTCTGCGACTTTCAATGACTCTGCCGCAACATCAATATCTTTTGCTACTGCTCGTGATAAAGCACAAATACGACTATTTTTGATGTGTTTCGCGATGGTTTGTACTGACTCAAAATCGCCAGGGGATGAAACAGGAAAGCCTGCTTCAATCACATCAACGCCTAAACGTTCTAATGCGTATGCGATCTGTAGCTTTTCTTTTACGGTAAGGCTTGCCGACAACGCTTGTTCACCGTCACGTAGCGTAGTATCGAAAATAATGACCTGATCTTTCATTGCTACTTCCTTTTAATCTATTACCGTTACAGGTTAGTTCGCATTCACTTGCGCTAGTCGTTATATGAAAAAACCCGCGCAAGTTGCGCGGGTTTTAAAATCTTTAGTGGCGTTTCCCACTCAAAAGCAACCCGCGCGATTTAAGTCACGATAAGGAGGAGGCTAAGGAGTAAAGAGAAACGTTTTTTCATTTTATACACACTTATATAAAGTTGATTAACAAATGAATACCAAATAGACAGGTCAAAGGTCAACCAATAATTACGTTTATTTTACAATTATGGCGGTAACTAATTGATTTTTAATTATTGCGATATGTTTTTCCATAAATAAGGGAAAAAAACAGAGATGGTAGGGCAATAACATTTAATGATAAATAGTTGTCAAATTATTAACAATTTACGTAATTCTCTTTTCTTCTAGATTGTCACTGACTCTCCTTTGAAGTTTCACCTTGTTGTCACAAGTCCTTTTTATCCTAGTGATAGTTATAAAAAGGAGAACAATGATGACATTACTTACCCCTATTCAGCGTTTTGATTATGCGTTTTCAACGCTATGTCTCTGTCATCGATTTAATATTCCATTGGCTAAAATTAGCCGTATTGTTTCACGAACCGGTGATGGTCACTTATATGCCATGATTGGCTTGCTCATATGGTGGGGTGATCAACAACAGGGGGGGGCTTTCATTTTTTATGGTTTGTTGATGTTTTTGATTGAACTCCCATTGTATTGGTTGCTCAAAAACAGCTTTAAACGCAGTCGTCCGGTTAGTTTACCCTCCTTTATTAAACCCTCAGATCGCTATAGCTTGCCATCAGGTCATACTGCGGCGGCTTTTATGATGGCCGCCTTAATTTCAAGCTTTTATCCTTCGTATAGTGAAATGGTGTGGCTATGGGCAAGCTGCATTGGCTTCTCCCGTGTATTGCTGGGGGTACATTATCTTAGCGATATCATTGCTGGCGCATTATTAGGTTTTGCTTGTTTCGAATTAGCCGGTTATATCTTGTAAGGAACATACAATGAAAATACTTTATGGGATCCAAGGTACGGGTAATGGCCATATTTCTCGAGCTCGTGAAATGGCACGTGCTTTTGATGGATTAGATTGTGAGGTTGATTATTATTTTTCAGGGCGAGAAAGAGATAAGTTTTTTGATATGGCCTGCTTTGGTGATTATCAATTGGGAAAAGGGTTGACTTTCGTTACCGAACAAGGCTGTATCCAACGGTTAAAAACATGGCATCAGCTTAATTTACGGCAATTTCGACAAGAGGTGAAAACGTTAGATTTATCTCGTTATGATTTTGTGTTGAATGATTTTGAGCCCATTACGGCATGGGCTGCAAAACAGCAGAAAGTGCCCAGTCTCTCGTTAAGTCATCAAGCTGCTTTCCTGCATGATGTGCCAAAAGCGAATGAAAGCGTATTTGATCGATTACTTACACGTTATTTTGCTCCGACTCAATATCAAATTGGTCTGCATTGGCACCATTTTAACTGCCCAATATTACCGCCAATTATTCCTTGTTTTGATACACCAAGTTGTCAGCAAAAACCATTTATTTTGGTGTATTTACCCTTTGAGTCACTTTCTCAAATTACCGATTTACTCTCTCATTTCCAGCAAGTGAATTTTGTTTGTTATCACCCCGATATTGAGAGTAAATCACAATGGCAAAACGTGCAGTTGAAACCATTAAGTCGAGAGGGTTTTCATCACCATTTACATTGCTGTAAAGGTGTTGTGGCAAACGGTGGTTTTGAACTGCCTTCAGAGGCCATTTCTCTAGGGAAAAAATTATTGTTAAAACCACTCCAAGGGCAATTTGAACAAAGTAGTAATGTTGCGACGTTAGCGATGATGGGATTAGCGCATGTTACTCCATCATTAGATGTGACGACGATGCGAGTTTGGCTTGATAGCGAGAGTGTTGGGCGGGTTAAAATCCCAGATGTCGCAAGTGAAGTTAGTAAGTGGTTACTTAATAAGGAGTGGCATGATCTTGATACGCTAAAAGAAGAGTTATGGCAGCAAGTCGAGTTTCCAGAATCAGTTGCTGAAGCAATGTCTGAGCATTACCCTGAAAGCCAATATATTACGACAACACCTTCGCTTATTAAATCATTGGTGAAATGAATTAATAGAAAAAATTACTGATTATTCTTGAATTTGTTATCGCTTTTCACCTTAAAAAAAGGTCTAAAATTTTATTCATATCTTTTTTTATTTATTTTATGTTTGATTTAAGATTATGATTTTTTAATGTTTATATTTCTGAATGTGGATTAATTCATACAATCTTCATAATCACTTATATTCTATTATTAGTCTCATCAATTTGTTTGGATAATACTGGTCTCATCCCAAATCAAGCGGGTTTAGATTAGAAGCAATAATTAAGCTTCTAAGTTACTGAAGGCATAGGACGTGCCGATGAACTCATAAATTTAGAGGCATAATATGACACGTAAAACAGCGTCAGTTTTCCCAACAGAAAGTTACTCAATGGAATCAACATTACGTAGTGTTGATCTTAATTTATTAACTGTTTTTGACGCCGTAATGCAAGAGCAGAACATTACTCGCGCTGCACATAATCTAGGTATGTCACAACCTGCGGTAAGTAATGCAGTTGCGCGCCTTAAAGTAATGTTTAATGATGAGCTATTTATTCGTCATGGTCGCGGTATTCAACCCACGCAACGCGCAAAACAATTGTTTGGTCCACTTCGCCAAGCACTGCAATTAGTGAAGAATGAGTTGCCATGTTCTATCTTTAATCCAATGACATCTAGCCGTACTTTTAAGTTGGCAATTTGCAGCCCCTCAGACATACGTTTTGCACCTCAGATTTTAAAAGAAATGCACTCCCAAGCTCCTCATTTACGTCTTCAACTTGAAGCAGAATTTGAAGCCGGATTAGCACAGAAATTGCGTTATCAAGAAATTGATTTTGTGATTGATTATGTACGCTTTGATGAACAAGGTTTTTGTAGCACAGAATTATTCAGTGATGAACTTGTTGTTATCGCATCTGGAAATCACCCCCGTTTACATGACAGTATTTCTGAAGCTGAATTTAATCATGAAATGCACGCCGTATTAAAAACGAACCCTGAAATTAAAGGTTTTGCCGATCATATTTACAATCAAGCGCACAGTTACAATGAAGCTTATCAAGGTGCGAGTTTAAGCAATATCATGTATGTGGTCGGTCAATCTGAATTAATAGCGGTAGCGCCTCGTTGGTTAGCAGAATCTGTGGCTGATAACCTACACTTAAAAGTGTTAGAGCTTCCCTTTGCGAATAACAAAATTAGCGGTTACCTAAGTTGGCATGAATCTACACAAAAGGATAAAGGCAATATCTGGATGCGAGATCAGCTAATGACAATTTGTGGCGATTTAACGTAATAAACCCCATGATATAAACGTGAAGGTCAGCACAATTGCTGACCTTTTTTGGTTAAAAGCTATCGATATTATAGTGGTAAGAGTTGTCTGCTGTTTCGCAATATGAATAATGCCGCAACGTGAAATAAGGTTGATTTTTTCGTTCTTCAACCATGTTATTTATAGATTCTTACACTTTTGCTTTTTGATTAAAAAGTCGTTTGATAGCCTTTATTCACAAGGCGTAGAGTAGCGGGTAAGCGTTGGGAAATATAATTTTATGTGCATTATGGTTGGCTTTTTATAGGCTGAATTGTAGACTGCATATCTCGAATAAGCTTACAAGTGTAAGCTAAAAAAATAGAGTACTTATGGCACAACACGATTTTCATATTGTTCACCGCATTCGCAGTCAAGTTTCTCGCTTAGGTGATAAGCCTGCATTACGTCATCAAGTCGATGGTGAGTGGCAAGATATTAGTTGGAATTGTTTTGGTGAGCAAATTCAGCAACTGGCTTTAGCATTATTGTGCCAAGGCTTACAAGTACAAGATAAAGTTGGCATATTCGCAAACAATATGCCTCGTTGGACTGTTGCTGATTTTGCCGCGTTATACAATCGTTGTATTACCGTTCCTATTTATCCAACAAGTACAGCGCAGCAAGCGGCTTATATTCTTCAAGACGCAAGTGTAAAAGTACTTTTTGTTGGCGAGCAAGCTCAAATGGATGCGGCTGTTGAAATTGCAGCGCAATGTCCTCAGCTTGAACGCATTGTTGCATTGTCTGACGATGTCACGATCCCAGAACATCCATTGGCGTGTCATTATAATGAGTTTGTTAAGCAAGCAAGTGGTGAGTATCAGTTAGAACTTGATACTCGTTTAGCTGAAAAACAAATGGATGATCTGATCACACTGATTTATACCTCGGGTACAACCGGTACGCCGAAAGGGGTCATGTTAGACTATGCAAATATTGCTTCTCAGATTGAAGCACATGATCAACGTTTAGCATTAGATGAAGGTGATACGTCATTATGCTTCTTACCGTTATCGCATGTCTTTGAACGCGCATGGACGTTTTACGCACTACATCGTGGTGTTGTAAATTGCTACCTATCAGATACGAATAAATTAAAAGAAGCATTAATCACGGTGAAACCGCACTATATGTCAGCGGTTCCTCGTGTATTTGAAAAAATCTATTCAGGTATTCACGATAAAGTCTCTCGCGCACCCTTACACCGCAAAATGATATTTACCTGGGCGGTGAACATGGGCGCTAAGATGTCTGCTGCCCGTCAAGAATGCCGTGAGCCATCTTGGTTATTGAAGAAGTCTTATGCGTTAGCCGAGAAAGTGGTGCTATCTAAACTACAGGCAGTACTCGGTGGTAATATTAAATTTATGCCATGTGGTGGTGCGAAATTAGATGCGGGCATTGGACGCTTTTTTCATGCGATTGGAATTAACGTTAAGTTAGGTTACGGCATGACAGAAACCACAGCGACGGTTTCTTGTTGGGATGACAGCTGTTATAACCCTGACTCTATTGGTATGCCAATGCCTGGTGCTGAAGTTAAAATTGGCGAGCAGAATGAAATTTTAGTTCGTGGTCCAATGATTATGCGTGGCTATTACAATATGCCAGAAGAAACCGCGAAAAATTTCACTGAAGATGGCTTCTTGAAAACCGGTGATGCGGGTTATCTTGATGATCAAGGTAACTTGTTTATCACAGATCGTATTAAAGAGTTAATGAAGACGTCTGGTGGTAAATATATTGCACCGCAAGTGATTGAAGGTGCGATAGGTAAAGATCACTTTATTGAGCAGATAGCTGTGATTGCTGATACTCGTAAGTTTGTATCAGCCTTGATTGTTCCGTGTTTTGAAACGCTTGAAGAACATGCACGCGAATTAAATATCAAATACAAAGACCGTTTAGAGCTGATCAAACATAGCCAAATTGTCGAGTTGATTGAAAAGCGTGTGGTGGAGCTACAAAAAGATTTAGCACGTTTTGAACAAGTGAAAAAATTTACATTGTTACCTAAATCATTTTCGATGGACAAAGGCGAGTTAACGCCGACTCAAAAACTTCGTCGAAAAGTGATTCAAGATCGTTATCACAAAGAAATTGAACATATGTATGAGGAAAGCCATAAAAAGGCCTCTCATAAAGACAAGTAATGTTTTATTTTTAATAAATTAAGGAGCCGTTATGGCTCCTTTTTTATTTTATCCAGTAACATATTTGGCAATAAAACTATGCAGTGGTTATTAATGTGCCTAGATGGTTTTATTGACCTGTAAAAAGTCATAAAACAGCAATTTTTAAGATTTTAAAATCAAAGTCGACTTTTCCTCTAGATTCAAATGCTGCAAAAGCGTTAAAGTTGTTGCAGGTAACTGTGTGTTGTTATGGCATTGCGCAGTATACATAGCATGAATTATTCATGGCGTTTATTAGGCTAAAAATAAGCCCTAACTATGTTTCATCGACCTGGAGACAAAATATGGAGATGTTGTCCGGCGCTGATATGATCGTACGTTCTATGATCGATCAAGGCGTTAAGCATATATTCGGCTACCCTGGTGGCTCTGTTCTTGATATCTACGATGCCCTTCATGAGAAAAGCGATATTGAACATGTTCTTGTTCGTCATGAACAAGCTGCAGTTCATATGGCAGACGGCTATGCGCGTGCCACGGGTGATGTAGGTGTTGTACTGGTGACCTCTGGTCCTGGCGCAACGAATGCTATTACTGGTATTGCAACGGCTTATATGGATTCAATTCCTATGGTCGTGTTATCAGGGCAGGTAATGAGTAGCTTAATTGGTAACGATGCATTCCAAGAATGTGACATGGTTGGGATCTCACGCCCAGTCGTTAAACATAGCTTTCTTGTAACCAAACCTGAAGACATCCCTGAAATCATCAAAAAAGCCTTCTATATAGCATCTACAGGCCGTCCAGGTCCTGTTGTGGTTGATATCCCTAAAGATATGTTAAACCCTGCTGAAGCATATCCATATCAATATCCAGAATCGATTTCCTTACGTTCATATAATCCGACGACCCAAGGTCATAAAGGACAAATTAAACGTGGTGTTAAAGCGCTATTATCTGCGAAAAAGCCAGTATTGTATGTCGGTGGCGGTGCCATCATGTCATCGTGTAGCGAGCAATTGATTGAGCTTGCTGAGTCATTAAACATTCCTGTTGTAAATACCCTGATGGGGTTAGGGGCATTCCCTGGTACACATAAACAGTGTTTAGGTATGTTGGGTATGCATGGCACTTATGAAGCGAATATGGCAATGCATAACGCAGATCTTATATTTGGTATTGGGGTGCGTTTTGATGATCGTACGACCAACAACTTAGAAAAGTACTGCCCTGACGCAACGATCATGCACATAGATATTGATCCTTCATCAATATCTAAAACCGTATCAGCAGATATTCCTATCGTGGGATCGGCGGATACCGTATTAAATAGCATGCTTAAATTATTGAAAGAGCATGAAGTTAAAAATGATCAACAAGAGATCGTGCAATGGTGGCAATCAATTGAATCGTGGCGTGAACGTGAATGTTTAAGTTATGACACTGATGGCGATCGTATTAAACCACAGCAAGTCATTGAAGTGCTTCACCGCTTAACGAATGGCGAAGCTTATGTCTCTTCTGATGTTGGTCAGCATCAAATGTTTGCCGCGCTTTATTACCCGTTTGATAAGCCACGTCGTTGGATTAACTCTGGTGGTTTAGGCACGATGGGTTTTGGTTTGCCTGCTGCGATGGGAGTGAAGTTTGCTTTGCCTGATGAAGAAGTGGTGTGTGTAACTGGTGATGGCAGTATTCAGATGAATATTCAAGAGCTATCTACGGCGCTGCAATATGATATCCCAGTTAAGATTATTAACTTAAATAACCGATTCCTAGGCATGGTAAAACAGTGGCAAGATATGATCTATCAAGGTCGCCACTCTCATTCATACATGGACTCTGTGCCTGATTTTGCGGCTATCGCTGAAGCTTATGGCCATGTCGGTGTGCGAATTTCAGATCCTAATAAATTAGAAAGTGAACTAGAGAAAGCGTTAGCACTAAAAGATAAATTAGTCTTTATTGATATCAGTGTTGATGAAACAGAGCATGTTTACCCAATGCTTATCCGTGGTGGTGCAATGAATGAGATGTGGTTAAGCAAGACGGAGAGAACATAATGCGTAGAATTATTTCAGTATTACTTGAAAACCAACCGGGCGCATTATCTCGTGTGGTGGGACTATTTTCTCAACGTGGTTACAATATCGAGTCACTTACTGTTGCGCCGACTGACGATCCAACATTGTCTCGTTTGAATATCACGACCAATGTGAAAAATGAATCGGCTTATGAGCAAATTGAAAAACACCTTCATAAGCTGATTGATATTTTAAAAGTCAGTAACATTACTGAATCAGAGCATGTTGAGCGTGAATTAATGCTTACCAAAGTCAAAGCAAGTGGTTTTGCGCGAGCAGAAGTTAAACGTACTGCAGATATTTTCCGTGGACAGATTATTGATGTGACAAGCCAAATTTATACGATTCAATTAATCGGTACAGGTGAAAAACTTGATGCATTTCTAGCGGCAGTAGGTGAAGCGACAGAAATTATTGAAGTCGCTCGAAGTGGCGTAGTAGGCATGGCTCGAGGAGAGCGTGCATTAAAGGCGTAATTTTATAGCGCACTTATAAACAAAGCCGATTGTCGTAATAAGCAATCGGCTTTTGTTTTTTAATACATAGATATCGACTAACCTTTAGTAAGGAGCAGAAGGCAGGGAAGCGCTTATACCATATGAGGTAAGCGATGCTGCGGCAATTTTTGGTCCGATTAACCACAGCTATTCTCGTTATTTTAGGCTGTAAAGTGAGTGCAATTTACTTTTTGTTAGTTGTATTACTGTTAAACACCCACCATAAAGAGATCTTTGGCTGGTAATCAAAAAAGCTCGTTAATTGTATTAACGAGCTTTTTATTTAGTATTGAAAAGGTTAGAGGTGGTTTTTTATATCATCAACCGCTCTTTCAAAGTGGGTCTGCATGATTTTCTGTGCGAGCTCTATATCACGATCAAGGACTGCTTTCATTAAGGCTTCGTGTTCCCCTTGATCGTTGTAACGATCTTCAGCTTGTCGTGTTTTACTCACCCAAATATGACGATAACGTTTTATTTGATCATAGATATCATTATAGATATCAAGCATTACAGGAGAGTTGGTACTGGTTAAAATAGCGGTATGAAAATCACTATGTCGTTGCTCCCATTCTGATAAATCAGTGTCATCAAGTGCTGGATCTAAGCGACTGAGTTTGTGATAGGTCGTTAAGATATTGAGTTCCCAAGCTTCATCACCTTGTGTGATCGCACGTGTTAGTAGCTCTCGAGAGATAACATTATTAGCACTAAAAAGATCTTGTAGTTCTTCAATTGAAACGGGGGCGACCCAACATCCTTTTTGTGGTGCAAATTTAACGTACTTTTTCCATGATAATTGTACTAAGGCTTCTCTAATTGGAGATGCGCCTACGTTGTATCGCTCTTTAAGATCAGCAACAACGAGCTTTTGGCCTGGAGTCAGTTTACCGAGCAAGATATCTTGTCGGATGATCTCCATAACCTGATTCGTTAAAGTCGGGCTAGACACGTCAATCCTCTTCAGCTTCTTAAATTCTCGTTATTATTATTATTGAGAATTTATCGTCTTGTTATATATGAATTTATTAGCAATTTGAGACTAAAGTATACATTGGTTTGTTTATTGCTTAAACATTTTAGGTGCTATTTGATCATTTATAGAAGGGGTATCATATAAGTGATGGCTAACATAATGATGTCGCATTCCCTAAAGTAAGGGCTATCACGTATTTATTGTTAAGATTAAAAGGGGCACCTTAAGGGGGAGGATGTTTAAGGTGTTAAGAGAATAAAATAAAAAAGGAGCCACAAGAGCTCCTTTTTGTACATCTGTAGGTGCGAATTAAAGTACGTGTACAGATGCTGTGTTTGTAGTACCTGAAGCGACTAGAGCACCAGAAACCATAACAACGATGTCGCCTTTAGCACCAAGACCTGTTTCAAGCGCTAGCTCTTTACCGCGTAGGTAGAATGCATCAGTGCTTTCAATTGAATCAACAACAACAGGTGTAACACCTTTAGAAAGACATAGCTGAGCTGCTGTCTTAGTATTTGTTGTTACAGCAAGAATGCGTGCTGTTGGGAAGTACTTACGTACAGAGCGAGCTGACTTACCAGCTTCAGTAGCAACGATAATTAGCGGAGCGTTTAGTTTCTCAGCTGTATCTACTGCACCTTTACATACCGCTTCAGTGATACGTAGACGAGGGCTATCTAGACGAGAACCTAGCTCTGGCTTAACAACGTAATCAGTACGTGCACAGATTTGCGCCATGATAGTGACAGCTTCAATTGGGTATTTACCCTTAGCTGACTCACCAGAAAGCATTACTGCATCTGTACCATCCATGATTGCGTTAGCAACATCGCCCGCTTCTGCGCGAGTTGGACGTGGGTTCTTAATCATAGAATCAAGCATTTGAGTTGCAGTGATAACAACTTTACGTGCGCGGTTACACTTCTCGATCATCATCTTCTGAGCGAAGATTACTTCTTCTACTGGGATCTCAACACCTAGGTCACCACGAGCAACCATGATACCGTCAGATGCATCAAGAATAGCGTCGAAGTTATCAACACCTTCTTGGTTTTCGATCTTAGAAATGATTTGGATGTTTTCGCCACCGTTAGCGGTTAGAAGCGCACGGATTTCTTGTACGTCTTCAGCTTTACGGATGAAAGATGCAGCAACGAAATCAACACCTTGCTCACAACCGAACTTAAGGTCAGCTTTGTCTTTTTCAGCAAGCGCAGGCAGTTTTACAGAAACGCCAGGTAGGTTAACACCTTTGTTTTCGCCTAAGTCACCGTTGTTAAGTACTTTACACTTAACTTCAGTATCAGTTGTTTCTAACACTTCCATTTCGATTAGACCGTCGTCTACTAGGATAGTGTTACCTTTTGTTAGGTCTTTAGCAAAACCTGGGTAAGTTACTGCAACGCAGTTTTGGTTACCTACAACTGAAGTGTCAGTTGTAAATGTAAAATCTTGACCAGCTACTAGAGAGAAGTCTTGACCGCCTTCTAGTTTGATTGTACGGATTTCAGGGCCTTTAGTATCTAACAGGATTGCTAGCTCTTTGCCTGTATTAGCCATTACTTCGCGTAGGTTACGAATACGTTGGCCGTGCTCTTCGAAGTCACCGTGTGAGAAGTTAAGACGCATTACGTTCATACCAGCGTTAGCTAGTTTAGTAAGCATTTCTACAGATTCAGTTTTAGGTCCAATCGTACATACGATCTTGGTCTTTTTCATTGAGGGTCTCTCCAGACGAACTTTTACCCAAGGGGAAATTATCATCATAGAACCAATGTTCTCATCTGATTGCTGTGTCACTACATCCTAAATGAGAGAATAGTTACTACGATGGTTGTAATAAAAAACTCGATAAACATTACTTTATAAAAACGTTGGCGCTTTGATAAAGTGACAGTACAAATTTTTATTGTTACTTATCGTTGGTTAGATCTTGATACTTGCATTAATTAATAATATCAAACAGTTTATTGGATATGAGTTTAACGAGCGCAACATTATAGCAGAACTCTTATGATTTGCACTTAGAGTTAAGAGTCAAAATCGTCTCATTGTTATGTGACGTAACGATGATGATTATGCTGAAAAATAAAAATAAAGTATTGTTATTTATCAAGACTTGAAGGGTTATTTAATATTGTCTTTAGGCTGTAACATATTCTGTTGTGGTGAATAATTATCAAAGTAATTGATGAAATCACAATAATGGCTTTTGTGATCTGAATCTGAAAGACTGTAGATAAAACAAAAGGCAGAGAAGGATTAACCTTTTCTGCCTTTCTATGTTTGGTGGCCCCTCCCAGACTTGAACTGGGGACCAAGCGATTATGAGTCGCCTGCTCTAACCACTGAGCTAAGGGGCCAATATGGGGCAAATTATAGGGGATGGATTTGCCCTTGTCTAGCGATTAAGGCTAGGATTTTGTTTGCTTTTTCAACAGTTAGTCTTCTATTCGAAATATTTGCAGAATAAATCAAATAAGTGACTTTGTTATTTGATTGTATGCATTGTTTTAGATACAAAAAAGCGAGCGCTAGGCTCGCTTTTTTGAATGCTTAAGTTTACTCGTCGAGGAAACTGCGTAGCACATCAGAACGGCTTGGGTGGCGTAACTTACGTAACGCTTTTGCTTCAATCTGACGAATACGCTCACGCGTTACATCAAACTGTTTACCCACTTCTTCTAACGTGTGGTCAGTATTCATATCAATACCGAAACGCATACGTAGTACTTTAGCTTCACGTGGTGTTAAGCCTGCAAGTACATCGTTTGTCGCTGCACGTAGATTGGTTGCTGTTGCTGCATCCATTGGTAATTGAAGCGTGGTATCTTCAATGAAGTCACCTAAATGTGAATCTTCATCATCACCAATTGGGGTTTCCATTGAGATTGGCTCTTTAGCAATCTTCAATACCTTACGGATCTTGTCTTCTGGCATTTGCATGCGTTCAGCCAATTCTTCTGGTAATGGCTCACGCCCCATCTCCTGAAGCATCTGACGAGAGATACGGTTCAGTTTGTTGATGGTTTCAATCATGTGAACAGGGATACGAATGGTACGTGCCTGATCTGCGATTGAACGTGTGATTGCCTGACGGATCCACCATGTCGCATAAGTTGAGAATTTGTAACCACGACGGTATTCAAATTTATCAACGGCTTTCATCAAACCAATGTTACCTTCTTGGATTAGATCCAAGAACTGCAGACCACGGTTGGTGTACTTCTTCGCGATAGAAATAACCAGACGTAAGTTTGCTTCAACCATCTCTTTTTTCGCACGGCGCGCTTTTGCTTCACCGATAGACATACGACGGCTGATGTCTTTAATACGCTCGATAGAAAGACCCGTTTCTTCTTCTAGCATGCGTAGTTTAAGAGAAGAACGACGAAGATCTTCTTCGTATGCTTTTAAGCGCTCAGCATAAGGTTTGCCAGAATTTAGCGCTTCATCAATCCAATCTTGGCTTGACTCGTTACCTGCAAATAAGGAAACGAAAGTTTTCTTCGGCATTTTGCTGTTATCAACACACATACGCATGATAAGACGCTCGTTGGTGCGTACTTTATCCATAGAATCACGTAGTGAGCTAACCAAACGGTCAAACTGCTTAGGGATCAGACGGAACTGCTTGAATACTTCAGATAACTCTTCAACTGCAACTTCAGTCGTCGCATTTTGACGACCGTTTGTTTCAATTGCTAACGCCATTTTATCGTAGGCTTGGCGTAGCTCTAAGAATTTTTCACGAGCAAGCTCTGGATCGATGCTGCCGTCATCTTCTTCTTCATCGCTATCTTCAGCGTCTTCGTCATCTTCAAGATCTTTATCTTCGTCTTCAAGATCACTTTCGCTTAGCTCTGAACCAATGTGCGTTGCAGTTGGTGCAGCTGTTGCTTCTTCGTTAGGATCAACAAAGCCTGAAATAATATCAGTTAGGCGAAGCTCATCAGCTTCAACTTTATCGAATTGCTCAAGTAAGTGAGCAATTGCAGACGGGTATTCAGCGACAGAGCATTGAACTTGGTTAATACCATCTTCAATGCGTTTTGCGATATCAATTTCGCCTTCACGAGTAAGTAGTTCAACCGTACCCATCTCACGCATGTACATACGTACAGGGTCTGTCGTGCGGCCGATCTCGCTTTCTACGCTTGATAATGCTTGCGCCGCTGCTTCAATGGCGTCTTCGTCGGCATTATCTTCAGTCATCATGAGTTCATCGGCATCAGGGGCAGTTTCAACTACCTTAATACCCATGTCATTAATCATTTGAATAATGTCTTCTACCTGATCAGAATCAACAATATCTTCTGGTAGGTGGTCATTTACTTCGGCGTAGGTCAGATAGCCTTGTTCCTTGCCTTTCGCAACAAGTAACTTTAGCTGTGACTGCGGATTTTGCTCCATAGACGGTATCCAACTTCGGGTCTGAGTGATAATTTAGTATGCAGAGTTGCAAACCGTTAATTATAACAAATTTCTTAATTGTTGACTACTTATTAAACAGGACGATTCAGTAATAGTAACTGTAATTCCTGCTTTTCTTCGACTGATAAGCCGACAGTTCTCGATTTAGTCTGCAACTGTTCAATTTGTTGTTTGACGCACTGATCAATAATTTTGTCCATTGCGTCTAAAAATACATCTAAGCTGTTGTCTTCATCTTTCGACAACGGTAATACCCACGCAGCAAGACGAGCCATTGTGGCTTCATTCTTGGTACCGCGCCAGTGTTCTAAAAGCTGTCCAGTGCTAATATTGGGATTACTTCGGCATTTATCAACTATCGATAGCAATAAATTTAAGCCTGATAATTCAATATTTTCAAATGCACCCATGTCAAACTCAAGGTGAGTGACAAAATGAGGGTGCTGAATCAATAATGCGATCACTTCTCGCATTGGTGTTCGCTTGATTTGTACTTGGCCCACAGGTTTTGATGTTTTGCCATGCATTGATATTAGTTGCTGAAGCTGGGCTTCGTCAGGCAACCCTAAATTTTTGCCAAGCAGTTCACGTAAGTATAGCCTGAGCGTGCCACCAGGGACCTTATCGATCAGGGGAACGGCGAGGGTGCTAAGTTTCGCTTTCCCTTCGCGGCTGGTGGTATCGACTTGTCGCATTAAACTGTTGAAGAGAAACTCTGATAATGGCATCGCTTCATCAACACGTTGTTCAAAGGCGTCTTTGCCTTCAGCACGAATACATGAATCAGGATCTTCGCCGTCAGGCAAGAACATAAATTTAAGTTGGCGACCATCTGTTAAATACGGCAGCGCTTGCTCCATTGCTCGCCATGCAGCGTCTCGTCCTGCTCTGTCGCCATCATAACAACACACAACTGTGCTAGTTTGACGAAACAGACTTTGAATATGATCGCCTGTGGTTGATGTACCGAGTGACGCTACGGCGTAATCAACACCAAATTGCGCTAACGCGACGACATCCATATAGCCTTCAACCACCATGATTTTATTTGGTTCACGGTGAGTTTGTAACACCTCATATAAGCCGTATAACTCACGACCTTTATGGAAAATATCGGTTTCTGGTGAATTGAGGTATTTTGGGGTGCCATCGCCTAACACACGACCGCCAAAACCAATGACTCGTCCACGTCGATCATGGATCGGAAACATCACTCGGCCACGGAAGCGATCATAACGACGACCATTATCGTTTTCGATCAGCATACCTGTGTTGACAAGTGCTTTTTGCGATTCATTATCTCTGCCAAAACGACTACGTACCATGTCCCATTGATCAGGAATAAACCCAATAGAGAATTTCTTTACGATTTCACCGGATAAGCCACGACCTTTGAGGTAATCGATAGCAATTTCACCTTCTTTGGTACGAAGTTGAGATTGGTAAAACTGTGAAACTTGGCCCATCAATTCATAATAATTACGTTTGTCAGCGGCTTTTGGTCCACGTTGGGTGTTATTGCCATCGTTTTCACGTGGCACTTCCAAACCTAGCTGTGAAGCTAATTCTTCAATCGCATCAACAAAATCAAGGCGATCAAATTCCATGACAAAATCAAGGACGTTACCGTGCACACCACAACCGAAACAGTGGTAAAACTGCTTTTCTTGGCTGACAGAAAAAGAGGGTGTTTTTTCATTATGGAAAGGACAACAAGCACCAAAGTTTTTGCCTTGTTTTTTGAGTTTTACCCGCGCATCAATGACATCGACAATGTCATGTCGAGAAATAAGATCATCAATGAATGAGCGTGGTATTTTTCCTGCCATAAGAAAGCAAATAACCTGATAGTGAAATGAAAGAAGATTGTTGTTGGAGTGTGTGGAGTTCTCGCTCAATCAGATACGAACAAGCCGTGCATCCCAAAAGGATAGCACGGCTTGTCGCTGAATAGGAGAGTGATTAACCTAGTTTAGTTTTCACTAACTTGCTAACAATCCCCATATCGGCACGACCCTGAATTTGCGGTTTCAGTACGCCCATCACTTTGCCCATGTCTTGCATAGTGGCAGCGCCAGTCGCAGCAATAGCTTCATCCATTAACGCAGAGATTTCCTCTTCAGTTAGTGGTTGAGGCATAAACTCGGCTAGAACACTGATTTCAGCATGCTCGACATCAGCTAAGTCTTGACGGCCTGCAGCTTCATATTGAGCTACAGAGTCACGACGTTGCTTAACCATTTTTGTTAATACAACCAACACGTCGTCGTCGTTAAGAGTGATCTTTTCGTCAACTTCACGTTGTTTAATTGCTGCAAGAACTAAACGGATAGCGCCAAGACGAGGTTTATCCTTCGCCTTCATCGCCGCTTTTTGTTCGTCTTTAAGACGTTCAATTAGAGTCATTACGCGATCCTTCTGTATTAAAATCTAAAGATTAGTACAGACGAACGCGACGCGCGTTTTCGCGAGCCAATTTCTTCAGGTGACGCTTAACTGCCGCTGCTTTAGCGCGCTTACGTACAGTTGTTGGCTTTTCGAAGTGCTCACGACGACGAACTTCAGAAAGGATACCTGCTTTTTCGCAAGAGCGCTTAAAACGACGTAGTGCTACGTCAAACGGTTCGTTTTCACGTACTTTGATTACTGGCATGTAATACTCACCTCAGAGTGATTCTATTTAAAGCTGACGTTCAAAGTGTCAGCTGATTAAAAATGGTGCGAAATTCTAATCTGATCTGGGGGCATTTGTAAAGCATTCTACGTCTATGAACTGGTTAATTTATGTCAACAACGGTAACATGCCCCTTAATTAGTACTTCCTAACCCTATTTGAGTTATCGGTTGTTATTGAAACTATACCGATTTTTCATTTAAACCCCCTAATAGTATAGAGGTTGTTATGCGTATACTGGGCATCGAGACTTCCTGTGATGAAACAGGTATTGCGATTTTCGATGA
The DNA here is from genome assembly GCF_003026755.1 of Photobacterium sp. GB-50. Lineage (NCBI taxonomy): Bacteria > Pseudomonadati > Pseudomonadota > Gammaproteobacteria > Vibrionales > Vibrionaceae > Photobacterium > Photobacterium sp. GB-50. The sequence continues at coordinate 63,285 of NZ_PYNX01000012.1, forward strand.
TGAAAAAGGTCTCTTGGCACATGAACTTTACAGTCAAGTAAAGCTACATGCGGATTACGGTGGTGTTGTGCCTGAGTTGGCATCGCGTGATCACGTTAAGAAAACGATTCCATTGATTAAGGCTGCGCTTGCTTCTGCCGGACTGACTCATGACGATCTTGATGGTGTTGCTTATACCGCAGGCCCGGGTCTTGTTGGTGCATTATTAGTGGGTGCAACCATTGGACGCAGCCTAGCGTATGCGTGGGATTTACCTGCTGTTGCGGTGCACCATATGGAAGGGCATCTTCTCGCGCCAATGTTAGAAGATAATGCACCTGAATTCCCATTCGTTGCCTTGCTGGTGTCTGGTGGTCATACCATGATGGTTGAAGTTAAAGGCATTGGTGAATACCAAATCCTAGGCGAGTCGATTGATGACGCGGCTGGTGAGGCTTTTGATAAAACAGCGAAGATGATGGGGCTTGATTACCCTGGTGGCCCATTACTGTCTAAAATGGCAGAAAAAGGTACTAAAGGGCGTTTTAAATTCCCTCGTCCAATGACAGATCGTCCCGGTCTTGATTTTAGCTTTTCTGGTTTAAAAACATTTGCGGCGAATACCATTCGTGCTAACGACGATGATGAACAAACCCGAGCTGATATCGCGTTTGCATTCCAAGAGGCGGTAGTCGATACCTTAGCCATTAAATGTAAACGTGCACTAAAACAAACAGGTTTAAAGCGCTTAGTGATTGCTGGCGGCGTCAGTGCAAATAAGTACTTACGTCAAGAGCTTGAAAGCATGATGAAGAACCTAAAAGGGGAGGTGTTCTATCCTCGTACAGAATTTTGTACAGATAATGGTGCAATGATCGCTTATGCAGGCATGCAACGTCTGAAAAACAAAGAAACGATGGATTTAGGTGTTAAAGCCTTTCCACGCTGGCCGATTGATCAACTTAAACCGATTGCTGACTAATAAAAAAAGGGTATAGCAATAGAAAAGCGAAGCAAAGAGCTTCGCTTTTTTTGTTTAAGCGTCTTTGTTTTTCTTGGAAAACTTATCCCAAATCTTGGTTTCTTGTCCATCAAGTAGGCGACGAATATTTTCGTGGTGCCGCAAAATAATTAAGCAAGACAGCATGGAAACAGGCATGGTGTATTCAGGTTTTACCAACCAAGTGAGCATTGGTGCAGCAAGGGCTGTGATAAGTGATGCGAGTGAAGAGTAGCCCGTTAAAACCAGTGTGAGTACCCATGTTGTAATCAGCATGCCGCTTAAATCCCATCCAATAGGCGCTAATGCTCCAAGGGCTGTTGCAACTCCTTTTCCGCCCTGGAAATGAAAAAATAGTGGATAAATGTGGCCTAAACAGGCAGCAATTCCAATGATACCGAGTAAAAATGGATTAATACCTAAAAAGTAGCTTAGCCATACTGGCAACATACCTTTCAAAATATCAGATACCAAGACTAGTGCTGCTGCACTCTTTCCACCTAAACGAAGCACATTAGTAGCACCTGGATTACCGGAACCACTTTTTCGAGGATCGGGAAGTCGATACAACCGCGAAATTAATACGGCGCTAGAAATAGACCCAAGTAAGTAGGCGGCAATGATCATCAGTAGCGCTAGTGGTGTCATGCATTTTTCCGAATAGCTAAGGTAAGTGCCAGTTCAACAGGAATTGAAATGTTAACTGGATCTTATCTGCGTCAATATTACGGAACAGTAATTTTGACTCGTTCATGGCTGTGGTATAGTTCCAGCCAAGTTAACAGTGATAATGTTGCATCATTACTAACAACACTCATGTTAACGAATATTACCTGATAATACGCGCTTTTGCTGACATTGGGTATCCGACCTCTAACAAAATTAGCGATTGAGCATGGATACGGTATTTATCGAAAAATTAGAAGTTATTGCCACTATTGGGGTATATGACTGGGAGCAGGAAATTAAGCAAAAATTAGTGCTTGATTTGGAAATGGCGCATGATAATCGACCTGCTGCTAACAGTGATGATGTTACTTATGCATTGGATTATTCTACGGTAAGTACCGCTGTTACGAATTTGATTGAACAGGGACGATTTCTGTTAGTTGAGCGTGTAGCTGAAGATGTGGCAAATTTAATCATGACAGATTTTAATGTGCCTTGGATCAAAGTGCGAGTGACTAAACCTGGTGCTGTGGTGAATGCGCGTGGCGTTGGAGTGCAAATAGAGCGAGGTAGTAAGTGATCACCGCGTATATCAGTATTGGTAGTAATATTGAACGTGAATATCATTTAAAAGCTGGCTTAGATGCGGTAAAGACACTGGCAAGTAACTGGCGAATGTCTCGCATTTTTGAAGCTGAGCCTGTGGGGTTTGATGGTGATAATTTTTTTAATGCAGTGATTGAAATACAGACATCGTTATCGTTATCTGCATTACAATCTCAACTTAAAGAAATTGAATGCCAATTAGGGCGTCCGGCACATGCGGTTAAAAATCAAAGTCGTACTATCGACCTTGATTTGTTGTTGTATGGCGATGCTGTAAGTGATGCTTTACCGTCGTTACCACGTTCTGATATTTACCGTTTTGCTTTTGTTTTGTGGCCTCTCAGTGAGTTAAATCCAGACTTAGTGATACCACAAGAGACTCAAACATTGGCGCAACTTTGGCAAAATTTTTCTCAACAGCAAATATTATGGCCTGTTGAATGAGTCATTTAGTAAAAAGTTAGTCACTACTTACTTTTTATGCTGTGTTTAATTAAGGACAATTAATGAGTCATTTAGAAGCATTTATGTTAGCCCTTATTCAAGGACTGACAGAGTTTTTACCCGTCTCTAGCTCCGCCCATTTAATCTTACCGTCTGAGATCTTAGGTTGGCCTGATCAAGGCTTAGCGTTTGATGTCGCTGTACATGTTGGTACGTTGATGGCGGTTATTCTGTATTTTCGAAAAGAGGTGGTTTCGTTATTAACCGCTTGGATTAACTCCATTTTTAAACGTGAACATAGCGCTGAATCGAAATTAGCATGGATGATTGTGATAGCGACAATCCCCGCCTGTATCTTCGGTTTGGTGATGAAAGACTTTATCGAAATGTACTTGCGTTCAGCATGGGTGATTGCGTGCACCACGATTATCTTTGGTTTGTTGCTATGGTGGGTTGATAAACGCGCCAAGCAAACCGATAACGAGTATCAAGCGAATTGGAAGAGTGCGTTGTTTATTGGTCTAGCGCAGGCGGCGGCTATTATCCCTGGAACTTCTCGCTCTGGCGCGACGATGACAGCTGCACTGTATCTTGGCTTTACGCGTGAGGCTGCAGCGCGTTTTTCATTTTTAATGTCGATCCCGATTATTCTGCTTGCTGGTAGTTACCTTGGTTTAAAATTGGTGACGGGCACAGACCCAATTGATTTCGGTAATCTAAGCATTGGTATTGCTGTTTCGTTTATCAGTGCTTATGCGTGTATTCATGTGTTCTTGAAATTAGTAACGCGTTTGGGAATGACACCGTTTGTTATCTACCGCTTAATTTTGGGTATTGGTTTGTTCTTATTCTTGATGTCCAAGTAATTTTAACGCGCTATTTACGATCAAAAAAGCCGACATTAAGTCGGCTTTTTTGTGTCTTTTATTTTAAAGCTAATACTTAGCTACTTTGGCGTGTCGCTGTTAAATGTAGAGCAACTGCCTCTATACGTTTTGCCGCTAATTGCTCTCTGATCTCTGCGCCTTTAAACCCTGCTGCAACAATTGCTTTTACATCCACTTGTTGTGCTATAGCAAATACAGTTTGGAAAATATCAGCTTGTTGGTACGGTGTTTGCTCAAAGTGGGTGCGTCCACGAGCATCAGCACGGCAGCACGTTGCTAGTTGAGCAACACGGTCGGGTTTTCGCCATGCGTCAATTTGATCAAAGATTTTAATAAAGGTATCAGCACGCATTTCTTCGGCATAATGGATTTTGGTGTGCTGTTCACAGACCAATAATGCCAGATCGCGATAGTCATTCGGTATACGTAAACGTTGGCACAGTGCTTTGATAGGTTTAATACCATCTCGACAGTGTGTCTTGTGATGAGGTAGATCCTCCTTTGGGGATAAGGCTTTCCCAAAATCATGTACCTGTGCGGCAAAACGAATGGTTTTATCGGTCGTTAACTCAGCGGCTTTTTTAGCCACTAATAAAGTATGGATACCGCAATCAATTTCAGGATGCCACTTTTCAGGTTGTGGTACCCCAAACAGTGCATCAATTTCAGGCATGACAACTGATAACGCACCACATTGGCGCAGTACCGTAAGAAATACTTGTGGGTCATCACTAGAGAGTGATTTTTCCCACTCTTTCCATACCCGCTCAGGTGTGAGGCTTTCTAATTCACCACTGATCACCATCTCTTGCATTAACGCGATAGTTTCAGGCGCGACAGTAAAACCTAAATGGGCAAAACGTGCGGCAAAACGCGCGACACGTAAGACACGCAAAGGATCTTCACTAAATGCAGGGGAGACGTGACGTAAAATTTTATCGTGAAGATCTTGTTGTCCATGGTAAGGATCAATTAACTCACCCGTTGGTGATTGGGCCATCGCATTGATGGTAAGATCACGGCGCTGTAAATCTTGTTCAAGCGTTACATCAGGTGCAGAATAACAAGTAAAGCCAGTATAACCATGCCCGGATTTTCGCTCAGTTCGAGCTAGAGCATGTTCCTGTTTCGTTTTTGGGTGAAGAAAAACAGGAAAGTCACTGCCTATTTGTTCAAATCCTGCAGCTAGCATTGCTTCAGGTGTTGTGCCAACCACCACCCAGTCTTTATCTGTTACCGTAAGGTTTAATAAGGTGTCACGAACGGCACCACCAACAAGATAGGTTTGCAATGAAAGCTCCTTATATCTGAAACTAATGAGATGAATCTCTACCGATTTTAGTTAAAAACTGACCATAATACTGTATTCAGTGTGAACTTGGTCTATGCGCTACTGCTTGGCAGTATACAATAACCCAATCAATACCCATGATAATAAATACCGCAATGTTGACGGGTATTTTAGAACAAAAGAGCATTTAACCTCGTTAAACGGTTATCACTTATTTTAAGCACTAGAGTATTTCTATGTATCAAGACTTTTTCGGGATCACTGAAGCGCCTTTTTCTATCGTCCCTAGCGCACGTTTTTTATATCTCAGTGAACGACATCGAGAAGCATTGACACATATGTTGTCAGGATTAACCGATGGTGGTGGTTTTGGTTTATTAACGGGAGAGGTGGGTACCGGTAAAACCACCGTACTACGTGCGATGATTTCCCGGTTGTCACACCAAACACAAGTTGCTGTTATTTTAAATCCAGCGTTATCTGCTCATGATTTATTAGCTGCGATTTGTGATGAGTTAGGCTTACATTATCAATCTGACGCGAGCTTTAAACAGTTAACAGATATCATTTATCGCCACTTAATTGCGAATCATGCTGAAGGTCGACAAACATTGCTGCTGGTGGATGAAGCACAGCACCTTATGCCTGATGTATTAGAACAATTACGCTTATTGACCAATTTAGAAACGGACAGCAGAAAATTGCTTAAGGTCGTGTTAATTGGTCAGCCTGAATTACAGCAATTATTGCAACAAGAGCGTTTACGTCAGCTTGCTCAACGTATAACTTCTCGTTATCACCTGTTGCCCTTAACCGAAACCGAAGTGAGTGAGTATATTCACTACCGTTTAACTGCTGTCGATTGTTTATACCCTGTATTTGACGCAAGTAGCATCAAATATATTGCGAAAGCAACTCAAGGTATTCCGCGCTTAATTAATCTTGTGTGTGATAAGTCGATGCAATTGGCTTGTCAAGCCGGCACGCATCAAGTGACTAAAACAATGGCGGTTCAAGCGTGTGAAGATATTTTAAGTTGGCAAGTCCCTGTTCAGTCAAAAGCGCGCTTAAAAGGGGCTAAAACTGCGGCATCATGGCTCCCATGGGGAGTTGCTATGGCATTATGTTCAACATTAGTGATGGGGGTATGGCATTATTGGCCATTACCTGTCGCGCCAGTTGCATCACCGATAGCACCGAACCATTCGTCATACGCTGCGGTAAATTTGTCTGCCGTTGAGACATCGAGTGAGTTAAATAATCAGAAAATAACAACAGCCTTAAATCACCCAGAAAATACCCAAGAAAGGTTAGCGAAACTGATTGATGCGAGTCGTAAAGAGCGAACTTCGATGCAAACGTTATATCGTTTATGGGGCTTTGATACCGCATTAAATCAAGCAACATGTGCTACCAGTTCGCGGATCAGCTTGGCGTGTTTTAGTGGTAAAGCGACATTAGCAAAATTAGGCTTAATTAACCGTCCCGTGATCGTAACTTTAAAAGATGGCGCGCAGAAGCCTTTTTACGCGGTGTTATACGCGATCACCGATGATCGTATTGAATTACTCTTAGGGAAAGAGCGAATTTCGGTGACACCAAAATGGTTTGAGTCACGTTGGGATGGACAATTTAGTTTATTGTGGCGTCCACCATTAGGTGATAAAACCAGTATTCGTTTTGGACAGAATGGTCCACGCGTTGCGTGGCTTGACCAACAATTGAATGATTTTCTTGGTGAAGAGTCGCCAAGAAAAGGCTATTTTGATCAATCAATATTAGATAAATTGCGTCGTTTCCAACGTTCACAAGATTTAGCGGCTGATGGGATAGCAGGGCCAATGACACTTATGGTGCTGGATTCTGCGATGAACCTACCTGGACCAACGTTACAGCCGGAGCACAGCTAATGTCTCAATTGCTAGATAGTTTAAAACAATCAGATAATAAAAATACGGATCAGTCTGAACGAGAAGCGGGTCAAGGAACCGTTAAAGTTGTGCATCCAATGCGAAGTGTTAAAGCTCAGAAAATGCCAACATCATGGGCATGGCCACTTGTTATTGCATTACTTCCTGCCGCTTCAATTGTTGGATATAAGTTTTATCAGCAAGCCAAATATGAGCAGGTTCAAACAACAGCGCTGAGTGCACCGTTAAAGCAAGTACCTCAATCGCAACCCTCGACATCAACATATGATCAGCGAGTATTGCAAGCGCCAGCAGAGAGCCGTCAGGCTACTGTATTATCACCAACCAAAGACGTTGTTTTTCTGGATTATCCTCAATTGGTGACAGAGCCTCTTCCTGTTGGTGATAGCCTGTATTCAGCCGCGCCTGCTTATCAAGATTATGAAGTCGCAACGCCGACTCAATCTTATTTAGCGAATGCTTCTGCAGACAGTTATGCTGCGGTATCTAAACCTGTTGCAAAACAATCTGAAGATCAAGATCCCTATCAACTAGATAATTTAGATCTTTCTGGATTATCACCTAAGTTAGCCGCTCAGCTTAAATCCGCGATTGTGGCAACAGATGGCGAAAGTTATCAAGACAATGAACTGGATCGCAGTGGGGATAAAGTTGATGCTCAACCTTCAGTTAAAGCGCCTAAACAATCACAAAGTAAAGTGATCCCTATTGGCTTGCTACCAGCATCGATTCAAAACCAATTACCTAAAATGAACTTTGAGCAGCATATCTATTCGTCAGCCCCTGCTAAACGTTGGGTTAAGGTCAATGGTAAGGAATTTCATGAAGGGGACAGTATTGCGCCAGGCGTCAAATTAGCCCGTATCGAGTCACGTGATGTGGTATTAAAATTTGATGGTTACGAAATCAGTATGCCAGCATTATCAGAGTGGTAAATGCACGCTAACAAGAGATAATAAAAAAGGCAGCTTAGCTGCCTTTTTTGATCCAGATGTCGAGACCTCTGCCTCTTTGGTCATTATGCCCAACCGTTATTACGTTTACGACGGCGTGGGATAAGGTGAGGTAGCACAAGACCAAATAATAAGCCTGCACCTGCAACAAGACCACCATAAGTGAACCACTTCATTAATAGGTCGTCTTTTTGAGTATCAATTTTTGCGCGAAGTTCACGGATTTGATCTTGAGATGAAGACAACTCGCTTTGCAGTTTATTATTGCGTGTTTCTAAATCATTAATCTGTGTATTACGTTGAGCTAGTGTGTTTTTAAGCCCAGCGTTTTGACTATCGCTTGAAGTAAGTGCTTCAGCAAGTTTAGCCTTAACTTCTGTTAATTCAGTTTGTAGCGCAGGAACACGCTCTTTTAGGCCAATTTCGGTTGAAACAAATTTTGAATCGACCCAACCACTACGACCACGGTCATCGGTTATTTGGGTAAAGCCTGCCGCTTTATTAGAGCTTAGTAGGGTAACTTTAGTACCTGCATCAACGCTACCAATTATACGGTATTGTGTGCCGGGGCCTGAATGCATATAGGTAAATAGGTTGTCGGAGATATAACGAACTTGTGCCGCATTTGCAATAGGCGCAATTGCCGCACAAATAAGTAAACAAAGACTAATGAGGTGCTTCACAATCTGATCCTTGGGGAGTCTTGATTTTGTTAAGGTCGTTGATAGTAAGAATTTTGGCAGGAAGGTGCAAGAAAAGAGGGAGGCTAAGCCTCCCTCTTTTGAACCTGTGCCACTATTTAACTAAATATGGCTTGCATAATGTAGAAGAAAATGACAGCAAGTAGTGCACCCGCTGGCAGAGTAACTACCCATGATGCAACGATGTTACGAACAACACCAAGATTCAATGCTGCAATACCACGAGCAAAACCCACACCTAAAACGGCACCAACAAGTGTTTGTGTCGTTGAGATAGGTAAACCTGTACCTGATGCCAGTACAACAGTCGATGCTGTTGCAAGCTGCGCAGCAAAACCACGGCTTGGGGTTAGTTCTGTGATACCTGTGCCTACGGTAGCCATTACTTTATGACCTAGAGTTGCGAGGCCGATAACAATACCGATACCACCTAGTGGAAGGATCCACCATGCAATTTCACTTTTATTTGCAATTTGGCCAGCATGCTCAACCGTAGAAACTACAGCAGACAAAGGACCAATCGCATTAGCTACGTCATTAGAGCCGTGAGCAAATGCCATTGCACAAGCGGTTACTACCATTAGTACGCTAAATACACTTTCAACACCGGCATAGCCATTACTATCAACAGAAGAGCCGTCGTCGGTGTATTTACGCTGAATGTATAAGTAACCTGCTACCATCACAAGTAGTGATACAACAAGTGATGCAACCCAAGCTTCACTGGTTGTTAAATGCAAACCAACGTGCTTTAGACCTTTCTTAATTGTTACTAGTGCAATGACCATCGCAGTAATAAACATGTAGACAGGAACAAAGCGCTTTGCATTTTTCAGTGGAGTATCAGTGTCAAAAATTAATTTTTGGGCGCTGATAAATATTAGGTAAGCAAAAATACCTGCAATAAGAGGGGTAATTAACCAGCTACCAACAATACCTTGGATTGAATGCCAATCCACTGCATTAGTACCAACAGACACACACGCAAAACCGATAATTGCACCGATAATTGAGTGAGTTGTTGATACTGGCCAGCCCATATAAGAAGCGAGCAGTAGCCATGTACCAGCAGCAAGTAACGCTGACATCATGCCGTATACCAGTACTTCAGGTTGGGCTGCATAGAGTGAGGTATCGATAACACCTTTACGGATTGTATCTGTTACTTCACCACCAGCAAGATAAGCACCTGCGAACTCAAAAATCATCGCAATGATGATTGCTTGCTTCACAGTCAGTGCTTTTGAACCTACTGAAGTACCCATGGCATTGGCAACATCATTTGCACCAATACCAATCGCCATTAAAAGACCAAAAATAGCTGCCACTCCAATAATTAGAGTGCCGTAGTTAGCCAGGATTTCCATTGTAAAACCTTGTTTTGTTAATTCTCGTTATTAAGAACGCGAAAGCATAATCTCTAAACGCGAGCCTACACGCTGTGCTTGATCAGCAATCGCGCCTACCCACTCGAGAATCTTATACAGGAACATGACATCCACCGGGCTGTGTTGGTCTTCGATGGACATTAATTGTTGACGTAGAACAATCTGCATAGAATCAGTATCATCTTCGATAACATCTAGCTGATTAATCATTTCGGCAACAAGCGTCACTTCTCTGCCTTTGAAACCAGTCTCAAGAAGCTCATCCAATTCGTTAATTACACGGCGTGCTTGATCAGCAGCGTCTAAACATCGTTGAACGTAAGCGACAAAGTCTGGGTACATGATCGCAGGGATTTGTAGCTTACGACCTAAGACACGACCTGCGATATCTTTAGAGAGGTTAGCGAGTTTATCCTGCTGGGTTAACAGTCCTAACATATCAGTACGATCTACTGGCATGAAAAGACCACGAGGAAGCTTCAGACGGATCTCACGCTTAAGCACATCCGCATCTTTTTCAAGTTGCGAGATCTGTTCGCGTAAAGCAGCCGCCTTTTCCCAGTCTCCAGCATTACATGCTTCAAAGAATGGGATAAGCAAGTTACAACATTCAGTTACGCGAATAACGTGACGTTGCAGTGGTTTGATTGGGGATTTTGCAAAGAGCCCCATAATTGTATTTACTGGCATAGCCGATCAACCTAGAGAGCGCCCGAAAAAGGCTAAATCTTGAGCGATGGTCATTGAAGCGCGCATGTTAACGTATATATGAGTATAGTGGAACTAATTTTGATCAAGGTTTTATCGATATTTCTGACTTGCCCTTAAGCGCAGAAGCAAATATCCTTGGATTGCCACTGTTTATAGGTATAACTATGGAAACCGAGATAGAACTGAAGTTTATCGTCTCACCAGAATTTTCTAGTCAATTATTGAACAAAATAACTGAAGCGAAAATTCTGCAGCAGAGCAGTCGAGAATTAGGCAATATTTACTTTGATACGCCAGACCAATTATTGCGTCAGCATGATATTGGCCTTCGGATACGTCGTTTTGACGATGTTTATGTACAAACATTAAAAACTGCAGGTCGGGTCGTTGCGGGTTTACACCAGCGTCCTGAATATAATGTAGAAATTGATGGTGATGCGCCCATTTTGGCTTTACATCCAGCGGATGCGTGGCCAGAAGGTTTTGATGTTGATCTCGCTCAACAGCAAATTAAACCTTTATTCTCAACCGATTTCACCCGTCAGCAATGGTTAGTCGCCATGCCGGATGGAAGCCAGATTGAATTGGCCTATGATCATGGTGATGTCCATACTAATGGTAAATCATCGCCAATTTGTGAAGTTGAGTTAGAGCTTAAATCGGGTCAAACCGATGCTTTATTTACGCTTGCCCGTGCACTTTGTGCGGATGGTGGTATGCGATTAGGTAATTTGAGTAAAGCGGCTCGTGGCTACCGCTTAGCAGCAGATTATCAAGGTGATACACCAAAGCCTTTAACGCTGGTGGCAACGACTGAGCAAGATACGGTTGAATCGACGTTTATTAAAACGTTAGAGCACGCATTAGAGCATTGGTTATACCACGAACAAATTTATACTGAATCGCAAGATCAGCAAGCGTTAGTTCAAATCTCCCAATCATTAAGCTTATTGCGCCAAACCTTTGCAACGTTCGGCGGTATTATCCCGCGTCGTGCCAGTGCTTTGTTACGCCAAGAATTACAATGGTTAGAAGGTGAGTTAGCGTGGTTAGAGGATGCCAATAGTATTCAAGCGCTAACGGACGATAAATCTTATGTGTTGCGTAAGTTAAATGTCCGAAAATCACTACAACAGCAGTTAGATACGCGCTATGAACAGCTACCCGATAGCGAAGATATGCTGCGTTTGATGAACTCTGCACGTTATTGCGGTTTATTGCTTGATTTAAGTCGTTGGATATTAAGCCGTGGTTGGCAGCCGTTTTTAGATGATAAATCACGCGCAAAACTTGCTGGTGCGATTAAACCTTTTGCCGATAATATCTTATCTCGTTCATGGCGTGAGCTAATGGATGCTTTTCCTGCTGAGCGCCAATTAACCCGTTCTGATTACATTGATCAGAAACCACGTTTGCAACGAAATTTAATGTGTGGTTTATCTTTTGCTGCGCTTTACGATCCTGAATTACGTCAATCTTTCCGTATGCCATGGTTTGATTTATTGCAAGGCATTGACGACCTTTATGCCTTAGAGCCAATACGTCAGTTATTGCCGTTATTTGAAGGTGATGACTTTGTACAAATTGAGAAATGGTTGCAGCGTCAAAATGAATCATTGATCCATGCAATGGATCAAACACGTAAGATGAGTATTGAACTCGCGCCATATTGGCCTTAAGTGCTAGAGAGAAAATAAAAGCCTTGCTCAAGCAAGGCTTTTTTATAGCGATATATTTTTGTTTTCTTAATGCTGGCTTGGTGTATTGGTGCTTTTCTCTTGTGATAGTTGATCAAGTTTTGTTTCCAAGCGATCTAATTTAGCCAGTAAGACTTGTTGATTGGCTAGCATTTCTCGCCATTCTTTTCGATGTGCTTTTTCGAGTAAGTCTTTTTCATGTTGTGGATCTGAAATGATTGAGCTTATCAAACCAGCCACCATACCAAATAAACCCACACCACAGATGATGATCCCGACAGCAATGATTCGACCTAATGTTGTAACCGGATAATAATCGCCATAACCCACGGTTGAGATAGTGACAAATACCCACCATAGTGCATCCCCTGCAGTATGAATGTTCGCTTCAGGGACATTGCCTTCTACAAATAAGATAGAACTTGCGCCAATAGTGATAAGGACCGTCAATAATAAGAAGATCGAAGCCAAAGTGGTTTCTCGGCGATTGTTTTGTAGCTGAAAGTAAATGTGTTTACTCGAACGTAATAAGCGAATAACGCGCAGAACTTGTAAAATACGCATAAAACGTAACGGTTCGATAGCGGGAATACTGGCGATAAAATCAGGCCAGTGGTGCTTTAGGTAGGCAGCTTTACTTTCACTTCTAAATAAATCTATCAGCAGTTGGCACCAGAAAATCAGGCAGATAAAAGTGTCTATGGCAATAAAAATACGAAACGTTGGACTGTGTTTATTGAGAAAAAGTGTGCTGGTCACAATGATAAGCGAGGTGATAGAGAGAACCAATGCCATCAAACTCATGGGATGTAGCTCATACTTTACGTCATCAATTACTTTCATCACTAAGGTCTTTGTGGTTATTGTCGATATATTGCTATTAAGAAAGACGATAGCAAAATTCATTGATAGTTATTGTGCTTCATCTTCATTTATTTGACTTGAAAATTGAAGGGCAATAAGGAGGATCCAAATGGCAACGATGCACTTTTCATCATGGGAAAAAGGACTAACAAATATCCGTCTTGTGCCCAAATTGATCCTATTAATGGTATTTAGTACGGTACTGCTACTTGGAAAGCAGTTATGGGATGCCCAAACATTTTATTCTGCAGTCTCACAAATCCAAAAAGATCGTGCTAAAGAACAAGCGGTTTCATATTCTAATTTATTGAAAGGTAATGATAAATCAGGTGTCGATATAGCAAAATCCTTTTTTAACCAAGTTTCTGCTCAAGACGCGTATGTTTATATCATTGATCGTAAAAGTGGCAAGGTTGTTGGGCATCCATCTGTAACGCAACTGGATCAACTCAGTGCAACAACGTCAGAAAATCAACCCTTGTCAGCTTTACTCTCTCAATTAACGATCTCTTCTCCACTAACGTTAGATCAAGGGCGTTATGAATATGCAGAATTACTCCCCCAGCGTGATTTAGTGGTCGTGGGCTCTCAGTCAAGCCAAGTTGCTAATAACTATTACCATCAATACTTATGGCAAATTGCATGGCAAACAGGGGTTATGATCCTTGCCTTTATGGTGCTACTACTGGGTGGTTCAAGGATAATGCTACGTCAAATTAATTACTTAAAACTAAGTATTAAAAATTTGGCACAACGTAATTTAATTGAGCCGATTGAGATGGATTGCCGTGATGAATTTGGTGATTTAGCACGTGAGCTAGAAACCGCACGTTTTCAGTTACAGGAAGTATTGCAAGCTCAACGTACAGTGGCGAGTGAGCTTTCGAGCCTGTCCGATATTATGTCAATTAGTATGGTAGAGACGAAAGCGTCGGCACAAGAAGAGTTTGCAGAGATTGATCAATTAGCTTCTGCGATGTCAGAAATGACCTCTACGGTACAAACCGTCGCTGAACATGCAAGGCAAGCTTCTGATGCCACAGTGGGAACATCAGAGCAAGCAGCGCAAGGACAAGAGTTTGTAGGCAAAACAATGAGCACAATTAATCAGCTTTCTGGCGATATTCGTCAATCTGCTGATGCGGTTAATCAGGTCGAAGCACGCGTTGAGAAGATCAGCACAGTTATTGTGACAATCCAAAGTATTTCAGAGCAAACCAATCTACTGGCATTGAATGCTGCGATTGAAGCTGCACGCGCAGGCGATGCTGGACGCGGTTTTGCTGTTGTTGCCGATGAAGTACGTAATTTGGCGCAACGGACACAAACTGCAACGGTTGAAATTCAAGAGATGATCAGTCAATTACAACAAAGTGCCCAGCAAGCCGTGGGTTTGATGGAGCAAAGTGTTGAAGAGGCGGCTGAAGGGGTTGACTTGGTGACCAATGCTGGGGATGAATTAGAAAAAATTGTTGCACAAGTAAAGCTAATTAATGATATGAATTTCCATATTGCCACCGCAGCAGAGCAGCAAACAACGGTTGCTGATGAGATGAACCAGAATTTAACCAATGTACGAGAGCTGGTAGAAGCGTCGGTGACAGTGGTGACTGAGCTTGCTGAAACGTCAGATACCATGCACCAACATGCTAATGATTTAGAAACAAAAATTAAGGCATTTCAGGTGTAACTCATCGCCTCGTGTAATGAGATAATCAGTAATGTATAAAATTATAACGCCCATCATTTGATGGGCGTTTTTCTATGCTAATGTAGAAACAATTCTGTCAGATTACTTGTTCAAGGAAAGCACATGACTGTAGAAAAGAGCGCTTTTTTTCCTAATATTTCTCGTTTTACTTCTCTGGCTGATGCCGCTGATCTTGCTATTCATAAACTTGCCGAACATCACCCTGAAGCGTTAGCGCAATGGCAAGGGCAAGATAGAGAAGAGCTGCGTTCAGTTTTAGGCTTAAGTGATTTTATTTTTTCGTCATTAGTGCAAGATCCTGAATGGCTAACTTGGCTACTGCATCATCGTCAGCATCTTGAATCGATTGATTACCGCCAGTGCTTATCTGAGCAGTTAAATGATGTGAAAGATGAAAACCAATTAATGCATGTGTTAAGGCAATTTCGTCGTCGACAAATGTGCCTTATTGCTTGGCATGACTTTACTAATGTTGTCCCGTTAAAGCAGAGTTTAGAGTCTTTATCGCAGCTTGCTGAAGCGTTGATCATGGAAGCCTACCATTGGTTATATCGTCAATGTTGTGCTGATTGGGGCACACCAATGAACGCAAGCGGTGAAGCTCAACCTATGTTGGTATTAGGAATGGGTAAACTGGGTGGTGGAGAGCTAAACTTTTCTTCTGATATCGATCTTATTTTTACCTATCCAGAAAATGGTGAAACGCAAGGTGGGCGTCGAAGTCTTGCCAATGCGCAGTTCTTTACCCGTCTAGGACAGAAGTTGATTAAAGCGTTAGATCAACAAACTTATGATGGCTTTTGTTATCGCGTTGATATGCGTTTACGTCCTTTTGGCGACAGTGGCCCATTAGTGATGAGCTATGCTGCCCTTGAAGATTATTACCAAGAGCAAGGACGTGATTGGGAACGTTATGCGATGATCAAAGCGCGCGTGATGGGCAAAGAAAGCTTTAGCCAGTATCAAGAATTACGTCAAATGCTACGGCCCTTTGTTTTTCGTCGTTATATCGACTTCAGTGCTGTACAAGCTTTGCGTCGCATGAAAGCGATGATCAGCAGTGAAGTAAGACGTCGAGGACTTAGCAATAATATTAAATTAGGCGCTGGTGGGATCCGAGAGGTTGAATTTATCGCGCAGTCATTTCAGTTGATCCGTGGTGGACGTGAACCGAGTCTGCGAGGACGAGGATTACTGCCCACCTTATCAGCGATGAATGAATTAGGTTTATTGCCATCACAAGATGTGGCTGTGTTACAAGATGGCTATTGTTTCTTGCGCCGTTTAGAGAATTTACTCCAAGCAATCGATGATAAACAAACCCAAACGTTACCAGATAAAGCACTTGATCAAGCACGTTTAGCGTGTGCAATGGGATATGCTGATTGGGCTGCTTTACTGCAAGATGTCGAATCTCATATGTCTGCAATTCACTTGATTTTTGAAGATATCATCGGTGTGGAGGAGCAAGATGATCAAGCAAGTGTTGATGCTCAATATCATGAAATGTGGGCAATGGTGCTCAATTATGAAGTCTTACTCGCGATCCTTGCTGAATTAAATGAGCCAGCATCCATTGAGTTAGCAGAGCACTTAATTGGTTTTAAAGCTGAGCTATCTAAACGTACATTGGGCCCCCGTGGGCGCGAAGTGTTAGCTCGCCTAATGCCCGAAGTATTATCACAGGTTGTGATGCGAGATGATGCGACTCAACTGTTACCGCGTTTAACCAAACTGATCATTCGGATCGCAACACGTACCACTTATCTTGAGCTATTGGTTGAACACCCAGCCGCTTTACAGCAATTGATTCGACTTTGTGCAGCAAGCCCAATGGTTGCCGATCAGCTGGCGTTATATCCACTTTTATTAGATGAATTACTCGATCCACAGCACCTTTATAAGCCGACAGAGCTCACCAGTTATAAAGACGAATTGCGTGAATATCTTGCTCGTATTCCAGAGGAAGATATGGAGCAGCAAATGGAGGCGATTCGACAGTTTAAACAAGTTCAGTTGTTGAAAATTGCAGCGGCTGACATTGCTGGTATTTTACCTGTGATGAAGGTTAGTGATCACTTAACTTATTTAGCTGAAGCGATTGTTGCAGCTGTAGTGAACCAAGCATGGTTACAAATCGCTCAGAAATATGGTGAGCCGAGCCACTTAGTTGAACGACAGGGGAAAGGGTTTGGTGTTGTGGGCTATGGTAAAGTTGGTGGTTGGGAGCTTGGTTATGGCTCTGATCTTGATTTTGTTTTTATGCATGATTGCCCTGATAATGTTTACACCAACGGCCTTAAAGAAATAGATGGCCGTCAATTTTATTTACGTCTAGCGCAACGGATCATTCACCTATTTTCAACTCGAACCGCATCAGGCGTGTTATATGAGGTTGATATGCGGTTACGTCCATCTGGTGCATCAGGGTTATTGGTCAGTACCGTCACCGCGTTTGCTGATTATCAGCAGCAAGAGGCGTGGACATGGGAGCATCAGGCGCTTGTTCGTGCTCGCATGATTTATGGTGACCAACAATTGCAGCATGCCTTTGCCGATGTTCGCCAGCAGATATTATCAATTCCTCGCAAACGAAATGAATTAGCCAAAGCCGTTGTCGAGATGCGCCATAAAATGCGTGATCATTTAGGTAAGAAAAAAGCGGGAATGTTTGGTTTAAAACAAGATAAAGGTGGGATCACCGATATTGAATTTCTCGCCCAATTTCTTGTGTTAGCGAATGCTGCTGAGCAACCTGACGTAACTCGTTGGTCTGATAATATCCGTATATTTTCATCAATGACGCAAGAAGGCATCATTTCTGCTGAGGATGCAAAATTACTCCAGCATGCTTACTGTGAAATGCGTAATGAAACCCATAAGCTTAATTTATTAGGATCAGATGCGTATGTATCTGATAAACAATTTGTTGAGCTACGAGAAAATGTTGAAGCGATCTGGCTGCAAATTTTAGAGCCAATCAATAGTGATGATAATTAACGGAATAACATTGTCCTGATGCATCTTGATTTTAGTTTATGCTAGTATTTGAGCGTTTTCATATTCCCGGAGAAAAAAATGAAACTGACCCTTCCTGATTATAACCAAGCAGGTGTCTTGATTGTTGGTGATGTCATGCTAGACCGTTATTGGACAGGTCCTACAGGGCGAATTTCACCAGAAGCGCCAGTACCTGTTGTTAAGGTTGATCAGATTGAAGAGCGCCCGGGCGGTGCCGCTAACGTTGCAATGAATATTGCAGCATTAGGCGGGCATGCAAAATTGATTGGTTTAACGGGCATTGACGAGCAAGCGAAAGCGCTGACTGAAAAGTTATCTTCACTGAACGTTTATTGTGATTTTGTTTCACTGCCTAACTATCCGACAATTACCAAACTTCGTGTAATGAGTCGTGGGCAACAGTTGATCCGTTTAGACTTTGAAGAAGGTTTTCATAACGTTGATCCCGCACCGATCATTGCGCGCATGAAGCAATCCTTAACGGATGTGAAAGCCGTCATTTTATCTGATTATGCGAAAGGTGTATTAGAGCACGTTCAAGGTATGATCCAATTAGCGCGCGAAGCAAATGTGCCTGTGTTAATTGATCCAAAAGGTTCGGATTTTGAACGTTACCGTGGCGCCACACTGCTTACACCAAACTTATCTGAGTTTGAAGCGGTTGTTGGTAAAGTCACGTCAGACGAAGACTTAGTTGAGAAAGGGTTAGCCCTTATTGAAAAGTTTGATTTTGAAGCCTTGTTAGTCACTCGCTCTGAGCATGGCATGACGTTACTTGAAAAAGGCAGTGAGCCTTTACATATGCCAACGCAAGCGCAAGAAGTGTATGACGTAACAGGTGCGGGTGATACGGTGATCTCAGTGCTAGCCGCTTCATTATCTGCAGGTAAATCGTTATCAGATGCGTGTAAATTAGCCAATGCTGCGGCTGGTGTCGTTGTCGCGAAGTTGGGTACATCAACCTTATCTACTATTGAATTAACAGATGCCATTCATGGTAGTCAAGACAGTGGTTTTGGTGTTATTTCTGAGCCTCAATTAATTCAAGCCGTAAAGTCAGCACGTGCGCGTGGTGAGACGGTAGTTATGACAAATGGTTGTTTTGATATTTTACATGCTGGTCATGTTGCTTATTTAACTGAAGCGGCAAAATTAGGCGATCGTTTAATTGTTGCGGTGAACTCTGATAGCTCAGTTAAAGGTTTAAAAGGCCCTGGTCGTCCAGTCAACCCAGAAGATCGTCGTATGGCGGTATTGGCAGGTCTTGGTGCAGTTGATTGGGTGGTACCGTTTACCGAGGAAACACCACAACGTTTGATCAGTGAAGTGCTTCCGAGCCTTTTGGTGAAAGGTGGCGATTATAAACCTGAAGAAATTGCGGGTGGTAAAGAAGTTGTGGCAGCTGGTGGTCAAGTACTGGTACTTAACTTTGAAGACGGCTGCTCTACATCCAAAATTATTGAAGCGATCCGTGGTGGTCGTGGCTAATAAATTATAGCGACAAAAATCGCAGATAATAAAAAAGCGCCTTTGGGCGCTTTTTTATTTTTGATGATTAAAACTTATTGTTTAATTAAGCCTTTATTTATATCAACAATATCTTGCTCACTCAGGGTACCTACCGCTTGTTTTAGCTGTAGTTGTGCAAGAATATAATTATAACGAGCATTAGCTAATAGGCTATTTGCTGAATAGAGGCTCTTTGTTGAGTCAAGAACATCAACAATAGTACGCGTACCCACATCAAAGCCCGCTTCTGTTGCTTCTAAAGCTGATTTAGCTGAAATAACGAGCTGTTTGTATGCTTTTATTGAACCAGCAGCGGCATGAATGTTGTTGTAATAGTTACGTACATCTTTCACAACTGTGCGGTATTGGCCTTCAAGCTCTTCACTAGAGGCAACATATGCGTATTGCGCTTGTTTTACTTGAGAGCTGATATTACCACCAGAGTAGACTGGAAGGTTTAACTGAATTCCTGCAGTCAAAGAACCTTGATCTGGATCTGGAGTGCCCGGTCCTGACTTATTATATTGATAACCTGAAGTGAACGATAAGGTTGGTAGATGGCCTGATTCTGCAAGTGAAATATTGTCTCTTGCGATATCTTGACCAATTCTTGACGCCAATAATGATAGGTTGTCAGTCTCAGCTGTTTTTACAAACGTATCAGGTGATTGTTGTAATGGCGTTACGGAGAAAGTCTTGGTGTTCAAGGCATCCAGAGAGGTGTACTCACGGCCTGTAATTTCACGCAGTTCTTCGTAGCTATTTGCGACTGCATTTTCTTTTAGAATCACATCAGCTGCAACTTTATCGTATTGTGCTTGGGCGTCATGGACATCCGTAATGGCAGATAGACCCACTTCAAAGCGCTGTTTCATCTGTTCTAGTTGTCGGCCTACAGCTTTCTTTTCGGCCTCACCAAAACTCAGATCGTCTTTGGCTTCTAAAACATTAAAGTAAGCCTGTGCGACACGAAGAATTAAGCCTTGTTGCTCAGCTGAGTATGCAGCATCACTTTGACGGGCTTTTTTTTCTGATACATCTAAACCAATCCAGCTTGAGCGATTATAAATCTCTTGGTCAAGCTGAAGACCGCCAACAAATCCATCTGTATTTTTGTCTTTGGCATCTAAATGGTAAGTATTGTAGCCCGCGCTTAAGTTAATCTGCGGTAGTAACGTACTTCGAGATGAGTTAATTGCTTCAAATGCTGCATCTTTATCTGCTGCAGCTTTTAGAAGTTGTGGATCATTTTGTTTTGCTTGCTGATAAATTTGAGCGAGATCATCAGCAAGAGCTGATTGACTTAGTGAGCCAAATGCAAGGCTGATAACGATTGGAAGCAATTTTTTCATGGATGCCTTTCCTGGTCTTGCTGACAAAATGGGAGCTAAAAATATAATTACAAATTGTAGTTTACCTCAACATGCCTTGCTTGAAACTGATCATTGCAAAAATTTACCTAAATATGATGGTTTATTTTTTATTTATGGTGGTGGAAATTTAAACTCTTATCAATTTGGTTTAAAAAAAAATGTAATATTTATTAATTTTGTTGAAGTTAAACGTTGCTGATAATCTGATTGAATGAAAAGATAGCTAACCTTCTCTGTTTGTTATGATTATCTGTTAATTATTGCGAGCTAGCGCACTTTATTTATACAAGGGAATAATGATGAGCCAAAATGAGAAAAGTCCACTGCAGTTTGGTGTGGATGATGTAAAAGTTGAGGCGAAAGATATTGTCTACAATGGCTTTTTTAAAATGGTGAAATACCGTTTTCGTCATAAACTTTTTGCAGGCGGATGGAGCGATACGGTCAATCGAGAAATGTTTGAACGTGGGCATGCCGCCGCCTTATTACCTTATGATCCAGTCACTGATGAGGTTGTTTTAATTGAACAATTTCGTGTCGGTGCGATGGCGGCTGGCTGTGAGCCTTGGCAGTTAGAAATTGTCGCGGGCATGATTGATCACCAAGGTGAATCTGCAGAAGAGGTCGTTAAACGAGAAGCTGTTGAAGAGGCGGGGCTAACCGTCACTGAACTTCAAAAAGTGACGCGTTATTTATCAAGCTCAGGTGGTTGTTCTGAAATGCTGGATATATTCGTTGGCACTGTTGATAGCACAACAGCGAGTGGTATTCATGGTTTAGCTGAAGAAAGTGAAGATATTCGGGTGCATGTTGTGTCAAGAACACAGGCCTATCAGTGGGTAGAATCTGGTAAAATTGAAAATGCAGCCTCGATTATTGCCTTACAATGGTTACAGCTTCATTATTTACAGTTACAGCAATAGGCCAATAAAAGGTTGTAACTATTTAAAGGATTTTGTCATTGAACTCTCGATACTCTGTCGATTTATCAAGCCTAATGCGCTTGTATGAAACCAATTATGCTAAGTTGCTCCCGTTATTACCTCGTAGTGACGAAGTGGGTGATGAAAGGTTTTATCGAGTGTGTGATGATATATATCGCTTAAAAATAATAGAATCCACACGCTATACTACGATGATTTCTCTAGGGTTAAAGAGTGATCAAGATGTTGTCGATTATTTATCGCCAGCGTTAACAGTAAGGCTTTATCATGATGCTAGAGTCGCAGAAGTGTGTTCCGCTCAACAGATTTCTCGTTTAAAGCCAATATATGATTATCCTAACTTGCGTATGCATCAGAAAGATGAGAAACATCAAGTAAATCGTTTTTTAGGCGATTGGTTAAACCATTGTTTACGCCGTGGGATCAGTAACCAATCTGTTTGTTAACTGTTTTTGATTGATTAAAAGACAAGGTTTTTGACGTTTTGCAGACCTATTCGCTGCCACAGACGAACCCTGATAGTGTGGTTCTTCTTCAAATTACAGACACTCATTTGTTTGCCAATGAATCAGGCGCTCTGCTTGGTGTGGCAACTCAACAGAGCTTTCATGCCGTCCTTAATGCGGTAGATGCTTCTACGCGTAAATTTGATGCAATTGTTGCAACGGGAGATATTTCCCAAGATCACACTCCTGATTCCTACCAACGTTTTGCTGAAGGCATTGCTCGTTGGGAACAACCGTGTTTTTGGTTACCGGGCAATCACGATTACCAACCAACCATGGCATCAATATTACCTTCTGAACAAATTAAAGATAGTGAACAAATATTGGTCGGTGATCATTGGCAAGTTGTCCTACTTGATAGCCAAGTGGCTGGTGTTCCACATGGCGAATTATCTCATCATCAATTAGCACTACTTGATCATGCTTTATCGCTACACCCTGAGCGACATGCGTTGGTATTACTTCATCACCATCCGTTACCCGCGGGGAGCGCATGGCTTGATCAGCATCAGTTACACAATAGTGATGCGCTGTGGCAGGTCATTGATAAACATCCTCAAGTAAAAGCTATTTTATGCGGTCATATTCATCAAGAGTTGGATCGTATTCATCGTGATGTCAGAGTGCTAGCGACACCTTCGACGTGTATTCAATTTCTACCCGATTCTGATGATTTTGCATTAGATCAAGTAACCCCAGGTTGGCGTTATTTAGAATTAACCGCGACAGGGGATATTATTACTCACGTTGAACGTCTTGAAGGTGATGTATTCCAACCAACTTTTGATTCAGCAGGGTATTAATGGCATCACTATTGATTTATTTGCACGGTTTTAATAGCTCGCCACAATCATTAAAAGCGCAGCAAATGGCGCAGTATTGTGCAAACCATCGACCTGATATTAAGGTTGTGATGCCGCAACTACCGAGCTACCCTGAAGAAGCGCAGGTTTATCTTGAACAGTTGATCCTTCGCTGCAAAGACGAGTACAAGATAGGTTTAGTAGGGAGTTCATTAGGTGGGTATTTATGTACTTGGTTAAGTGAACGGTTTGCTTTACCTGCGGTATTAATTAACCCAGCAGTAAAACCTTATGAGTTGTTAGTTGATTATTTAGGACCCCAGCAGAATCCATATAGTGGCGAAAATTATGTACTTGTTCCCCAGCATATGGCGCAATTGCAGCAACTAGATGTGGCGACATTACATGCTCCACAACGTTTTTGGGTGCTATTGCAAGAAGGTGATGAAGTATTAGATTATCGCCAATCCATAATGAAATATGCTGAATCAAAATTGACCGTTGAACCTAATGGGGATCATAGTTTTGTCAATTTTGAACGATTTCCTGCATCAATTATCCAATTCTTAGAATTATAACTGGTAGAATGCTGCCATGTTTAGCATTCGCGAGTGACTCTGTGTCGCGATATGTTTTCTGATATTACTTATATTTCTATGACATGTTCTATCTGATGTTCTTGTAAATAACATCATTACTCACAGTCATGAGCCTTCATGTGTCCCAGAACTTGACATATAGCGCTGGGTTACTGACTATTATTTTCAAAACTTTCCCGTAAATTTCCGTGATATGACAGATCAAAGCTATAACGCTGGAGCCATTGAGGTTCTTAATGGCCTTGAGCCAGTACGCCGCCGTCCCGGTATGTATACCGATACGGCTCGACCTAACCACTTAGGTCAAGAAGTTATCGATAACAGTGTCGATGAAGCATTGGCTGGACATGCCCGTAAAGTTGAAGTGATCCTTCATGCCGATCAATCATTAGAGGTGGTTGATGATGGTCGTGGTATGCCTGTTGATATTCACCCTGAAGAAGGTGTATCAGGGGTTGAACTTATTTTATGTAAGCTTCACGCAGGTGGTAAGTTTTCTGGTAAAAACTACCAATTTTCAGGTGGTTTACACGGGGTAGGCATCTCGGTTGTAAACGCCCTTTCTAAGCGTGTTGAAGTCACGGTAAAACGTGATGGTCAAGTGTATCAAATTGCCTTTGAAAATGGCGATAAGGTCTCAGAGCTTGAGGTGATTGGCACTTGTGGCCGTCGCGCAAAAGGCACACGTGTTCACTTTTGGCCTGATCCAAAATATTTCGATAGTGCCAAGTTCTCAGTTTCCCGCCTGAAGAGTAATTTAAAAGCTAAAGCAGTGTTATGCCCTGGTTTAGAAATTGTATTCACCAATAAAATCACTGATGAAACGATTCGTTGGTGTTATGAAGACGGCTTAAAAGACTACCTTGCTGAAGGTGTAAAAGGGTATACATTACTGCCAGAAGAACCATTTACTGGTGTGTTCAGTTCGCAAACAGAAGCCGCTGATTGGGCGCTGTTATGGCTACCTGAAGGTGGCGAATTGATCACTGAAAGTTATGTTAACTTGATCCCAACAGCGCAAGGGGGGACTCACGTTAATGGTCTGCGTCAGGGCTTGTTAGATGCGATGCGTGAATTCTGTGAGTTCCGTAATTTATTGCCACGAGGCGTGAAATTAACGGCTGATGATATTTGGGATCGTTGTGCGTATGTCCTGTCGGTAAAAATCCAAGATCCACAATTTGCCGGTCAAACCAAAGAACGTTTATCGTCACGTCAATGTGCGGCGTTTGTTTCTGGTGTGGTAAAAGATGCCTTTAGCTTATGGCTTAATGAGCGTCCACAACTGGCAGAGCAATTAGCAGAAGTCTGTATTGCAAATGCGCACCGTCGTATGCGTGCAAGCAAAAAAGTGGTACGTAAGAAAATTGCATCAGGCCCAGCACTGCCTGGTAAGTTAGCGGACTGTTCACAACAAGATCTTAATCGCACTGAATTATTCCTTGTCGAGGGTGACTCGGCGGGCGGCTCGGCAAAACAAGCTCGTGATCGTATGTTCCAAGCGATCATGCCACTTCGCGGTAAAATTTTAAATACGTGGGAGGTGTCTGCCGATCAAGTCCTTGCCTCTCAAGAAGTCCATGATATTTCGGTCGCACTTGGTATTGATCCAGATAGTGATGATTTAAGTGGGCTACGTTACGGTAAGATCTGCGTCCTTGCGGATGCGGACTCCGATGGTCTTCACATTGCTACCTTGTTGTGTGCGTTATTTATGAAGCACTTTGAAACCTTAGTACGTGCCGGACATGTGTTTATTGCAATGCCTCCTTTGTACCGTATCGATTTGGGTAAAGAAGTGTACTACGCCCTCGATGAAGCTGAGAAAAACAGTATTCTTGATCGCCTAAAAGGTAAGCGTGGCAAGGTTAATGTTCAGCGATTCAAAGGTCTGGGTGAGATGAACCCATTGCAATTGCGTGAAACCACCATGGATCCGAATACTCGCCGTTTAGTGCAGTTAACGATTGATGACGACAGTGAAACCAACGAAATGATGGACATGCTACTTGGTAAGAAGCGTGCTGAAGATCGTCGTCACTGGTTGCAAAGCAAAGGCGATATGGCTGAAGTGTGATCAGCTTTTTACTCTATTTCATCTGCTAGTAATAACTGGCAGATAAGCAAAATTAAAGACGGATTATCTAACGATGACTGATGTCTCAATGGATGGCGTTGAACAGCTTCCTCTTAGGAAGTTTACTGAAGACGCTTATTTAAATTACTCCATGTATGTAATCATGGATCGTGCCTTACCGTTTATCGGTGATGGCCTTAAACCCGTACAGCGCCGTATTATTTATGCGATGTCTGAGTTGGGTTTAAGTGCAACGGCAAAATATAAAAAATCAGCCCGTACCGTGGGTGATGTATTAGGTAAATATCACCCTCATGGTGATTCTGCCTGTTATGAAGCCATGGTATTAATGGCACAGCCTTTTTCTTACCGCTACCCACTGGTTGACGGTCAAGGTAACTGGGGTGCTCCGGATGATCCGAAATCATTCGCGGCGATGCGTTATACCGAATCACGTTTGTCTCGATTTTCTGAAGTGTTGCTGTCTGAATTAGGCCAAGGCACCGCAGATTGGGTACCAAACTTTGACGGTACAATGCAAGAGCCTAAGATGTTACCTGCACGTCTGCCGCATATTTTGCTTAATGGCGTAACGGGTATTGCTGTTGGTATGGCAACTGATATTCCACCGCACAATGCGCGTGAAGTTGCCAATGCAGCAGTACATATGATTGAAAATCCAAAGGCAGATCTTGATGCGCTAATGGAGTTTGTTCAAGGCCCTGATTACCCAACTGAAGCGGAAATCATTACCTCTAAAGCTGACTTAAAGAAAGTCTATAAGAGTGGCCGAGGCAGTATTAGAATGCGCGCGGTTTGGCACAAAGAAAACGGTGATATTGTTATTACCGCATTGCCACACCAAACGTCAGGTGCAAAACTGCTTGAGCAAATCGCTAGCCAAATGCGTGCGAAGAAATTGCCAATGGTTGAGGATTTACGTGACGAATCCGATCACGAAAACCCAACTCGCATTGTGATTGTGCCACGCTCTAACCGTATTGATTGCGAGCAGTTGATGAATCACTTGTTTGCTTCAACGGATCTTGAAAAGAGCTTCCGTGCGAACTTGAACATGTTGGGTCTAGATGGTCGTCCACAAGTTAAAGGTTTAGTGGAGATTATTGCTGAATGGCTGGAATATCGCCGTACAACAGTACGTCGTCGTTTACAGTACCGTTTAGATAAAGTGAATGCACGCTTACATATCTTAGAAGGTTTACTGGCCGCTTACCTTAACATTGATGAAGTGATTGAGATCATCCGTAATGAGGAAGATCCAAAAGCAGAATTCATGTCACGTTTTGGTTTATCAGCGATTCAAGCAGACGCAATTTTAGAAATTAAACTGCGTCAGTTAGCCAAGCTTGAAGAAATTAAGATCCGTGCAGAGCAAGACGAATTAGCCAAAGAGCGTGAGCAACTAGAAAAGTTACTTGGCTCTGAGCGTCGCTTAAATACTTTAATTAAGAAAGAAATTCTCGCTGATGCTGAGAAGTACGGTGATGATCGCCGCTCACCATTAGTTGAACGTGAAGAAGCGAAAGCATTAACTGAACGTGACTTGATCCCAAGTGAGGCGATCACCGTTGTACTATCAGAGAAAGGCTGGATCCGTCATGCTAAAGGGCATGAGGTAGATCCGAGCACGCTAAACTATAAGTCGGGTGACAGTTACCTTGCGCATGCTCGCGGTAAGAGTAATCAGCCTGCGATTTTCTTAGGCTCTGATGGACGTAGCTATGCGTTAGAATCACATAGCTTGCCATCTGCGCGTAGCCAAGGTGAACCTATCACGGGGCGTTTAAATTTAACCCCAGGCACAAATATGCGCCAAGTGTTAATGGCAGAAGACGATCAAATTTGGTTAATGGCATCGGATGCAGGTTACGGATTTATCTGTAAGAGCACAGATATGGTATCGAAAAATAAGAGCGGTAAAGCCTTATTAACGGTACCTGAAAATGCTGCTGTGCTGCCGCCACAGCCTGTTGCTGACATTGAGAATGATCAGATATTAGCCATTACCAATGAAGGTCGAATGTTACTGTTCCCAATTAAAGATTTACCGCAACTGGGGAAAGGTAAGGGGAATAAGATCATCAACATTCCATCTGCACGTTCAAAGGCGCGTGAAGAATTCTTATCGTACTTGACGGTAATAAGTGCTGATACCCATGTCACCCTGTATGCGGGTAAACGTAAGCTAGGATTGAAACCGTCGGATCTCGATAATTTCCGTGGTGAGCGTGGACGTCGAGGTGCGATGTTACCTCGAGGCTTACAGCGAGTAACACGGATGGAGATTGATTCACCAAACGAGCAATCTTCTGACGTTCCATCGGAATAGTTATTTTTGATGCGCTATTCAAAGCCCTCAAGTTGAGGGCTTTTTTGATCTAAGCTGTGCGTATCGTTTCTATTGATCAGCGAATAACAAGTGAGTAAAGAATACACATAAAACGTGTATTTTCTCTTGCTGTGAGTATACTAGCGAACGCTTGTACGCTGAGGAGAGCTAGAATGATTTTTGTTTTGCGGATATTTGCTATCGCAATTTTTGCTATCGTGACGTTTATTTTTGGTTGCGGATATTGTTTATTAAGCCCACGTAACCCTAAACACGTTTATACCTTTGGACGTTTGTTTAGCAAAATGTCACGTGTACTCGGGATCAAATTAGAGTTCCGATACGCAGAGGGTGCTGAAAAAGTAGGCTCTGCTATTTATATTGCGAACCACCAGAATAATTATGATCTTTTTACGGTTTCTGGTGCAATCATGCCTCGTACCGTTACCGTGGGTAAAAAAAGTTTAGTATGGTTACCGTTATTTGGTCAGCTATACTGGATCACGGGTAACATCTTAATTGATCGTGCAAACCGCAGCAAAGCAGTGGGTACCATAGGTCAAGTTGTCGATAAAATTAAGCAAAACAAAGTGTCAGTGTGGATGTTTCCTGAAGGCACTCGCTCTCGTGGTCGTGGTTTATTACCGTTTAAAACCGGTGCTTTTCATGCTGCAATTGGCGCGAACGTTCCTGTTGTACCGATTGTGTGTAGTTCAACTGATCATGTTAGGTTAAATCGTTGGGATAACGGTGTCGTGATTGTCGAAGTGATGAAGCCGATTTCAACGGACGGCTTACATAAAGAAGATGTTCGCAGCCTCTCTAGCCGTTGTCATGATGTTATGGCTGAAAAATTAGCAGAGCTTAATGCAGAAGCGAGTGAGCGAGGTAAACGCTAATTTATTTGTCTCGTAAGTATTAATATACAAGGACATGTTTATCACATGTCCTTGTTTTATTTTAACCCCTGAATATCAGGGGGTAATTTATAACAGTAGTAAAGAGTGATGACTGAAGAATATGTAGTCTTGGTTGATAGCCAAGGTGAATTTCAAGGCTTACAAGAGAAGATGGCAGCGCATAAACAAGGTGCTTTGCATTTGGCTTTTTCGGTTTTGTTGTATCGAAATACCACGTCTGGTCGTGAATACTTACTTCATCAACGCGCGTTGCACAAATATCATAGTGGTGGGTTGTGGACTAACACGTGTTGTTCACACCCTCGCCAATATGAGTCGATAGAGCAAGCAGGGATACGACGATTAGCTGAAGAAATGGGGATCACGCAAGTGACTTCATTATCTGATATTGGTCACTTCTGTTATTACGCAGAGCTTGATAACCAATTATTTGAGCATGAGCTCGATCATGTGCTGGTGGCTGATGCTGGCGAGATAGAGGTTGTTCCTAACGCTGATGAAGTGATGGATTATCGCTGGTGGTCTGAAGAGACGATTAAACAAACGCTAAAGACTCAGCCTGAGTTATTTACGGCATGGTTTAGTCAAGTGTTTGCTTTTGCCACTAAGTAATTAGTGTTGTTTTATGAATAAAAAAGCTGCCAACGAGATCCCGTTAGCAGCTTTTTTTATGGCAAATTAAGATGCAATGAAACGTTTATTAGCAACGATTATTTACGAACAGCAATCGCTTCGATTTCAATTTTTACATCTTTTGGTAAACGTGCAACTTCAACACAAGAGCGTGCTGGGTAAGGTGCGTTATGCTCATCAAAGAAGTTACCATACACTTCGTTAACGGCAGCGAAGTCATTTAGATCTTTAACAAAAACAGTCATCTTAACAATGTCAGAAACCTGAAGACCTGAAGATTCCACTACCGCCTTTACATTGTCTAAAGATTGGCGAGCTTGCGCTGCAATTGCTTCCGGTACTTCACCTGTTGCAGGGTTTACAGGGATTTGACCGGAAGTTAGCACCATATTACCAAGATCAACACCTTGTACGTATGGACCGATTGCTGCAGGAGCTTGCTCTGTATGAAGAACCTTAGTCATTGTTTACCCTTACTTATATTTTTTTGATTGTTATAGCGTAAGTGACACGTCACGCTATCTGATTGATGGTGTTATGGGGGCTAAGTCAGGAAGATTCAAGCTGATTAGAACGTTTTTATATCATCCCAAGACTTAGACAAACGGCTTGTTCACAATCACGGATCCGATCAATATTGCGAGGTGCAACCATAATAGTGTCATTGCCAGCTATGGTGCCTAAAATTTCTTGATGGGGATTAAGGTCAATAATTCTAGCGATGAGTTGTGCAGAACCCGGATGGGTTTTTACTACAATCACTAATTTATTATGAGTAACAAATTCAATTTGTGAAGCGATCTCAGAATCAGTATATGTGGGATTGGTGGTTTCAGTAACACAATACACCCGTTTACCATAGACATTTGGTGCTTTTACTATTTTGAGTTTAGTGAGAAGACGTGAAACGGTAGATTGGCTGATATCATCAAATCCCTCTTTAATTAGCGCGTCGCGAATATGATCTTGAGTAGAAAAATGGTGCATTTGTAATAATTGTTTACAAACGGCTGTCATGTTTTTTTCGCAATAATGACTGATGATCCCGTGTGGTGATTCATGTCCATTCATGGACAGCTCCTTGTCGCTTTTTTATGCATTTTATTTGTTCGATATCGCAATAATAATCACTTTTTGTGATATTTAATGCAAATATGATAACAGGGAATAATCAGAAGAAACTTGATGGTTATCACTAAATAATACCTAGCTGGTATTTTGTGTTATTTTGTGGCTGAGATTTAATGAATAAAGCCCGCTATGAAGCTAACGGGCTGTTTATAACAAAGTTATGCATTGCACTCTGTCACGATTTCGCGAGAGAAAACTTTTTCGCAGTATTTACATTTAAGTTGAATGTCTGCTTTTTTAGTCAGTACCTTAAAGCCACTATTTACCGGCTCACCGTGTGAAATACAGTTAGTATTTGGGCACTTAAATACCGCACTAATAAAGTCAGGTAATGATAAGTTAAGTTTCTTTACTACTTCATAATTTTCAATTTGGTTAACGGTTGCTTTCGGGGCATAGAGTGCGAGTTGGTTAGCTTGATCTTCATTGATAAAGACGTTTTCGATCTTGATCAGATCTTTGGCACCAAGTGCTGACGAAGGCAGATTCAAACCAATTGTCACTCGTTGGTTCGAGTTATCCATACTAAAGAGCTTAAGTACCTTGATACCCACATGCGCAGGAATATGGTCGATAACAGTGCCGTTTTTGATTGCTTCAACTTTTAGTTGGGTTTCTTTAGACATGATCATCGCTCCTGCTTATAAGGTTTCGTTAAGAACTAGGGCTAATAGCGCCTGACGTGCGTAAACACCATTTTCTGCTTGCTGGAAGAAGTAAGCATGTTTAGTTTTATCAACATCTACCGTAATTTCATCGACACGTGGCAGTGGATGCAGCACTTTTAAGTTGTCTCTTGCCCCTTCTAGCATCTTCGCCGTTAAGATATAAGCCGCTTTCATGTGGGCGTATTCTGATTCATCAAAACGCTCTTTTTGTACTCGCGTCATGTAAAGGATATCAAGCTCAGGGATCACATCTTCCATATCGCTGTGCAAGCTGTAAGCGATACCTGCATCATCTAATTCTTCACAAATATAGTCAGGCATTGCGAGTACTTCCGGGGCGATAAAGAAGAACTTCACGTTATCAAATTTAGATAATGCTTGGGTTAACGAGTGCACCGTACGACCGTATTTCAAGTCACCAACAAAGGCGATATTAATGTTATCTAACGTGCCTTGGGTTTCGTAAATGGTGAACAGATCTAACAGGGTCTGCGTTGGGTGTTGGTTTGCCCCATCCCCACCATTGATCACAGGAATACCGTTAGAAAATTCAGATGCCAGACGAGCAGCGCCTTCTTGAGGGTGACGCATAACGAAAGCGTCAACGTATGAAGTAATCACTTGAACGGAATCAGACAGAGTTTCGCCTTTATTTGCTAGAGACGTATTGCCAGCGCTATCAAACCCCACCACAGTCCCGCCTAAACGTTGAATAGCCGTTTCAAATGAGAGTCGGGTACGGGTTGATGGTTCAAAGAAGCAACTTGCAATCACTTTGTTTTTTAGCAGTTCAGGATTAGGATCAGCTTTCAATTGTCCTGCGGTTTGGATAATTAATTCAAGCTCTGCGCGACTAAGCTCTGGGATGGAAATAATATGCTTTTTAAACAGCGAATTAGCCATGGTTTCTTTCCCTCAAAATAAAATAAATAACGCTCAATACGGCATTCACCGTGATCCTTGCCGATTTACAGACAAAAAAAAGCCTCCTTAATAAAAGGAGGCTTTTTTTATAAAAATAGAAACACGAACCTGCGTTAAAAAGCGGTGACGATAATTCTGTAGTGGAGTTATTGTCAGGTTCATCTCTTAGCTCGTGTTCGACAAATTGGCAAGAATTATACCGTCATTTTTAAGTGACGCAAGCGTTTGCGAAAACTATCAATAGGCATTTATTAATGCCCCAGTGTTGCCACCATGACCGCTTTAATAGTGTGCATACGATTCTCTGCTTCATCAAAAACAATTGAATGTTTGGATTCAATGACCTCATCGGTGACTTCAACGCCTTGGGCCAGTTCAGGATATTCTTGCGCAAGCTCCTTACCAATTGTGGTGTCTTCACCATGAAAAGCGGGTAAGCAATGCATAAATTTCACATGTGGATTCCCTGTTGCTTTTAGTAAGTCCATATTGACTTGATAAGGGAGCATTAACTGAATACGCTCAGCCCATGCTTGTTTTGCTTCGCCCATTGAAACCCATACATCGGTATACAAAAAGTCACATCCTTGAACGCCTTCTTGCACATTTTCTGTGAGAGTGATTTTCGCGCCTGTTTCTAATGCAATTTCACGACACTGTGCCACTAACTCGTCTTCAGGCCAGAACGCTTTGGGCGCAACGAGACGAATATCCATCCCCATTTTCGCCGCCCCAACGAGCAATGAATTTCCCATGTTATTACGTGCATCACCTAAATAAGCAAAGGTGATTTCATGGAGTTGCTTGCCACGGCCATGTTCTTGCATCGTTAGAAAATCAGCTAAGATTTGAGTCGGATGGAATTCATCGGTTAACCCATTCCAAACAGGTACGCCAGCGTATTGCCCCAACTCTTCAACAATGGCTTGACCAAAACCGCGGTATTCAATGCCATCATACATACGACCCAATACGCGCGCGGTGTCTTTCATTGATTCTTTATGGCCGATTTGTGAGCCTGATGGGCCAAGATATGTCACTTTTGCACCTTGATCAAAAGCCGCCACTTCAAATGCACAACGAGTACGGGTCGATGCTTTTTCAAAGATGAGCGCAATATTTTTTCCGCTTAAGCGTGGCTGCTCGTAACCATTGTATTTGGCTTTTTTTAATTCAGCAGATAAATCGAGAAGATGTTGAATTTCTCGTGGAGTAAAATCTAATAATTTAAGGAAGTTACGGTTACGAAGATTAAAAGCCATGATAGTTCCCTCTTGCATTTTATAATGTTTCTAACCGAATACCCCTTTGTTGTGACTAGGTTACTAGATATTCGTTATTGTTGCTTTATGTTTATCTTATTATTACTGCATTGTGAATAGCTGTGCGCTTATTATGCAAGATTATTTGGTTTCCTTGGTTTTTCCGACAGTAATAAGAATGTTGAATATGAACGCTAAAACTCAAGGCAATACTAATTATCGGTGCTTCTCACTAACAGGTGGTAATTGATGGCAAACCATGCGATATTTGCCAGCAAATTGATTCCACAGTCGGAGTGAACCCATGTCTTATGCAGAACTGATCGAAGAGCAAAAAGAAGAAACACGCGAAATTATTGCCGCGTTACTTGAAGATGGCAGTGAGCCAGATGCTCTTTATACGATTGAGCACCACTTTTCAGCGGATACGTTTGAAGAGTTAGAAGGTGCTGCTGTAGAAGCCTTTAAACTTGGTTTTGAAGTTTTAGAAGCAGAAGAACTTGAACTAGCGCCAGAAGATGGCGGCGGTAAAGTTGTTTGTTTCGATGCTGTAATGGAATCAGCACTGAACGCTGAGTTGATTGACGAACAAGCTGAGAAGTTGATCAAACTTGCTGAAAAACACAATATCGATTACGACGGTTGGGGCACTTACTTCGAGTCTGGTGAAGACGACGATGAAGAGTACGACGACGAAGAATAATCGTTAAAATAGACGAATAATAAAAAAGCCGGCATATTTGCTGGCTTTTTCGCCTTTTAGCTGTGGGGACTCGCACTTTTTATTCTGCTTAATGATCAAAGTTTAATAATGATCACAGTGCGTTATTGAAAAACTGCGTAGATATACCTTTTTTATTATCAAGCTTACTGAGTGTACTCAGTGCTGGAGTTATGATGACAATTTCGCTTAATGGTCAATGGCAATTAACCTGTGTTCAGCGAGCGGCTTTACAAGATCTGCATATTGATTTACCAGGTGATGTTCATTCTGCGCTTTTTGCTGCAGGTGAGATCCCTGATCCTTACTGGGCTACCAATGAAAAGAAAGTCCAATGGGTTGGGGAGTGTGATTGGATCGTAAGTCGACAGTTCGACTTAACCGAAGCGCAGTTAGCCTGTAATGCGATGGATTTAGTGATGGATCACCTTGATACCGTGGCTGAAATTCGTTTAAACGGGCACACCGTGGCTGATTTTAATAATATGTTTATGCGTCACAAAGTAGATGTATTAAGTTGTCTGCAAGTAGGCTGCAACAGAATTGAAATCGTATTACACCGTGCTGATCTTGCAGCTAAAAAGCGTGCTGATAAATTGCCATTTCCAGTGCCATGGGCAGAAGGTAATAACCAGATCCCTCATATGAATACCTTGCGTAAAACCCAATGTCATGCGGGTTGGGACTGGGGTATTTGTTTATCTGTATTAGGGGTATATGGCGATATTGAATTACAGCCAATTGAGCATATTCGAATCAGTCATGTGAGTACGAAACAAAAGTGGCTAGATCAAGAGTGCGAATTATCTGTCACGCTCAATTATGAAGTGGTATCAGAGAAAGGATTAGCAAACGCAGCTGTCACGTTTAACGATCAAACCTTCCACTTGACGCTTGATCGTGACGCAACGAAAACATCTGTCTTGTTCCGTATTGCAGAGCCTCGTCGTTGGTGGCCCGCTGGGTATGGTAAACCACGTTTATATGATCTTAAAATTGAAGCTGACGGCAGTTATATCAATAAGAAGATTGGTCTGCGCAAGCTTGAGTTGATCACTGAAGATGATGAACTTGGCCAAAGTATGGTCTTTAAAGTTAATGATGTTGAGATCTCGGCATTAGGTGCCAATTGGATTCCGATGGATGCGATGCCTTCACGCATGACGGATCAACGCTATCGTTCTTTGCTTGAAGATGCGTTAGCTGCCAATATGAACATGCTACGTGTTTGGGGCGGAGGCATGTATGAAAAAGATATCTTCTATGAGTTATGTGATGAATTAGGGATCATGGTATGGCAAGATTTGATGTTTGCTTGTGCGCTGTACCCTTCAACACCTGATTTTGTAGCAGAAGTAAAACAGGAAGTTGAATACCAAGTCCGCCGTCTAAAAGATCATGCAAGCCTAGCCTTATGGTGTGGCGACAATGAAGTGATAGGTGCGATTAGTTGGTATCCTGAATCCCGTCAAAACCGAGAAAAATATCTTGTTAACTATGATCGTTTAAACCGAGCATTAGCAGAAGTAGTTGAAAAAGAAGATCCTTCTCGTCGTTTTTGGGCGAGTTCGCCGTGTAATGGTGAGTTAGATTTTGGCGATGCGTGGCACGATGATAAACGTGGCGACATGCATTTTTGGGATGTATGGCATTCAGGTAAAGATTTTGAAGCCTACCAAACCGTTACGCCACGTTTTTGCTCAGAGTTTGGTTTCCAATCATGGCCGTCACTGCCGACAGTGAAGACGTTTGCTCCTGAGCAAGATTGGAATATCACGTCACCAAGTTTTGAATGTCATCAGAAAAATAGCCGTGGTAACTCGATTATCACTGAAATGTTTACCCGTTATTTCCGTTTCCCTAATGGTTTCGTCAATATGTTGTACCTATCGCAAGTACAACAAGCGATGGCGATTAAAACGGCAGCAGAATATTGGCGTGCACATAAGCCGACAAACCGTGGCATTTTATTCTGGCAATTGAATGATTGCTGGCCAGTAAGCTCATGGTCTTCGCTAGAATATAGTGGTCGTTGGAAACAGTTGCACTATCATACTCGACGTTTCTTTGCGCCACAGATGGCGACCTTTATTCGCGATGAGCAAGGGGTAAAACTTCACTTGATCAATGATGGTCGCAATAGTGCTGAGTTAAAAGGTGAAGTGGTATGGCAGAGTTGGGAAGGTGAGATTTTATATCGTGAACCTATTTCAGAGTTCCTTGATCCTGATTGCACGAAAGTGGTGTGGGAATGGTTAAACGAGGATCTTGATGGTCACGAGACTGAAGGCTTCTTCCATGTGCATTTACGTAACGGCGATAAACTAATTGAAAACACATGGTTCCCAGCTAAACCTAAAGAATGTGAATTAGAAGATCCTGATTTACGTTTTGAAGTTGCTGAAATGAATGGTGAAATATCAGTGATGCTGAGTAGCAACAAACCTGCTTTCTATGTTCATTTGGAATTTGAAGGGGAAGGTCGCTTTGAAGATTCAAGCTTCACGCTCGTCCCTGAGCACCAACGCCAAGTGAAATACATTGGCTCAGCCAGTTACGATGAAGTTGTGCAAGGCTTACGTGTTTACCATTTAAAGCAAAGCTATTAATACAGTATATCGTTTAAAAAAGCCTGCTGAGAGAGTCTCTGAGCAGGCTTTTTATTATCAATTAATATGTTAGAAGGTTTTAAGCATGTGAATTTCACAAGCGTTGTGCCCTGTATTACCAAGCGCAGTTGGAATATCGACAAAACCTAAAGATTGATAGAGTTTCACCGCTTCTTTTAATACCTCTGTGGTTTCTAAATAGCACCCTTTAAAGCCATTTTCTCGGGCAAACTTTAATGCTTTAACGGTTAATACCCGTGCGAATCCCTTACCTCTGAGCTCTGGTAAGAAGAAGACTTTTTGCAGTTCACTCCACTGCGCATCTCCTGTTAATGGCGCTATACCGCCACAGCCTAAAATACGATTGTTTTTTTCTATTACCCAATAACGGCTTTTCGGTAATTGGTAATGCTGGCAGAGATCATCAAGATGAGGATCCGCAACGCTAAAGCCTCTATCTGGGGTTAATCCATATTCTGCTGAAACACGACGAATGAGTGCAGCAACGGCGGCATTATCCAAAGGCGTGATTTCTCTTAGCACGTACCCCTGTTGATGCTCTGTGATTGTCAAAGCTTTATGATAACGGCGTAAACTTGTTTCTAACTGCTCTATTTCATCTTGATCCAGCTGATCTAAAATCGTTTGGGTATCTTGATCAAGCTGATGGTGAAGAGCGGTGAGTGTTTGAATACCCTTGGGTGTTAACTGGGAGAGTTGGCTACGTTTATCGCTAGGGTTGGCAATTGAATGGATCAATCCTTGATTGAGTAACATGGCTAAATTACGGCTGGCATTGGATTTATCGACCCGTAAACGCTCTGCCATTTGATTAACCGTACAAGGTCCTTGCTCAAGCTCAATCAAAGTGTGGGCTTGTACAGGGGTAAGGGCGAGTTGGCCACACTGACTATTTAGCATGCCGAGTTGACGGACTAATTGACGAGAAAGTTGGCGAAGTTGTTGGGGCAGCATGATCCGTCCTTGAATTTAATTGCATTACGCAATTAAAATAGTTGCAGCCTGCAACAATGTCAATCTGTTTAATCTATCATGGTGTTTATTAGTGCTGACAAGCCATTGCATCTAGCCAAGTTGGCTGATGTGTCTCATTTTGGTTGTGATTTTTACGTTGCCATACACGCTCATGGAAATAGTAAGCCATGGTATTAATTGCAGGTTCGATCATTGCCATTAAGCTACCAATCAGTATGTCACCTGTAAGAAGGTAAACAACACTAAATGCGACACTGAAGTGCACAATAGCAAAGCTTACTGTTTTGCGACTTGGCGTATTAAAGTGTGATTGTTTGAGTGTTTTGCTTTGCCACACTTTTTCATGGAAATAAAAGGCAACGGTATTAACCATCGGCTCAATCATTGCAATTAAACTACCAATAATGATATCGCCTGTAAGAAGGTAAGCCACTGTAAAAGCAATAGTAAAATGGATGGCGGCAAAACTGACTGTCTTTTTCATAAGGTGATCCTCAATTCGATGAGGTCATTATCATTGAATATTATTAAGAACTAAATTTGTTATTTTTTATATTACTAATAGGTAAAAGCTATTGTTTGAAAAGAGATGCCAGATTTGAGATATAAAAAAACCGACAGTATGTGACTGTCGGTTTTTATTAATCAAGAATGATTGGTGAGATTATAGCGCAGCAATCGTTGCTTTTTGCTCAATAAGCTTCACTAATGTTTCTTCATAACCGGCTAGCTTTTCACGCTCTTTAGTGATCACGATTTCAGGCGCTTTAGCAACGAAGCCTTCGTTACTTAGCTTACCAGAAGTACGTTTGATTTCGCCTTCCATTTTTGCGATTTCTTTGTCTAAACGTGCAAGCTCTGCATCTTTATCAATCAAGCCCGCCATAGGGATCATCAATTCAGATTTGCCTACAAGTGCAGTCGCACAAGCTGGTGTTGCTTCACCGTCAGCTAATACTTTCACTTCTTCTAGTTTTGCTAGAGATTTCAGTACCGTCAGGTTTGCTTCAACACGTGCAGTATCAGCGGCATCAGCCACTTTTAGCATTACTGATAATGGCTTACTTGGCGCGATATCGTATTCTGCACGTAGGTTACGAATACTCGTGATAAACGCTTTAACAAACTCAATGTCAGTGATTGCTGCTTGGTCAAATTGCGCTTCATCAAACTGAGGCAATGCCTGAGTCATGATGGTTTCACCTTCAACACCGTCAACGAGTGGTTTAACGCTCTGCCAGATTGATTCAGTGATGTAAGGAAGAACAGGATGCGCAAGACGTAATGTCTTCTCTAGCACTGTGATTAGAGTATGACGCGTTGCACGTTGCTGTGCTTCTGTACCTTTCCATAGAACAGGTTTAGTTAGCTCT
Organism: Photobacterium sp. GB-50; assembly: GCF_003026755.1. Lineage (NCBI taxonomy): Bacteria > Pseudomonadati > Pseudomonadota > Gammaproteobacteria > Vibrionales > Vibrionaceae > Photobacterium > Photobacterium sp. GB-50. The sequence goes on from NZ_PYNX01000012.1 coordinate 102,536, forward strand.
AGGTACCAGTCACAGAATTGGTTCCAGATGAACTCGTAAAGTACACCAGCAGCCATATCTAAACGGAAGTTATCAATGTGAGCATTGAACTCTTTTGCCGCTAGCTGGAATTGTGATTCAATCCACTTGTCTGCTAGTGAGTAGTCAAGCTCGCTACCTGCTGCGAAACCGCAATCTTGATCTTCTGTGTTCATTAGTACGTAACGACTTGCGTTCCATAGCTTATTACAGAAGTTACGGTAACCTTCAAGACGTTTCATGTCCCAGTTGATGTCACGGCCCGTTGAAGCCATAGCAGCAAGAGTGAAACGTAGGGCATCAGTACCGTAAGGTTCGATGCCGTTCTCAAATGTTTTACGTGTCGCTTTTTCGATCTTCGATGCAAGTTGTGGCTGCATCATATTGCCACAACGCTTCTCTACTAGAGACTCAAGATCAATACCGTCGATCATGTCGATAGGGTCGATAACGTTACCCTTAGATTTCGACATTTTATCGCCGTTTTCGTCACGGATAAGACCCGTTACGTAAACGGTTTTAAATGGTACTTGTGGCTTGCCGTCTTCATCTTTACAGAAGTGCATGGTCATCATGATCATACGTGCAACCCAGAAGAAGATGATATCAAAACCAGTTACCAACACATCAGATGGGTGGAAGGTTTGAAGATCAGCGGTGTTTTCTGGCCAGCCTTGCGTACCGAATGTCCATAGTGCTGAAGAGAACCATGTATCAAGTACATCATCGTCTTGGCGTAATACGACAACCGGTGCTAGGTTATGTTTTTCACGTACTTCAGCTTCGTTACGACCAACGTAAACATTACCGTCGTTGTCGTACCAAGCAGGAATACGGTGACCCCACCATAGCTGACGTGAAATACACCAGTCTTGAATGTCACGCATCCAAGCGAAGTACATGTTTTCGTACTGCTTAGGTACGAATTGAATATCACCGTTTTCAACCGCTTCAACAGCAGGTTTTGCTAGCGGAGCTGCACGAACGTACCATTGGTCAGTTAGCATTGGTTCAATAACCACGCCGCCACGGTCACCGTAAGGGATCGTTAGGTCGTGATCTTTGATTTCTTCTAGTAGACCTAGTTCATCAAATTCAGCAACAATCGCTTTACGTGCAGCAAAACGTTCCATGCCATGGTATTTCTCTGGCAGCGCTGTGCTGTATGCATCACTTGGCTCGCCATTGGTTGTGAAGACTTCAGCAGCATCACGAATATCAGCATTGAACGTTAGGATGTTGATCATAGGCAGGCTATGACGTTTACCTACTTCGTAGTCATTGAAATCATGTGCAGGAGTGATTTTTACACAACCGGTGCCTTTTTCCATATCAGCGTGTTCATCACCTACGATAGGGATGCGACGGCCAACGATTGGAAGAATGATTTCTTTACCGATCAGATCTTTGTAACGTGGATCTTCAGGGTTAACGGCAACACCAGTATCGCCCAGCATAGTTTCAGGACGTGTAGTTGCAACAACGATGTAGTCTTTACCTTCCGCTGTTTGTACGCCATCAGCTAATGGGTAACGGAAGTGCCACATGTGGCCTTTTTTATCTTTGTTTTCAACTTCTAGATCTGAGATCGCAGTGTGTAGTTTAGGATCCCAGTTAACTAGACGCTTACCGCGGTAAAGAAGATCTTCTTGGTATAGACGAACGAAAACTTCTTGAACGGCATTTGATAGACCATCATCCATCGTGAAGCGCTCACGATCCCAGTCTACTGATGCGCCAAGGCGACGAAGCTGCTTAGTGATTGTGCCACCAGATTCGCCTTTCCATTCCCAGATCTTATCGATGAAAGCATCACGACCGTAATCGTGCTTTGTTTTGCCTTCTTCAGCAGCAATCTTACGTTCCACAACCATTTGGGTAGCAATACCTGCGTGGTCAGTACCAACCTGCCATAAGGTGTTTTTGCCTTTCATACGCTCACAACGGATCAGGGTATCCATAATGGTATCCTGGAACGCGTGGCCCATGTGTAGGCTACCTGTGACGTTTGGTGGTGGGATCATAATGCTGTAAGCATCTTTAGATGTATCACCATGAGGCTTGAAGTAACCAGCCTCTTCCCAGCGCTGATATAGCGCTTGTTCAATTGATTGTGGGTTGTATGTCTTTTCCATAGCGCTCTTAGAAGGATTCTATGTGGAATTAGGGCGTCTCAGTAGCAGTGGCAGTCGTAATTTGAATGCCAGCAAGACGATATGCCTTGTAACGCTCGCGCGCTAACTGCTTGAGCTTTTCATCGCAAGGAACGAAGTCTACCACTTGTGCAAAGCTAACCGCAAAATTTGGTGCGTTTTGCGCTAAATTAATTAGCGTAGCACGGCGTCCAGTATGACGTAATGTTGACCACCCTATCTCAACGGGAGAGCCGCCATTAGGCCCTTCTCCGACAAGGTTGTGGGGCACAAAACTGTCAGGATCTTGCTGCCATAGATATTCATCTATTTGTTCTGCTTGCTGTTTATTTGCTGCGAGTAGGTAAACGCTGTTACCTTGCCGGTAACTCATTGCTGCTAAATGACAGGCAAAATGGCACTGAAAGTGACTATCAGCGCTCTCTTGCTTGTCATCGATTATATAAAACGTAGCATGAGTCATGGTTTTTTGTTCCTAAAGAAAAGGGCCTTGCGGCCCTTTTCGATGTCTTTTACTCGACGATCTCTTGGCCTGCTCTGTTTAATAAGAACTGGACAAGGAGAGGGACTGGTCGACCGGTAGAGCCTTTTGCTGCACCACCTTTCCAAGCGGTACCTGCAATATCAAGGTGCGCCCAGTTGTACTTTTTAGTAAAGCGAGATAAGAAACAACCAGCCGTTATAGTACCAGCGCCAGGCGTGCCTAAGTTTGCCATATCAGCAAATGGGCTCGCAATTTGCTCTTGGTATTCATCACTCATCGGTAGACGCCAAGCGCGATCACCGGATTGCTCTGACGCATTTATAATTTCATGCGACAGTGGATTATGGTTACTCATTAAACCACTAATGTGATTACCTAAAGCAACAACACAAGCACCTGTTAGTGTCGCAACGTCAATCACACATTCAGGTTCAAAACGCTCAACGTAAGTTAATGCATCACAAAGCACTAAACGACCTTCAGCATCGGTATTTAATACTTCAACTGTTTGACCTGACATGGTGGTTAAAATATCACCAGGACGATAAGCATTGCCGCCAGGCATATTTTCACAGCCCGCTAACACACCAACCACATTGATGGGTAAATTAAGCTTAGCTAATGCTTTCATGGTACCGAACACAGAGGCTGCACCACACATGTCGTACTTCATTTCGTCCATTTGAGCACCAGGTTTAATCGAAATACCACCTGAATCAAAAGTTAACCCTTTACCGACAAGAACGATAGGCTTAGCGTCTAAATCGGGGTTACCTTTGTACTCAATAACAGACATCATCGCTTCATTTTTAGAGCCACGACCCACTGCAAGGTATGATGTCATCCCTAAAGATTGCATCTCTTGCTCACCAATGATTTTAGTGCTTACGGTCTCAAAATCATCGGCTAGACGGCGTGCTTGTGAAGCAAGATAGGCTGGGTTTGCCACGTTTGGTGGCATATTACCCAAATCTTTACTTGCGCGAACACCAGATGCTATCGCTAGACCATGGCTGATAGCGCGTTCACCTAAAGAGAGCTCGCGACGAGTCGGTACATTAAAGACTAGTTTACGTAGTGGACGACGAGTCTCTGGTTTATTACTCTTAAACTGGTTGAAGGTATACAAGCTATCTTTAGTTGTTTCGACAGCTTGACGTACTTTCCAGTATGTATCACGACCTTTTACATGAAGCTCTGTTAAGAAGCACACAGCTTCCATAGAGCCAGTTTCATTTAAAGTACTGATCGTTTTTTTGATGATTTGCTTGTATTGGCGCTCATCTAATTCCCGTTCTTTACCACAACCGACCAGTAAAACACGTTCTGATAACACGTTTGGTACGTGGTGTAGTAAAAGCATTTGCCCAGGTTTACCTTCGAGGTCGCCACGACGCAGTAAGGAGCTGATATAACCATCACTGATTTTATCTAGCTGTTCCGCGATTGGAGAGAGGCGACGTGGTTCAAAGACGCCAACAACAATACAAGCACTACGCTGTTTTTCGGGGCTGCCGCTTTTTACACTGAACTCCATGCGTACTCCTAACATCCTAATTAAAGACAATTAACGCTAAATGTTGGATAATACCACACTGTTTGCTCTGCCGTGATTTCGGTATACGCTTAGAGTGCAGTCTTTCATTTAGCTGAAAGATAACAAAATAACTGATTTAACGAAAAACTATAGTGATTCCATCAAAAAAACAAGTTTTCTATGGGAATATAACGCGTGATTATTGTTAGGTATTTGACAAGAGAGACATTAAAGAGCCAATTAGCGGTACTTTTTGTACTTTTCCTTGTCTTTATTAGCCAAAAGTTTATTAGCATTTTAGCCGATGCAACCGATGGCTCGATCCCGAGTGATCTCATTCTAACCTTCATGGGATTATCTATCCCTTCGATGGCACTATTAATGCTCCCTCTGAGTTTATACATCGGGATCTTACTCACGTTCGGTAGATTATATGCTGAAAGTGAAATCACGGTGATGAATGCGACGGGGATGGGGAACAAATTATTACTCCAATCAGCATTAGCTTTGGCCATTATTACGGGGGCAATTGCCGCTGTGAATTCATTTTGGGTTGCACCTTGGTCGCAAGAGCATATAGAGCAGCTTAAAGAAGAGACAAAGGCTGGGCCAACGTTAAATATGTTGGTAAAGGGGACGTTTCAGCCGGCACCGAATGGAAGTGGGGTTATATTTATTGACAATATCACCGATAAAGGCTCAAAACTTCATAAGGTTTTTGTCGCGCAATTAAAAGCCTCTGGCACCTTGCAGCCTAGTGTGATTGTTGCAGACAATGGTACCGTCAAAGAGTTATCTGATGGTCGTCAAATGTTAGAATTAAATAACGGTGCTCGATATGAAGGCATTCCTACTCAGCTAAATTACTCCATTACTCATTTTCATGACTACCAAGCGCTAATAGGGCAACGTGAAGTTAAAGCTGGTAATCGTGATTGGGAAGCCCAGCCCACAATGACCTTAATAAAAGATCAAAGCTTAGCTGCAAAAGCTGAATTACAGTGGCGTTTCTCTTTAGTACTTTGTATTCCATTGTTAGTAATGATTGTTGTTCCGCTATCGGCTGTTAATCCACGTCAAGGACGATTTGCAAAATTAGCACCTGCTGTGTTGATTTATCTGGCTTATTTCTTAGCGATCTCATCCGCAAAATCAGCGATTGAGGATGGTATTATCCCATCAGCTATTGGCATGTGGCCAATTAATATTACAACCTTGTTAGTTGCTCTTGCTTTAAATAGCTGGGATTCTATGCCTGTGCGACGCCTTAAAGATAAATTACGGAGACGCAGTTAATGTTTAAAATTCTCGACTGGTATATAGGTCGAACGATCATTGCAACTTTCTCACTGACACTATCAACCTTAGTGGGCTTATCTGCGATTATTAAATACGTTGATCAACTAAGAAAAGTGGGACAAGGAAGCTACGATCTCCTCAAGGCGCTGTATTTTGTTTTATTATCAATGCCGCAAGACATCATTATGTTCTTTCCTATGGCGGTATTATTAGGCGCATTGATTGGTTTAGGAATGCTGGCATCAAGCTCTGAGCTGGTGGTAATGCAAGCGGCAGGCTTTTCTAAACTTGATATTGGTTTATCGACCTTAAAAACGGCAGTCCCTATGATGATAGTGGTTGTATTACTGGGACAGTGGGGAGCACCGCAAGCGCAGAAAATGGCACGTGAGTATCGTTCGATATGGGTTTATGGCGGTAGTATGATTTCTGCACAAAGTGGCGTATGGGCTAAAAATGATAATAGCTTCATTTATATGGGACGTGTTCATGATCTCAATAAAGTGGATGTTGTTAATATTTGGCAGTTTGACAACAAAGGCCAGTTGGAAGATGTAACATCTGCAAAACGCGCGTCTTACGATAAAGCGACGGGTTGGACAATGCATGATGTAACCATAACAGACATGACAGGTAGTAGTCAGTTAACCAATAGCCATATAGCAAGTAAGCATTGGGAAACAACATTAACACCAGATAAATTAGCGGTTGTGACGGTGAAACCTGAAGAATTATCGTTGTCTGGCTTATATCATTATGTGAATTATCTCAAAGAGACCAAGCAAGATGCTTCTCGTTATGAGTTAGCATTCTGGCGTAAAGCGCTTCAGCCTATATCCATTGCTGTTATGATGCTATTAGCATTATCTTTTGTATTTGGTCCTCTTCGCTCTGTTACTATGGGGGCTCGTGTCCTTTCAGGTGTCATTTTTGGTTTTGCATTTTATATTTCAGACCAAGTGTTTGGACCGATGATTTTAGTGTACCGATTACCGCCTATTTTAGGGGCATTAGGTCCAAGTTTAGCGTTCTTGTTTATCACGATATATTTGCTAAGACGCAAACTATAAAATGGAAAAAGGAGCCTAAAGGCTCCTTTTTTATTAGCGAATATCTTTTGTCACTATCATTTCACATTCAGCCATTACGTCTTGTAATGCTCGACGTTTAGTGTTGTATGCGAGCAAATTCCCTAACCCTAAGGCTGCCGTTGCAGCGCGGATCAATGCTTGAGTGATAGTAATTGGGCGACCATCTTTATTTTGTACTTTTAATTTCCATGCTCGCATACCTAACGTTTGGCCACCATGAGTCCAAAAGTAAGTGTAGAATCCAATAATTACGGCGCCTAAGTAACTAGAGTAAAGTAAATTAGCTTGTGGATGATGTGTTAAATAAGCACTTACATCTTCATAGTGAGCTAAATCGAGAATATTAAAATGAAGTAAAAGCGCTATTCCTGCCATTGCTATACCGCCTGCTAGCATAAGAATCGCAGCGACAATTATAGCATCATAAAACCAAGCGGCTAAACGCCGAAATAAGGTTGGATATTGTGGGGAAGTGGTTTTTTTTATTATTGCTGATTTTGACATAAAACATCCGATTTATCTGACTGTGTCCATATGTGCTGAGTGTAACAGTAAACAATAAGTCAGAGAACGCTTGATATTGCTACAGAATGTGTAAGGGACCTGGTGTTATTATCACCAACAAAGAGGTAAATAGGATGAAAAAATAGCGGTCAAAGAGATTGGTTGAATATCTTAACGATAAAGGCTTGCCTCGCTGCATTGGATACGTATAATAGCCGCTATAAGCCCGAGTGGTGAAATTGGTATACACGACGGATTCAAAATCCGTTTCCTTCGGGAGTGACGGTTCAAGTCCGTCCTCGGGCACCAAATTTCAAACAAAGCCTCAATCGAAAGATTGGGGCTTTGTTGTTTTTAGATAGTAAGCTCACCAACACCTCCTTGACATTCATATCATATTTATTGTTACACTAAACAGACGTTATCTGACTTGATTGCAGCATTGCGTCGAATCAATCGAATAACGTAGCTATTCAAGTATTTAGTTTATAATCAAATATGTCATCTCATTTACTCATATATAACAAAAAGATAGATATGATTGTTCTAAATGAATATATAGTCTCTCATTTTTATTTATAATAATTTATGTGAAGGTCTTATCTGAAATGAGAAGGATACTTTGATTATAAAAAAACTGTGTAATAATTATTTCTGGTTCATTTTTGAGTTTTGATCTCGTGGTTAAAAATAATTTTGATGTATTACGAATTTTCCTCGCTGTACTTGTTTTCTATTTCCATATAGGGATAGAAACTCAAAATGAATACCTCATGTATGTACCAGGCGGCTTAGCAGTGCATTGCTTCTTCGTTATTAGTGGCTATTTGATAGTAAAAAGCTACTTAAAAAGAAAGTCTTTATCAACTTATGTAAAGTCACGTTTCTTACGTATTTACCCACTGTATTTTATTGTTATTACAACGGCGTTTATTTTTGGATATTTTCATTACTCCGGTAGTTTTATTGACGACATAAATAATGGTGCCGGTAAATACTTAGCGTCTAATTATGTGTTCGCTAACTTCTTGCATCCGACGTTACCCGGTTTATTTGAAAATAATTTTCAACCTTTTGTTAATGCAGCATTATGGACCATTAAAATTGAAGTCATGTTCTATATTTGTGTACCTATTATCTATGGTGTACTGAATAAAAAGTTAGATAATAAAAAGCTGACAATACTACTAGGTTTAGTATCGATTTGCTGTTTTTATACAGTGCAGTATTTCATTGAGTATCATGGTTTACCAGCAAGCATTAATCGACAATTACCATCTATGTTAGTGTTCTTCATGCTAGGGGCATATTGGAATTTTGCGGAGCCTAAGTTTTTAAGGCTTTGGCATCTACTGATCTTGATCCCGATAGTATTCTTTTTACAAAGCTGGTTTGTGATTTATGCGTTCGCGGTGAGTTTTATAGTGTACGTTATTGTTTTTAAGTTAAAGCCAATAGCGGTTAGCAAGCGTATTGGTGATATATCATACGGTATCTATATTTGGCATTTTCCAATCTTACAAACATTAATCATGTATGGTTTTTTCAAGAATATTTATCAAGGTACAGCAATTGCAACTGTACTTGTTTTCTTATTTGCAATGATTAGCTGGCACTTCATCGAGTCCAAATTAGTCGTTAGACATTAATTGATTGAAGTTGAGTTGTTATATGGCAAGACGTTTTGAAGCCCTTGATGCCTTTCGCGGGTTATGTGCATTATCTGTTGTGTTATTTCACTTTCGTGCAGTTGGGAGTGTGACTGAGTTACCTTTTTTTAGAGGCAGCGAATTATTTGTAGAGTTTTTCTTTGCCCTAAGTGGCTTTGTGCTCGCCCATAGTTATGGTTTTAGGGACAACCTACACTTTAAATCTTATATAGCATCGCGTTTTTTTCGACTATATCCATTGTATGTTTGCATGCTGATGGTATTCATTGGGTTAGAGGTGGTGAAATATATTGCGTATAAAACCGTTGGTTTTAGTTTTAATACATTGCCCTTTACAGGCCATGGATCTCTGTCTGAAATACTCCCTAACCTATTAATGGTGCAATCATGGACATCATTAACCGATCCTTTATCGTTCAACTATCCATCGTGGAGTATAAGCATTGAGTTTTATCTCTATGTTTTACTCTTCCTGACGCTATATCTATTTGGTCGTTACAAGGTATGGAGCTGGTTGACGATAGCCGTTATGATTTTAGGCTTAATGGGGAACAATTCAACACTACTTCAACCATATGTATTTAATGGATTATCATGTTTTTTTGGTGGTGCATTCACGTATGTTGTATTTACCAAAGTAAAGCACATATCGATTCCATTTATTGCAGGCTCTATTATTGAAGTCGCGCTTTTAAGTGCTGTAGTTTATTTGGTTTCAAATGAAATAAGCTACAGATATATATACGCAACGCTATTGTTCTATCTTGTTGTATTGTTTTTTGCTTTTGAGTCTGGTGCGATTTCAAAACTGTTAAATAGAAGTATATTTCAAGTCTTAGGTAAATGGTCCTATTCTATCTATTTAACACATGCCGCTATTCTCTTTATGGTTACATCGGTCGCATTAGTAGGACAAAAAGTGTTAGGTAAAGCAATCGCTCCAATGATAGAGGGTGCACGGTTTATCGATTTAGGTTCGACGTTTTATAATAATGTACTTGTTGTTTCTGTTCTTTTGATCGTTATCCTTGTGTCGAAGACGACATATAAATATATAGAGCTTAAAGGACAAGCATTAGGAAAACGGGTTATGGGCTTTAAATAGATATGAAATGTCAGACGTTCAGTGTGTAAAATATACGATTATTATGTTCGTGATTAGATGTTGAGCTATCGCATTTTTGTGGTGTTTTTTATTGAAAAAAAAAGCTTGCCAATGTGATCTGAATCTCTATAATGCGGCCTCACTGACACGGAGCAAGCCACTGGCAAGCGACAAAATCAGTATTGTTCTTTAACAATTTGACCATGCAATCTGTGTGGGCACTCGTTGAAAAGTTAAGTCGAAAGATTTATCAATGATACTAGTGACCAATTGATACGTAAGTATCAGCACAGTCAATTCATTCATCATTTTATGATGAATTAACAGTATTCATTGAGCCGGTCGCCTTTTTACAAGAGCGACCACAAAAACTTTAATTGAAGAGTTTGATCATGGCTCAGATTGAACGCTGGCGGCAGGCCTAACACATGCAAGTCGAGCGGTAACAGATTGATAGCTTGCTATCAATGCTGACGAGCGGCGGACGGGTGAGTAATGCCTGGGAATATGCCCTGATGTGGGGGATAACTATTGGAAACGATAGCTAATACCGCATAATCTCTTCGGAGCAAAGAGGGGGACCTTCGGGCCTCTCGCGTCAGGATTAGCCCAGGTGGGATTAGCTTGTTGGTGGGGTAATGGCTCACCAAGGCAACGATCCCTAGCTGGTCTGAGAGGATGATCAGCCACACTGGAACTGAGACACGGTCCAGACTCCTACGGGAGGCAGCAGTGGGGAATATTGCACAATGGGGGAAACCCTGATGCAGCCATGCCGCGTGTATGAAGAAGGCCTTCGGGTTGTAAAGTACTTTCAGTTGTGAGGAAGGC
>NZ_PYNX01000013.1:0-107074 GCF_003026755.1 Photobacterium sp. GB-50
CATATCGGGTGGATGCTAATTTTTGCGATTAAGGTAATGAAAATAAATGTTTTTATTTATTAGAATGTTGAATATTTGCTGTATTAATAAAGCGTAAAAGTAAGAATGCTTATTAATATACTGTTATATGCACAAGGAAGTCGCTTGGAAACCGAGACATCTATAATTATCCCAAACCACTTACAAGGTAACTGCGGTAGGAACTTACATTGGGATTACTACAAAGTAGATGTAAAGCTTAAAAGCGGAGAAATTGTTAATGATTTATCTGTCCACGCTACTAAAGTTATAGTCCCTGTTGCAGGTGAAAGTAAATCTAAATACAACTTCCAAAGTGAAGATATAGATAATATAAGACCTGCAACCTTAATTAGTAGGTTAAAGACTTCAGTATTTGGGTGGTAATGTATGTTTAAATCCAAAGAGCTCAATTTGCTTCTTGAAGAAGAATTGATAAAAGGTAATCAAATTGCTGAAAATTCTTCTTGGCCACCTAAGTGTGAGTCGCTAATTATTCTTAACAATCGGTTTGCTAAAGAATATGATTGCGGTAATTTAGTTTATCGTGAAATTAAAGACTCACACTATTGGCATGCAGAGTATTCAACAATTGATGACTCAGAATGTTTGGCCTGCAAGTAGAGTGCATATAACAAAAGCTTAAACAAGGACGCAAAAACAGCAGGCTTTGCGCTCCTTCGTCGCTAATTTTAGCCTGCTATTTTCCGCCTGTTAAGGCGGGCGTTAGGTGCTTGAAGGAAAAGGTAAGTATGGAAATTGCTTTTCAGCAGATAAACATTGATGATTTCGAATTGTGCGTAGCTGCGAGAAAAGATGCATACTTTTGTAGTTTTGGGCATTACGATGGTTTCGACGACTTCATCAGTGGTTATCGTGAACGAGTATTAGACCGGCTAGCAACATCAGGATGGTTCTATATCCATATATTTGTGGATGGTCAGTTTGCAGGGCAGTTAGAGTTTCGTAGCTTTTCACCCGAGCCGGAGACTGGCTATGTGCATCTCATTTACTTAAAACCGAATTTTCGTGGTTCAGGACTCGCTGCAAAATTGCAGGATTATATTGTAAGCGTATTGAGTACAGCGGGTTGTTTGCGTGCTGTACTTTTAGTAAGCCGAACTAACCATAGAGCTCTCACATTCTACAAGCGCCATGGTTGGGAGTTCGTGCGCAAGAATCCCAAGCACGATGAAACCGACTTTTACCAACTTTGGCTACGCACCTAACAAATAAGGATATGTGTCGCGTAGCCGACACCTATCCGAAGTGTTGGACAAGCCCAAGCTACCTTATATAAGTAAATATTGGAAATAGCATGAAGGGTGATGCCAAAAAGAATTCGAGCATTATCCTTGGTGTGAACCAATAATATTAATGCCCTTGTTTATAATAAAATCCTCTTTAATTATGAAGCGAGAAAGCTATTATCCTTATTATTGAACGTCGGTTATTTGGGTCGAAATATTCCCGTTAATTGCATGACATGTTGGCAGTAGGGGCAAAAGGGTTGGGCTTTTATACGTATCGTTTTATTCGGTGAGGACGCCCGTTATGCTAACGCTATATAAATGGAGTAAAAAATGGAAGTTGTTGAAGTAAAAGGTTTTGAAATCGAAGGTTTAGTTCTAAGAACTCGCAATGAAATTGAGATGAATCCTGAAACGGCGAATATCCCAAAACATGTTGCATACGTTGACTCGAACTTAGTCATCAACTATCAATCGGGGGCAAGGGCTTATAGTGTCTACTGCAATTACGAGTCAGATGTTGATGGCTACTTTGATGTTTTGATGGGGTCAAACGAAATATCTTCTTCAAATGTTGCGCTGTCATCGGTATCTGTTCTTCCTGGCTCTTACCTTAAGTTTGAATCCGAAGGTGAGTTTCCTGCTGCTGTTATCGCCGCGTGGCAGTCAGTTTGGTCGTACTTTGCTTCTTCTAATTGTGCGCATGAAAGAGCTTATACAACAGATTTTGAGCACTACGAAAGTGCTAGTAAAGTTAGCGTCTACATTGCGCTGAAATAATTGACATAACAAATAGCTAAAGCGTGATTCGCACGCGTGGCACATTTACTATGCGTAACGTTTGGTGGTTACAATGGTTTTATATTGTATCGAGAGTTCAAAGCCTGTCTCTCCGCCAAGTTTTAAAAGAAAAAACCACTAATTAATCAGTGGCTTTTTTATAGTTACTAGATTCTCAACCATCGACTGGTTGAAGAATGTCATTAGTGTGTTGGCTTATTATTTAAGTTTCACCTATCACTTTATCATTCCACATGCTGTTAGATTTTATGAACAACGGTTTCTAATGGCATACGAGATTTAGGTAAGCGAGCGTTAAAATCAGACTCATCATGGTAGCCAATCGCGAGTGCGACAGGGCATGAAAATCCATCTAACTCTTGGCTGAATTCTTTCTCAACACGCTTTACGTCAATACCTTCAAGAGGTGTTGAATCTATTTTTAATCGTGCAAGAACGTGCAGAATATTACCGAAAGCCAGATACAGTTGTGCTTTTGTCCAATTAGCATTGTAGCCACTCGGCTCGGTGTATAAGTCTGCAAAGCTAAATTTGCTCACAGCATCATCTTTTTTCTCTGGTTTAATGCGGCCATCAAGAATATTTTTATCAATCACGGCTTCAAAATCTTCAATCGAATAATGAGGGTTGTGAGTAAATAAAATGATATGACTGGCGTTAGTTGCGTGAGGTTTATTGGCTAAAAACTTAGTCTCAAAGGTATTGCTAAATCGTTGTTTAGCATCATCTGATTCTAAAATAATAAAGCGCCATGGCTGCGAGTTGATTGATGATGCTGATAAGCGTAGTGCTTCTGAAATGATGGCAATATTTTCTGTTGAGATGGTTTTATTAGGATCGTAACTCTTGGTGGTATAACGCCAATTTAAGTCATCTAAAATAGGGCTGTTCATCTTACTTTTGCTCTTATTATTAATTGTCGTATTAATAAAATGGGGCTAGTCAGCACAATTTCAAGGTTTAGGCGGTATGTTGAGGCGAGAGGGGGGAATATGACTATGGCATACATCGCGTACACCATAGTAAATAGTATGGAATTATGCGTCAGGGCAGCAAGCAGTGCAGCCTTGTAGCGCAATGTCATGCTCAAGCTCAATCATGCCATCAGCATTCTTGTTTGCTTTGATTTCTTTTTCAATTTCAACAAGGTCGTCTGGATCTACACCTGTTGTTTGCATTTCTTCTTCTGAATAAGCGAAGGCATTTAACAATAGGTAATACTTAGCTTCATCAACAGAACAGGTGATAGTGGTAACAAGATCATCAGGGTAATCATTGCTCGCTGTAATAATGGTATTTACTTGCGCAAGAACCGCTTCATGCATAGCAGGGGTTAGCCAACCTAAGCTTGCTTCTGCTTTTTGTTGACGGCAATCGAAACAAGGTAAAAGGGCGGTATAAAGATTAAAATTGCTCATGGTGAATCCTAAAAATAGCTCTAGCGATGAAGGTTATATTAGCAACGATCATAAACGTATTTGAACCATGCGTATATTAGGAAATTATCCTATTCACGTCTAATCAATAATGAGGCTTTGAATCAGTATCATGTTTATACTAAAACATAAGTAAGAGATGATGTGATATTGTATGTCAAATCATTGAGATAAAGTTGAAATAAAGGATTTTTGATGAAAAAGCAGGTGTTATTTTCACTGATTGCATTTGGGCTAGTGGGTTGCGCTGGAACGCCATCAAATAGCTACACATTAAAAAATGCAGCGGGTGTATCGTCATGGGAACTATGTAAAAACATTGGCTATCATGAGTTTTTTAATCGCACAGAGAAAGCGGCGGAGCTTAAGCAATATGTGACGGAGCGTGGTGATATTGCGCCAGAGTCTTGTGCGGCGGCGGCACAAAAAGGCAAAGAATTTGCTGAGCAAGAATACCACCGCAACACAGGTTTATAAGTTTGAAACAATAAGCCTAAGCAATGATTGCTCAGGCTTGTTTCTACTTATCTGTTGTGATGATTTGTACTTTCACCAACTGGTTTGGCTTACCTGTCAGTTTCAGGGTATAGCTTCCCCATTCGTGGGTGTTTAAGTGGGTCAGGTATTGTGATGGCTCGGCACATTGCAAGTTAACAATATCTGCGCCTTGAATATCAGCTCCCGCCATCGATACGTGGGTTTTTGGTGTGACACCGACGATAAACTTTTCATTCCATTCTTTGATCGCCAATTGAATATAAGCTTCACCTTGGGAATTTAGTTGGGTGGATAAGCCTAATTCTTTATCTAAAATAAATTCTTGTTGGCTGGCCTCTTCAAGTGTTGAAGCTGTCGCAATGTGTTTTGTTGGCAAGTTACATAGTGGCTGATAACTTTTGGCAAAATAATCATTCCGCCCTTTATGTTCAGGGTTAATGTCGGTGTTTGCGCTTACGGCCATTGATTGGCTTAGTAAGGCGCTTAATGTCATTAACTTAATCGTCTTTTTCATGGTCTTGTTTATGGTCTTCATGACTTCACTTTAAAAGGTGGAAGACAGTTCGGGCTGTCTTTTTTATTTTTTAATGGGACTAACTGGCAAAAAGGATCTTGGTGTTGCTGTGTTGGTAGTCGAGTTATGGCTAAGCTATTGAGAAAGGCAACGAGCGCTTTTTTCTCTTTATTCGATAAACTAAAACCTGAGATCTTGTTGTCTTTATTGAGATGATAACGACCATCTCCTGCATTTTTACCTATCGTCAGTATTCGTCCACCGGCGGCATAATGTTCAATATACTGCTCGAGTGATTGTACGCTGCCATCATGTCCCCAAGGTGCTGTTTCGCTCACATTGATCAATGAAGGGATACGGTATTTTCCGTCGTCAGTTTCTTTATGGCTAAAACTGGCTTTGCCACGTTCATTTTCAGGGTATAAGTATTTGCCATCTTTATTTTTTATGCCGTACAAACCTGTGCTGACATAAAGTGGATCGGCGTTGTTTTTAGGGGTATTTAATAGCTCACCACCATGGCACTGGGAGCATTTTAGGCGATCACTATTGAACAGAGCTAATCCTAGCTGTTGCTCTTTATTTAGCGCATCAGTATCACCGGATAAATAACGGTGATAGGGGGTATCAACACTTTGAATTGTTTCTACATACTTCGCTAATGCGTTAATGACTTTTTGGGTTGTGAAATCTGCTGATTGATAACTGGCTTCAAATAGTGGGGTGTAGATATCAGACGCTTGTTGTAAGCGTTGCAGTAATAACGGCTCTGTCATCCCCATTTCTGTTGGGGCTGTGCCAAATAAAGGTAACAAAATAGCTTGTTCTAATGTCTGTAATCCTTCACGACTTTGCATGAATTGATCATAGTGGGCAACATTGAGTAATGCTGGCGTGTTTAGCGTTGTTGGATTGCCATGGATATCTGGCACTTTGCTAAATCGATTGGTCCAACCTAGATCGACGGCATGACAAAGGGCACAACTGCGATTGCCGAGCTTTGACAAGCGAACATCATTAAATAAATAGCGACCTAAGGTGATCTGAGCTTGCTGCTCACTGGTTGTTGCCAATGCAAAATGAGGAACTAAGACAACAAAAATAAGGCTAAGAAAGGTGAGTAGTGGACGCATTGTCGAGAGTGCTCTTAACAGAATGAGCAAATGATATAAGATACGGAAAAAGAATAGGAATAAATATTGTTTCAAAGTGCGACATTAAAAGATAAAACGAGAAATAACCTTTAATTTTATAACCTTGGGCTATCTCTCGTTTATTACTAATGCTGATGTGTTAGCAACTTAAGCGCCTTCAAAGTGATACAGCATATCGGTGTTGTGGGTCATTTTGGTCAATAAGGTATTGGTTAATTTATTGGTTAATGCCAATGCGTTATCAACTGTTTTTTGTTCAAATTGATTAATTAATGCTTGTGCTTTTTTAGGTTGCGTTTTGTATATCGCAAGGTACTGCTTTTCAAGCTCTTGTTGTTTAACGGCTGTTTGTTGCTCAAATTGTTGATAGGCTTTTTGAACAATGGGTGAGAACTCATTCCAGTTGGTCATGGCAATGGTTTGTAACTTACGGAATTGCCAGTTAGCAGATAGATTGTCTGCTTTATCTGTACCAATCGTTAATGCTTTAGGCACTTCTGTCATGCCTTGATAATAAGGAATATAAACGCTAAGTGCTGTCATCCCATACGCCATGTATTCGGTTTCACCGATAGCGATAGGCAGATTAGGACGAACTTGCAATATGTGTGATTCTTGGGTTCTAAATACAGATATTGGTCGGTATGGTTCTTTCGGATTGCTATTCGCGTATGGGTCGTGTGACGTACCTTGGTAGTGATTTCGTAGCCCTTGTTCAACATCTGCAACCGATAATTTATGGCTTGGTTTTAAAAAGACAGGGAAACTCTCACCTTGCGTTATCTTGGTATTTAAGCCTTTTGTATACATGTGTTGTAACGTCCAAACACGGGGGTAATTGTACGTTTGATCATTCTTGGTATCTTGCGAGTAAGCTTTGTGGAAATTGAAAGCCTCTCCTGTAACTGGAGTATATAAAGCATGTTGTTCGGCAAAGCTAACTAGCGTAGGAGAAGCTAAATAATCGGGATTATGTAGTTTATAGGTAGTTAATCGACCTTGGTTAGCTGAAACGAAATATTTATCAGCTGGGATTTTTTGTGCCATCCATTGGTGACCACTGCCGGTTTCTAAATACCAAATACCGGTTTTATCAACGAAGGCAACGCCAAAGCCTTCAGATGCGCCTTGTTTTTCAATGATCTTACCTAACAGTTCAACGCCTTCTTTGGCTGTTTTTACACGTGGCAAAATGACATTTTCAATCGCATCTTCACCAATACCAGTCTTGGTTACATACGGATCCGCCGCGAGTGCTTGAGTACCGTTATAAATGGTTTCGGTTGCAGACATACCAACCCCAGCAGAGTTAAATCCAGCTTCACCCATACTGGTACCATGGGTGTCAAAATCTGACAATGACGTGTATTCCAGTGCATTTTTTGCTGCAGGGTAAGTAAAGTCATTGGCGTTAGATTTGAAATCAGCTTTTTGTTTTGCTTCAGCGGGGTGGTAGATAAACTGTTTTGCATTAGTGGCTTGATAGTCTTCATTACGTGCGACAATAAAAGATCCATCAGTTGTTGCTTGGTTACCCACTAAAATCGTAGTGCAGGCAAATGCTGGTACACTAATCGCTGAAGTAATAAGTGCGGAAAGTAATGTTATCTTTTTCATTAATTATCGTTAAGTTATAGGCATTGAACGAATATTCTTGCAGTTGAATGAAATATAAAACGTGATATTCGTCATATAATTTTTTTAGCTTGATGCACACTAATATTGCATGGATTGCGGGAGTAAAAATGCGTAATTATTCTGTATGGCGTGATTATGATTTAATTAAACATGACAAATAAAAAGGAGAAAGTAATTAAATACTTTCTCCTTTTTATATGAAGTTGAACTTAAAAAATTATTGTGGTTTTTTTTCTTCGTTTTCACGATGAATATAACCACCTATTTCTTCATCATGATAATTAATCGACATATTGCTTGCGCGAGTTTGCTGGTTAATTTCATAAATTTGAGAAGTATTCATCAAATCGCGTTGGCTTGTGTGAATGTCAACGTTCGTTGAATTTCTTGAGAATTCAACGTCAATAATAATGATTATATCGCGTATGATAAAGATAAACTCATAGGTCTTTTTTGCGTGATAAGAATGCCTATTAATACATTGGCATAAGTGATTAGAAGGGGTTACGTGTTTACAATTAATAAAGCTGATGATTCTGATTTTGAATCGCTATACGATTTGATCTATCAAAATATGTATCAACTACAATCCGAGCTTGGCTTACCTTGGAATGCCGAGGGTATAAAGCGCCATTATAGGGCTAAAGATAATTGGGTAATTAAAAGTGGCGATATTATTGTTGCTGGATTTTCAATTGAAGCTAATGAAAAGTGTTTATTTATACATTCGCTACAAATTACAAAGTCAGAGCAAGGCAGTTTATTAGGCTATCGGGCATTTAAACACATAGTGAAAGAGGCTACATCACTTCGCGTTCCGTACATCAAGTGTTGTGTGTTTAGCAATAATAAGGCTAAAGAAATGTATAGTTTAGTTGGTTTTCAGAAGTTAAGTGAGTCGAAAGGAATATTGGAGCTTCAGCTTGATTTGAATGACAGGAGTAATCTATTTTTGCGTAGGTTGAGAACAGAAAAAATTGTTTAAGAGGGATTAACAACGCATAGCATTTTCACTATGCGCGGCTTTGGTATTTCGTTGCTCACATCTAAGCGGGCGTTATACGATCAAGGAGAGAAGATAAATGAAGCCTGATTTACAAGGAAATAGAATTGTTTTAAGGTCAATTCAACCGAATGATTCTGATGATTTGTTTGAAATTTATGGCGATATTCAAACAATGGAATTTGCTTCAGACCCCGTTTTCACATCAAAAGATCTGATAGTTCAGATGCTAGAAAGCGTCGTCCGGCTAGAGAAGTCAGGTGAATCATTGGAATGGGCGGTTATGGAGCAAACGACAAACAAAGTTATTGGAACCTGCGGCTTACATAGCTTTAGTGATAAAGGTGATTCTTGTGAGGTCGGATGCTTACTAAATTCATCGTACTGGCGACAAGGGTATATGTCGGAAGCTCTTAGTTTATTATTTTTTCATGCTAAATCTTTGGGCATTGAAAAATTGTATGCGGATATTGATGAGGGTAACTTTCGGTCTAAAGCTTTGTTTAACAAATTAGGTTTCAAAGCTAAAAATGGGCAGTTTAAGCGTTTGTTGTGATGCATCGTAACCAAAATGTTCAATGAGGAATCGTAACGCGTGGCATTTTTACTTTGGTTGAATTTATGAATCACTTGATCCCAAACTCACTTTTCCTCAGTGACAAAATCACAATTAATGAATGTACTAACAACGTGTAAGATTGATAAGATCTAACGGTTAAAGGTGTAAAAAACCGCTTGCTCAAAGCTAATTATCAGCAAGGAGATTTTTGTCTGTACGATATTTATCAATATGGACTCAGCGATTAAGCATAACCACGATCGCGATAATTGTAATGAGAGCAATGACATTGAGTACGCTATATAAGATAGTTTTAGGCATACTAAAAGTCAGGTGGTTAAAGTCGTATTTTGTTCCAATAGAGGTAACAGCAAGAGGGAGTATAACCAGTAAGCCGAACAGCCAACGAATATTGTTAGTCATTAAATAACCAACCTGAACTTCTGCAATAATAAAACCAATTACGGCTAATACTAATGTCGTGATAGATACGGCGAACGTACGATTGTATGAGTCCATTAATTCCGCGAATGCTTTATATTCTTCATCAGTAAAATTAGGTTGATTAGCCATATTGTCGCTACACCTGTAGGTAATATCTTTAAATAAGTGGCAGTGATTATAACGGATAATGACACCAAGATAAAAAGGACAATTGCCTGTGTATACAGCTAGCCATGAAGAAATGGCGAAATATATTATTAATTTTATTAGAAAATTTAGAATGTTTTAGAAAACATATAGCGATGTTCGGATGAATATATCTGCTTTTCTGTATAGAATTACACCGTATGCAGTGCATAGAGTTGAGTGGTTCTTAAAGGGGAAAGTGATGCGAATAATGGGATCAGAACGATCGGTAGCGGGATTATATTTAATAGCGTTATTTTTTAGTTTTATGTTGTTTGGCACCGCTTACGCTAATCAAGAGAAAGATCCCATTCGTCAGCCACCCATGGTGGAAGTGATTGGTAATGGCCCTTTAGTTCCGCAATCTCACCACCAATCAATTCCAATTAACTTTATGAATCTTGATAAAGTTGATGTTGAAATTTTACATATAACTGATCCCGACACCTTTTTAAATGACAGTTACCTGTTAGATAACCTAAGCCCTTATGGTTTAGAGCGTTTACAACACGCTTATGAAAGTGTTTATGCTGATCGTTTTACACTGCCACCAAGCAAGTTAAATCAACAAACTGCAGCACGTATCCCTCTTTCACATCATTTGCCGTCAGGTTGGTATGTTGTGGTGTTAAAGGCACCTGGCGCGTTTGATGAGCTAAAAGTCAAACATGTGTTATTGACTGATATTGGCATTCAAGCACGGTTAAATACCCATCAAGCGAGTTTTTCTGTGTCACGTTTATCAACGGGTGACGCTGTTACTTCAGGTAGCGTTGATATTTATCGCGATCATAAACTGTTTAGAACAGTACCCATCGACCATAAAGGTGAAGCTAACTTTGATATTGTGGCGAAAAACACCGATATCGTTATTGCTCGTACCAATAAAACAACAGCAGAACGCCAACTCGCTCCTTCATTACAACATAAGTCACAACAAGAGATCGGTATTTTACCTCTGCGTGAAGCGCCCTTAGATTTATCGGATAGCAAAGTAGGAGGGCGAGCTTATCAACCTTATGAAGCGTTTATTTACAGCAACCGTGATTTGGTTAAGCCGGGTGAATCATTACCGTTAAATATTTTGCTGCGTGATCAAGACGGTCTGGCGATTAAAGATCAGCCGATCACATTAACGGTATTAGATCCACGTAATGATGTTGTGTTATCTGAGCAACTCTCTCCGCAAGCAGCGAGTTTTTATTCTAAGCAACTGAACACGACATCTAGTTGGCGTACGGGGCGCTATACCGTTGAAGTAAGGCTCGATCCTGAAGCGCAAAAGCCGATCAGCCAATATTTTTTCGAATTGGAAGAGTTTGTTCCTGAGCGAATGGATTTAACCTTTTCCGATCCTGCAAAGCTTGTTATGGCGGGCAGTCAAACCAAGGTTGAACTAAATGGGCGCTATCTATTTGGTAGCCCAGCGGCAGGTAATAAAGTTACTGCCGAGGTTATGTATAACTCAACGTCGAGCTTTAGCGGTAAATACAGTGATTATCGAGTCGGTAAGCGATTTTCATTGGCTAGCCGTTATCAGCAATTAGATAAGCAAACATTATCAGCAGAAGGGAAAGCAGAGATAGTTTTACCGACACCTTCTGCTGCTAAAATTCAATCACCAGTTAATGCGGTCGTTAATTTCAGTTTATTAGAAACGGGTGGGGCCGCTGTACAACGGGATTTACGTTACACGGTGTGGAAAGATAGTCCAATAGCTGGAGTAAAGCCGCTGCAAAAAAGTGTCGGTTATGATGCTAATCCTCAATTTGATATCGCACTATTAAGCCATGATGGTCAACATCGTCTTGCTGGTAATTTGACCGTAAAAGTGGATTACGATCAGGGGCCTTATTATTGGTTATATGAGCAAGGTGTTGGTTGGCAGCGTAAGAAACAAGCGCGTTGGAAAGCGATCTCTTCGCAAACGATTCATGTTGAAGCAGGAAAAAGTCATCGATTAGCTTTTGCGACTAAATGGGGTCAGTACCGCATTACAGTGACTGATCAAGCAAGTAAAACCGTTACTGAATATCAATTCTATGCAGGTTGGTATGATGGTTATCAGCAAATAAAAGCTAAGCCTGAACATCTTGATATTGCTTTTGATCAATCACGTTATCACGTAGGTGAAAATATCCGTTCAGCGATCACCGCACCAATTGCAGGTAGCATATTAGTGACGCTAGAAACAGATAAAGTGATTTGGTCGCAGCGCACTAAGATAACGAAAGGCAAACAAGATATTGAGATCCCACTGCCACAGGGGTTAAATCGTCACGATATTTATTTAACTGCCACGTTAACAGGTAATGTTGATAATGCGCCGAAACGTTATTTTGGCATTAAGCCAGTTAAGCTTAATCGTGAGGCGCGAAAACTCTCAATCAAAGCGACAATGCCGCCAATTATTCGTCCGTTAACGACCTTAGATATCCCAATTACTGTTGCTGGTATTGAGAAGCAACAAAATGATAATACTTGGGTAACGGTTTCGCTGGTGGATAAAGGCATTATTAACCTCAGCCGTTTTAAACCACAAGATCCGTTTAACTACTTCTTTGCACAGCGTCGTTATAGCGCGGATGTGGTTGATCTGTATTCACGTCTTTATGATTTGCGTCCCAATCCCTTTGCTCAATCTCGTTTCGGCAGCGATAGCGTTACGCGTACTGATAATAAAAACGACGATCTCGTTGAAAGTAAAACCGTTATTTTGATGTCCAAATCGATAAAGGTTAACAACGGCAAGGCGAACGTGAAATTAGCTATCCCTGATTACAATGGTGAAGGGCAGTTAATTATTACGACATTTAACGATTCGCAAGTGGGTCGAAGTGTATCAAGTAATAAAATTGCAGCTCCCGTTGTCGCTGAATTAAGTATTCCTCGTTTTCTCGTAGCGGGAGACAAATCGAGTGTTACGGTAGATATTCACAATATTAGTGGAACAGCGCAGACGTTATCACTGGCATTGAGCGCTAACAAAGGCGTGAACTTAGCGATTTCACTACTGCCTGCTAAGGTGACATTACAAGATGGCGAGCATATAAGTTACAACGTCCCGTTTACGGTTGACTCACCAATAGTTGTTAACCGTGCAGAGTTCAAACTGCAAGCACACTCGCTGTCACAAAACAGCAACAATCAGATCCATATTGATCGTTCATGGACAACACCGATCAAGTCAGTAATGCCGTGGGTTTATAAGATGCATTCGGATCTGTTAGAGCCGCAACAAAAGCTGACAGTGACATCATCATTGTGGCAAGGGCTTGATACGATTCCAGATCAATTAGGCTTTGCTTATATCAGCCAAACACCGATGCTAAGCGTGATAGAGCAAGCAAGAGATCTTTATCAATATCCGTATGGCTGTGCAGAGCAAATAACCAGTAAAGCATTACCGTATTTATATGATTTACCAGAATTAACCCGCTTTAAAAAAGCCGCGTTTGAGCAGCGATTGAAAGCGCAAGGAAAAGCACCGAATGCTGAAGCGATGCCATCTGATAGGGATATGATTTATCAAGCGATAATGAACTTGAAACCAATGCAAACATCACAAGGTGGTTTTTCGTTATGGCCAAGTGATGGCTATAGCAGTCGTGTTAACGATCAGCCTTGGTTAACTGTTTATGTGACGGACTTTTTGCTACGTGCTGATAAAAAATTTCCAAATATAGTACCGAAAGCCATGCTGAAACGAGCGCAAGACGAGATCCTCGAATATGTGAAGAACCCAACACGCATGAAGCAATGGGCGTATAACCAACAAAATGCGGATAGTGCATTAACCTATGCGGCATATGTGTTGTCTCAACAAGGACTGCTCCAGTGGAGCGATATTGATAATTTAGGTCTTAAACTCTTCCCATCTGGACTAAGTGAATTACAGCTTGCGGCAAGTTATGCCAATGTGGGCGATAGTGATAAGGCATTAGCACTGTTAAATAATTACCATACGGTTAAACGTTACAGCAGCTATTTTCAAGATTATGGATCTAACCTGCGTGATAGCGCCTTGTCTGTATTGATTTTGCAGCAACTAAAGTCGAATAGTATTTTGGCTCATAAAGCGGCGGAAATTCAAAAGCAGTTGTTAGAACAACTTGTTGCAGAGTCGGGCGATAAATTGTGGTTGAGCACCCAAGAGCGCGGTGCATTGTTACAAGCTGCGATATTGACCCAAACATTGAATAAAGATCAGCCGTTTGATGTGACAATTAATGGTCATGATCAGCAACATACGGGTCCATTTTCAGTACCATTAACGGAAGGATTAACAATTACCAACCATAATACCAAGCCGCTGTACGTTAAGTTACAGGGTGAGGGATACCAGCAACGCAATAAAGCGGTATCAAATAGTGATAATCCGTTGAATACATTGAAAGTGAATACGCTTTCACGCTCTGTTTATCAATTAGACGGCAAGCCATTTACTGGAAATACAGTAAAAGTTGGTCAGCGGTTATTGGTTGTATTGAATGTTAATCTCAACCAGCGAGTTAATGAAGGGTTACTGTCTAAGATGATCCCAGCAGGTTTTGTGTTAGAAAACCCTGCACTTAATCAAGGGCTTGATGTAGCAGCATTAGCACCCAAAGGTGTGACATTAAGTTCACCAGAGCATAGTGAATATCGTAATGACCGTTATGTAATTTCTCAGTCATTTGATAAGGATAAAACCTATTCATTTGCGTATTTACTTCGTGCTGAAGTACCGGGAACCTTTACTATTCCGCCAATTTACATGGAGTCGATGTACCAGCCATCACAACATGCTGTGTACTGGCCTAAGCAAGACATGGTAACCATTGAAAAGTAATTATTTTGCGCAACAGCCTGCATCACGTTATAAAACGTGGATGCGGGCTTGTTGTATAACCATTGTATTATTAGCTACTTGTGGTGTGGTGCTGAATTACGTATTTCCATTACCGCCACTTTATCCGAATGGCTCTGCGGTTGTTATTAAAAGCCAAGAGGGAGAGGTACTGCGAGCATTTGCAGATATGCAAGGGGTGCGTCGAACGCAACTAACATCACCGGATCAAGTTGATCCTTTTTATCGACAAGCGTTATTAACCTATGAAGATCGATGGTTCTATTTCCATCCCGGGTTTAACCCTTTTTCGATCTTTCGGGCTGCATGGCAATGGGGGGTTAATGGGCATGTGGTCTCTGGTGGCTCAACATTAACCATGCAAGTTGCCCGTTTAATCTCACCGCATTCACGTTCGTTATCAGGCAAACTAACCCAGTTATTTCGAGCGCTTCAATTAGAGTGGTTTTTTAGTAAAGAGCAGATCTTAACCTTATATTTAAATCTTGCCCCGTTTGGCGGCAATATCGAAGGGGTTGAGGCTGCGGCGCAACGTTACTTTGGAAAGTCTGCGCAATTGCTCACAAAGTCAGAAGCGGCATTACTGGTGGTATTACCGCAAAAACCATCGTTATATCGCCCAGACCGTTTCCCTGAACGTGCAAAAGCGATGCGTAATAAAGTGCTTGAACGATTAGTGCGTTATAACAAGCTCGATCAATACAGTGCGAACTTTTTGCAACAGGAACCTGTCGTTGTTGCCCCTTATTTTCAACCACTGCAAGCGCCATTATTGAGCCGTATGCTACAGCAAGGTTATCCGCACCAAGCGGTGATTCAAACCACTATTCGAGCGGATATTCAAAAGCGAATTCAGCGACTGCTCACGACGGTTTCTCAACGCTTACCAGCTAAAAACTCTGCGGCTATCGTTGTGGTTGATAATGCGTCTGCCAGTGTTATTGCCTATCAAGGCTCGGCGGATTTTAATGATGTTAGCCGATTTTCTTATGTTGATATGGTGCAAGCGGTTCGATCACCAGGTTCAACGTTAAAACCATTCATTTATGGTACGGCTCTTGATCTTGGGATCATTCATTCTCAAAGTTTACTCAGTGATATTCCGTCATCGTTTTCAGGCTATAAGCCACAAAACTTAAATGGCAAATTTCAAGGCGCAGTGAGTATGAGTGAAGCATTAAAGCAGTCACTGAACATTCCTTTAATACAAGTTTTTAATAAAGAAACACCAGAGGTTTTTGATCAAAAACTGCAACAAGCTGGGATTCAATTACAGCATAAAAAATCAAATTTAGCGGTGGGATTAGGCGGGACAGGAACCAATTTAATTACACTGGCAGCTATGTACCGAACACTGGCAACGAATGGGCAATATCAGCCTTTACAACTGCTACAAAATGCCAAATCCGTTGTGAGTAAACCGCTCCTTTCACCGGCTTCAAGTTGGATTATTTTTAAAACACTGAGTGAAATAAGCGCGCCAGATAGAGTCGTACCATCGATAAGACGTCAAATTGCTTGGAAAACAGGAACCAGCTATGGTTATCGTGATTTTTGGTCGATAGGCGTTAGCCCAGATTTTACAGTTGGCGTGTGGATAGGTCGTCCAGACTCTAGCCCTGTTGTGGGTTATTTAGGCGCGACACAAGCCGCACCTATTATGTTTGATGCCTTTGATCAGTTACCCCGCGATCAACACCAACGAATAAAACCTAAAGACGTTGTGACAAAGACCATTTGTTGGCCGAGTGGGCGTGATAAGCAAATTACGCCTCGTGCACAATGTGTTTCGCAAAGAAAAGCCTATACCGTAAGAGGAATTACGCCACCCACGTTGGAAACTGATGGACGTTTTTTACTTCCAAGTTTGGATACGGCTCAAACAACGTGGCCGAAACGTCTAGCAAATTGGCAACAACAACGAGGAGGTATTGCAACGCCTAAAGGACAAGGTGAGCTAGAGAAAAGGAACGCACGAGTTGTGCCGTATATTAAGCAAATAGTGACAGGACAGCATTACTATAAAGATCAATTAGACGTATTACCGCTACAAACGCTAGATGAAAACGTAAAGGTTGATTGGTATGTTAATAACCAACCATTTACTGGTAATGAAATTAAATTAGTGGATTACTCGGGTAAGGTGCGTATCACTGCTTGTATTAATGGAGTATGTGATAAACGTGAAATTGTTGTTCATCCGTAATCGAAAGCGTCAAGAAAACAGTGTTTATCACGTGGTGTTTTTGACGGTTGATCTAATAATAAATTATTACAAATCAAATAGATAAATTAATTCTAAATTGTATTGTTATTGTTTATATTTCGCCAAATACATATTATTAACATTGTGCGAAAATAATGAAAAAGAAGTATTTAGTCAGCCTATTGCCAGTATTGCTTATGGCGCAATATGGACAAGCAGAAACAATCGGATCCACAGTACCAGAAACACTTTATTTTAATAAAAAAGCGTTGCCATCAGACACTCAAGGCACACTGCAAGGTAGTGTTAGTGTTGCTCAAAGCGTGATCATGCAAACGAGCAATAAGATTGAAAATGATCGCCAACCACATCTTGTTTCTCTTCGTCGTACACTGGTGCTGTTTGAGCCTCATGCAGATATGCTAGAGCAAGACGAAGTGGTTACTGTGACTGCTAAAAATAAACAAAACGACGTGGTTTATCACACGGTGATGCGTCAACCACAACAGTTGCCACAAGTGGCGGGTAAGCTTGACAAGTATGTTGAGATAACGAAGCCATCGCAGTTCTCTCTAACTATTACTAGCAATAGCGATCTTCATGACATCTCTGGCGAAGCGGGTACAACACATTTTAAAGCACTACTTGATCAGCACGATACAGTTTTAGTTAAAACTGGAGATGGTCATTGGGCGGGGCATTTTATTTTGCCTGATGATAAAAGCTTTAATAATAAGAAGATCACCTTTATTTCAGATGCTGGCTACAACTCTCAAATTGAATATACACAAGGCAGAGATACGATCAGCCGTGGTAACCAATTTACCTATCAGAATATTGATGGTGTTTGGTATGGTGAGTCGGATATGGCAATCAGCCGAATTTCATATAGCGATAAAGCTTACTCTGCCGTACTTCCAGCAGAAGCCGTTAAACTGGGTTTAAGCTTAACTTTCACCAGTGGAAATAAGAAAGAAGGGACGGTTTCAGATATTAAGATCGGTGCTAATACCAGTATGATCTTAAATGCAATCGATATTGGTTTATTAACAGAGCCAAGAGATCAATTTATCTTTATCGATGATCCAGAATTACACCGTCAGTATTTCCAAAGTCTTCAGATCAGTAAATTGATTGTTAACCCTTATGAATCAGTACATCTTAAAGAGATCATTTTGCCTGATGGTCGCTTACTTCAAGGTGTTGATCCTAGTGATGCAGACGGTTACGGCAGTGATTCACATTACCGTATTGCACGTGAACTGATCTCTTCAGGTATTAACAGTGCTAACTATGGTGTGAATTCATCAAAAGTACGTCCTGCAAGTCAGTGGAACATTGAAGCGCCATACCATGCAACGCAAGTGACTGTGAATAACTCAATTGGTAATTATACTGATGGTTTAATTGCACACGGTATGTTGGGCTCTTACGCAGGTGTAGCTTCTGTCGTGAGTTCAACGGGTAACGAATTTAGTCATGAAGTAGGTCACGAATTAGGAGTCGGTGCACATTATCCTGGTGGCTTTACGGGAGCAATTCACAAAAGTTCTACTGAAGTGAACTCTACATGGGGGTGGGATGTTTATAAAAATATCTTTATTCCTAATTTCACTAAAGGGGTGACGAATCAAGAGTCATGCTACGAAGGGGAATGTGTTGCACCTTTTGAAGGACACAGTTTTGGTTTTGGTACCATGTCTGGCGGTCAACCGCTTTACCCTAAATACAATGCATACACATTACATGCACCGTATGAGCTGAGTGTGTTTCAAGATTTCGTAGAAAATAAAGCGAATTTTGATCCAGAGTCCCCAACAGGTTATAGCAAGTGGGATCATGTAGAACAAGTGATGAAGCCATGGACGCATTCAGTGGTTGATGATTTAGCGATCTCTGTTGTTGTTAGTCCGAATGAAAGCTTAGGGCCTGATGAATTTGGTCCAGAAAGTCACAAGTTTTATGAGCTATTTGAAAAAAATGATCTTGTTTATGTCTTAGTGAAAAACCACGCATGGATTGGTAATGTTCACCTGCCAAGCGATATAGCGTTTGAAGGTAAAACAGCACTTGTTCAAGTGACATCGCTATGGAATACCAATATTCATTATAATGATCAAAGTTTTACATTAGAGCGTGACAAAAAATATGCGTTCACTTACGCCAATGGACAGTGGGTATTAGAAGAAAACTCAACACTGGGCGGTAATATTGATCTTATCCCATACAAGCAAGGCGTACAGGTAACAACCTTGGTAGGGTATTACGATCCACAGAAAACACTACCAAGCTACATCTACCCAGCTCTGCATGGTGCATACGGTAATGTTTACCTTGATAACTTCACGGCTTCAACATGTCAGTTGGATGTGTTGACGCAAAACGGTGGCACCAAAACGTTTAACCTGTATAACCGTCGTTTGCAAGATGGTCACATGAACCGTTTTCACATCAATATTGAAAGTGCACTGAAACCATACCGCGCAGAAGTTAGCTGTGGTGGTGAAGTATTAAATACAATGGATATAGTGCCGGCAAAAGCGTCGTTAAAAGCAAGTATTGTGACAACGGAGGCAGGAAAAGCACCCGTTATCACAGGTGTTGACGATATTGTTGTTGCACATGGTGATTTATTTGCGCCACTTGCAGGAGTAACAGCGACAGATGATTACGATGGTGATGTCACTGCCTCTATCGTGGTTGAAGGTAGTGTTGATACCAATAAAGTGGGTCATTACACGCTAACTTACAAAGCTTATGACAGTGCTTTAAGTGAATCTGTTGTTGTGCGTAAAGTTGAAGTGTTTAGTGCAAAACCTGTGTTAGAAGGGATTAGCGATACGACTATTCAACTCGGTGATACCTTTGATGCAAAAACAGGTATTACCGCAAAAGATGCAGAAGATGGTGACATAACGGCCAATATTATTATCGAAGGTGAAGTCAATACGAGCCTAGCTGGTAACTACACCTTGAATTACCGTATTACTGACAGCGCACAACAAACCACAGAAGCGCAACGTGTTGTGACGGTTGAAGGTAGCGCAGTGTGCGAAAACACATGGAGTGCACAAAGTATTTATGTGGCAGGAGATGAAGTCAGCCACAATGGTGTGGTATGGCTAGCAGGTTGGTGGACAAAAGGTGAAGAGCCGGGAACAACGGGTGAGTGGGGTGTTTGGAAACAAATTGCAACCGAAGGGTGTACCTCAGTCAAACCAGAAGTGACGCCACCTGCGCCGGGAGAATATCCAACGTATCAAGCGGGCACAGTTTACCAACAAGGGGATATTGTTCGTGCTAGCGATGAGCAGTTATACCAATGTAAACCGTGGCCTAATTCAGGTTGGTGCTCAAGTGCTTCTTATGCCCCAGCAAGCAGTGCTTATTGGCAAGATGCTTGGACAAAACTGTAATCACATAATATTTACTATATAAATCAAAGCGGTGAGTTAAATCACCGCTTTTTTATATCATGTCGCGTGATGTTTCATGTCTTGTTAGCTATTTTGATCCTGTGTAAAAAAATGATTAACAGGACCATGACCACTACCGATATTGAGTAGATCAGCCGCTGAAATGGCAGAGGTAATATATTCTTTGCCACGTTGTGTTGCTTGTTCGATCGAATAACCTTGAGCAAGGTAAGAAGCAATAGCTGAAGAGAGGGTACAGCCAGTACCATGGGTATTGTGGGTATCAATACGTTTTGTTTTTAGCTCGATAATATCGTCACTTAATATCAATAAATCATTACTTTCTGAATCACTTTCTAGGTGCCCACCTTTAAGCAGTATGGCTTTTGTTTGTATGTCACGCAGTTTGCTGACTAATCCCAACATATCTGTATGATTGTGTGGGATCTCGCTGTTTGTCAGCGCAGCGGCTTCAGGTAAATTAGGCGTGATGAGATCAGCTAATGGAAGTAGTTTTTGCTTTAATGTACTAATGGCTGACTGTTGTAATAATAAGTCACCACTGGTGGCAACCATAACGGGATCAATCACAAGATAGCGTGGCTTGTACTCTTTTATTTTGTTCGCAACCAGCGTGATGATGTCACTATCGGCAAGCATGCCTATTTTAACGGCCTGAATGTTGAGATCGGTAAAAACAGCATCTAACTGTTGTTCTATCATCACAAGAGGAATAGGAAGAATACCACTAACACCTTGGGTGTTTTGCGCCGTAATTGCAGTGATCACCGAACAAGCATAGCCACCAGTTGCTGAAATAGCTTTGATATCGGCTTGAATACCCGCGCCACCACTACTGTCAGAGCCAGCAATAGTTAAAACGATAGGCGTTGTAACATGGGATGTATTATTGGTGTGTGATGACATAACAGATTCCTAATTACGCGTTAGGAACCGTTGCCAAGTCTGAAAGGATCGGTTGATGTGAAGTGATGAGATCCAGTGATAACTTGGCTAAACAATACGAATATTGTTTATTTAGTTCCCTCCGCCAGTGTTAACTGGTTCAGGTTCAACGGGTCCCACTTAAATTGTGATCTCAGCGTAATGCCCCCCGACTAACTCTCAAATCCTAATAGATAAACGTTTTGTTGTCACGTACTTATAAAATAAGGGGTTACATCAGCATTCATGTTAGACAAAAAACAAAGATGTAATGGTCAAGGTGAAATAATCATTCCCCGACAAAGAACCCGAGCAATAAAAACAATATTAGTTTCATTGACATATTATGTATTATGCAACTGCTCGGTTAAGACACTGTAGATTACCTCACACCTTTACCGCATCAGATTGATTAAAATAAACAAAACTAAAATCACGGACGTTAAAATGGCAACTCTGCTTAGCTGGCTTGGTAGAACAGATTTAGATCAAATGAAGCTAGATAAACCAGCTTCCATTGCAACCCTCGCTCTTAGAGGGCCGATGCTTGATAGCGTCGTTATTCTTGCGAGTACATGGGATGACGAATGGTTTGACTACAAGGACTGGTTAAAAAGAAAGTTAGCATGTGCTGGGCGTTCTAAAACATCAGTAGAGATAAAACGTGTCAGATTAACTTCACCGATTGATTATTTATCAATAACGAAAGTCATGCAAAAGCAATTGAGTGACGTTTCCTCAGATGCGACTCAGGTGTATATCAATCTGACATCAGGTACCCCTGCCATGACAGTTGTATCAGTGCTGCTGGGCAAGGGTAATGCTAAATGTCAGTTCGTTCAAACATCGCCAAAAGGGGAAATCAATAATGTCGATATCCCGGTAGATTTTGCCTCTGAGTATGCGAAATCTTCATCTACTGCGATTTCACAACTGGTATCCAAACACCCTAAAAATGAGGGTGCTTTTAGCTCAATAACCGCCAAATCAGCCGTAATGCAGGAAACCGTCAAAAAAGCGCAACGTTTAGCGTATTCGGATCTACCAGCATTATTATTAGGTGAAAGCGGAACGGGGAAAGAGGTACTTGCAAAGTCTATTCATCAAGCCAGCCTCCGACAGCAAAAGCCATTTAAAGCCGTCAACTGCGGTGCGCTACCTGAAAACCTCGTCGATTCAATTTTATTTGGTCACAGAAAGGGAGCCTTCACGGGAGCTGAGCGTGATCATGAAGGACTGTTTGAGCAAGCAAACGGCGGCACACTGTTTTTAGATGAAGTCGGTGAGCTTCCTTTAGTGGTGCAAGTCAAACTATTACGAGCGTTACAACAACAAGAGATCACGCGTGTGGGTGATACCGTTACCCGCACCATCGATGTACGGATAATCGCAGCCACGCATCGTGATTTATTTCGTATGGTGTCTGATGAAACGTTTCGTGAAGATTTATTTTATCGCCTCGCAGTTGGCGTTATCACATTACCGCCATTAAGGCAGCGCGCTGAAGATATTCCCGACATCATTACCACGTTCATGGCAGACATCAATCAACAGATGGAAAAGCATCCGCTGTTTGAAAGTAAAAACATTTCCGATGCTGCAATAAATTTTACCGTTTCACATCACTGGCCGGGTAATATTCGTGAGCTTTGGAATACATTGAACCGTGCTACGCTATGGTCTGAAAATAAAGAGCTAAGCCGTGCGGATATCGAAAAAGCAACATTAAGCTTAGATAATACACCGTCCGCTGAAGATAAGTTTCTTATTCCGGGCGATTTACAGCAATATATTGATAATATTAAAAAAGATGCGATTATCTCTGCCATGGATTTTGCCAGTGGAAACAAATCTAAGGCTGCTAAATCATTAGGTTTAAAAAATCATCAAACATTGAATAATTGGCTTAAAACGTACGATTTAGATGCTTGATGAAACAAAGAAAAGCGAATGGCATAAACGTTGCGATAGGCATAGGTATCAAAGGAGAGCAACTAAGGTGAAAACGTCCATGAATTTCGAACATTTACGTAATCAGTGGCCAGAGTTGGCAGAGCTTGGCGCATTTGCTGAAACCTATGCCGTGAGTGATCCGCAAAGTGCACTGGTTAAACTGCGCTGCTACGTTGAAAAAATCGTAGGCTACTTATACCGCGAGCTTCACCTTCCTGTTGCACCTAACGCCTCTATGCATGATAAGTTGGTGAGCGGTTCATTCACATCTATCGTTGATAAAACCATTGTTGATAAGTTTCACGCTGTTCGTCGAGGCGGAAACAAAGCCGCTCATGAAGGCGAAGTTAGCCAACACGATGCCATTTGGTTGCTAAAAGAATCTTATTTCATTGGCTGCTGGCTATTTATGGCATATGGCGAGGGTAAACTAAAAGATTGCCCATCGTTTACCACACCTGAAAATAGCCAAAGAGAAGATGAATCCAAAGGCGAATTTAAGCGCAAGAATAAGCAATTACAACAAAAGCTTAAACAGCATGATGAGATCTTAAAACAGGCATTGAAAGAGCTGGAAGAAACCAAGCTGGCTCAATTACAGGCTCAGAAAGAAGCGGCGCAGCTTAAAGCACAAGTAGATCAAGCCAAAGCGGATAAACTGCGTAGCAATACGCTAGCCATGAAGAGCAGCTTTGATTTTAATGAACAAGAGACTCGCAAGCGAATCATTGATGCAGACCTTCGTAGCTGTGGCTGGGATGTTGCACTTGATGAAGAGAGTACAGAGCAAGTATCCAAAGAATTTGAGGTTGATGGGCAACCAACGCAAACAGGCATAGGTTATTGTGACTACGTGCTTTGGGACGACAATGGTAAACCGTTAGCGGTTATTGAAGCCAAGCGTACACAGAAAGATGCCAAAGCAGGACGCGAACAAGCAAAATTGTATGCTGATGCGCTAGAAAAACGTTACAGCCAACGTCCTGTGATTTTCTACACCAACGGCTATGAAATTTATATTTGGGATGACGCTCAAGGCTATGCACCACGCGCTATCTTCGGTTACTACGCTAAAGACAGCCTTCAATACCTGATCCAACAACGTACTCTTAAACAAGATCTTAATACCACGCCTATCGACACCAAGGTTGCAGGGCGTATGTATCAAATGGAAAGCATCAGTCGTGTCTGTGAACGCTTTTCAGACAAACACCGCAAAGCGTTAGTGGTACAAGCAACAGGGACAGGTAAAACCCGTGTATCTATAGCATTGGCAAAACGTCTGCTTGATGCGGGATGGGCGAAGCGTGTTCTGTTTTTATGCGACCGAAAAGAGTTACGTAAACAGGCGGGTCATGCGTTTAATGAACACACCAAAGAGCCACTTTTCATCAAAGGGAAAAGTAAAAAAGATGCGGCTTCCAATGCACGTATCGTAATCGCGACTTACCCGGGCATGATCCAAAACTATGAAGAGTTCGATGTCGGTCACTTTAATCTGATCATTGCCGATGAATCTCATCGCTCTATCTACAACAAATATGGCGAGTTATTTAAATACTTTGATGCGCTACAAGTGGGGCTAACAGCAACGCCAGTTGAGATGATCTCACGCTCTACCAGTCAACTGTTTGGCTGTGACTATAAACTGCCCACAGCAAACTACCCATTAGAACAAGCGATTGAAGAGAAGAACCTTGTCCCGTTTAAGGTGGTTACCCATACCACGCAATTTTTACGTGAAGGGATCAAAGCAAGCGAACTGACGGATGAGCAAATTGCAGAGCTAGAAGATCAGGGCATTGATCCCAATACCTTGGATTTCGATTCTAAGCAAATTGATAAAGCGATATTCAATAAAGACACCAACCGAGCCATTATTCGTAACTTAATGGAAAAAGGCTTAAAAGATAAAGATAACCAACTGCCGGGTAAATCGATCATCTTTGCCCGCAGCATTGCCCATGCAGAGTTATTGGCTGAACTATTTAGCGAAATGTACCCAGATTTGGGCGGTAATTTCTGCCGCGTGATCCACTCTAAATACGAACGGGCTGAAGAGTTAATCGACAACTTCAAAAGCGCAGAAGGGAACGACGATGACATTACCATCGCGGTATCTGTCGATATGCTAGATACCGGTATTGATGTCCCTGAATGTGTCAACCTGGTGTTTGCGAAACCGATTAAATCGAAAGTGAAATTTTGGCAAATGGTGGGTCGTGGTACGCGCTTGTGTGCAAATCTCTACGGTCCTGGTTTAGATAAAAAGCACTTCTTAATTTTTGACCATTGGGACAACTTTGATTACTTCAAAATGAACCCAGAAGAAGATGAAGGTTCGCAAAGCAAATCTCTGCCGCAAAAAGTGTTTGAAGCCAAACTCAACTTGGCTGTTGAAGCACTAAAGAAAGCAGAAATGGAGATTTTTGCTGATGCTGTTCACCAGATCAAAGCGGATATCGATTCGCTTAATGATAAAACCATTGCTGTGCGTGAAAAGTGGAAGCTGAAAGCCCAATTGAGCGAAGAAAAACGCTTAATGCAAATGGCGCCAGATACCAAAACGTTGTTGTTTGATGAAATGGCGCCGTTGATGCAATGGAAGAAAACCACAGGCGAAAGCGAAGCCCTTCGTTTAGATCTGCAATTTCTTCAACTGCAACTGACGAAATTACAACAGCCAAGTAAGGTTGATATTGAAGCGCAACCTATTTTAGATAAGGTGACTAGCTTGTCTATGCACCTCAATGAAGTGCGAAGCAAAGCAACCACCATCAAACAGATACAACAACAGAACTACTTAAGTGATGCCGATTACTTTGCCGTTGAGGCCTGTCGCCATAACTTGCGCAGTGTGATTCACTTACGTGATAAAGGGGTAGTACCTGCATCAACCCAAATTCCTGTGATTGATGTGCGTGAAGATGAAAGCCGTTATCAAACAGAAGAGATAAAAACAGACATCATCACGGTTGATTATGAAATCTACCGCCAAGAGGTAGAAAAGACCTTAACGCCACTGTTTGACACTAACGACGTGTTGCAAAAAATCCGTGGTGGGCAAGCGGTAACAGAAGCCGACTTAGCGACATTAAGCGCCTTGGTACTGACCCAAAACCCGAATGTTGACTTACGAACCCTTAAAGAGTTCTTCCCTGAATCAACCTCAGGGCTAGATCAAATCCTGCGCACGATTGTCGGTATGGATGCAAAGCAAATAGAAAATGAGTTCACGGCTTTTGTGCAAAACGTGCATACCCATTTAAACGCAAGGCAGCAGCGTTTTATCGGTATGCTAAAAAACCACCTTTGTCGCTACGGTAGCGTTGATATTGAACAGCTCTACGATGCGCCGTTTAATCAAATTGATGATGCAGGGCTAGATGGCGTGTTCCCAAACCCAGCACAAGCCGACGTGGTTGAACAATTTGTGCGTCGCTTCAGTGTCCATTTGGGGGATAAACAAACAAGTGTCGAGAAAGTCGTAAATTAGCATTTGGTATCAAGAAACAACCGAGTAAACTACCACGCATGATTATAAGTGGCTTGATAACAGCCGCTTTAGCGCGAAACTCTTTTTACACGAGAAAGCGTTAACGTGCATAACAACAATAAAAACGCACTGGCCTCACTTTGAAGGGCTGGCGCAATAATCAAAGAGAATAAAAATGATCACATCAGGCACATTAAAAAGCCAAATTGACAAGTTATGGGAAGAGTTTTGGACTGGCGGTATTACCAACCCATTAACCGTTGTTGAGCAAATTACCTATTTAATGTACGCCCGTATGTTAGACATGAATGAGCGTAATGATGAAAAACGCAGTGCTCGTACTGGTAAGCCTTTTAACCGCCGCTTTGCAGACGACAAACAACACATTCGCTGGGAAAACTTCCGTCACCTTGGTGCAGAAAAGTTATACCCACTCGTAAAAGATGAAGTCTTCCCGAACTTCAAAGATCTCACATCTGATGACACCCTGTTTGCGGATTTTATGAAAGATGCGCAACTGATGATCCAAAAGCCATCATTATTAGTCAAAGCGGTAGAATTAGTCAGTGAACTGCCGTTAGAAAACAAAGACGTAAAAGGCGATTTATACGAATACTTATTGTCTAAATTGACTACCGCAGGCATTAATGGTCAGTTCCGTACTCCACGCCATATTATTCGTGCGATGATCGAAATGTTAGACGTGGAAGAAACTCACCGTATTTGTGATCCTGCTTGTGGTACGGGCGGTTTCTTATCATCGACTTATGAATACTTACTGGAAAAGTACTCTTCACCAGAAGGCACCGAAAAAGAACAAGCGTTTGATAAAGAAGGTAAGCCAGTATTAGACGTGCATGGTAACCCAGTATTCAATTATTTATACGCAGGTGACTTGCTCGAAAAGCGCACACATATCGATTACGACATGTTCCACGGTTTTGATTTTGACTCAACCATGTTACGTGTAGCAGCAATGAACTTGGTAATGCACGGGGTGAAACAGCCTGATATTCACTATCAAGACACATTGAGCCAAAGCTTTATTGAGCGCTTTCCTGATGAAGCGAAAAACGGTTTCGATATCA
Organism: Photobacterium sp. GB-50; assembly: GCF_003026755.1. Lineage (NCBI taxonomy): Bacteria > Pseudomonadati > Pseudomonadota > Gammaproteobacteria > Vibrionales > Vibrionaceae > Photobacterium > Photobacterium sp. GB-50. The sequence continues at coordinate 27,455 of NZ_PYNX01000013.1, forward strand.
TCTTAGCGAACCCGCCATTTAAAGGCAGCTTAGATGAAGAAGACGTTGATCCCGCAATTCTAAAAGTGGTGAAAACCAAAAAGACTGAATTACTGTTTGTGGCACTTATTCAACGCATGTTGAAAGTAGGTGGCCGCACCGCCACCATCGTACCTGATGGTGTGTTATTCGGTAGTTCAAAAGCGCACCAAACCCTGCGGAAACACCTAATAGAAGACAACCAGTTAGAAGCGGTGATTTCATTACCAAGTGGGGTGTTTAAACCATACGCAGGCGTTTCTACCGCGATTCTTATTTTTACCAAAGGCGGTAGCACCAATAATGTGTGGTTCTACGATGTACAAGCCGATGGTAAATCGCTCGATGATAAGCGTACCCCAATCAAAGATAACGACCTGCCTGATCTGGTTAAGCAATACAAAGCTTACCAAGCGGCAGTGATGGCAGGTGAGTCTACCGAACAATGGGCGGACAAAACCCAAAAAGCCTTCTTGGTAGCAAAAGACGACATTACGTCGAACAAATACGACTTGTCGATCAAGCGCTATAAAGAAGTGGTGTACGAGCAAGAAAGCTACGAAGACCCAAAAGTGATCCTTGGCAAATTGAAAGCGTTAGAAAATGAGATTTTGGCTGATCTTAATGAGTTGGAGTCGATGTTATGAGTTGGCCGTTAGTAAAATTATCTGATGTGGCCTTCTTCCAAGAAGGACCCGGCGTTAGAAAATGGCAGTTCAGGAACGAAGGTATCAAGCTTATCAATGTTAAAAATATTGTTGATGAGGTTTTGGTAACAGAGAATTCTGATAAATATCTGGATCCTGACGAGGTAGAAAAAAAGTACTCTCACTTCTTAACTAAAGTAGGAGATCTCGTTATGGCTTCTTCTGGTGCTACTTGGGGGAAGCTCGCGTGGGTGGAAGAAAAACATCTTCCTCTCTGTATGAATACTAGTATGATTCGCTTTCAATCATTAGATTCTAATAAATTAGATATTAGGTATTTGTTTTATTATTTGAAGACTGTTGAATTTAGAAGAGATATGGAAAAGTTGGTAACGGGATCCGCTCAACCCAACTTTGGTTCAACTCACTTGAAACAGATTTCGCTCCCACTACCACCACTAGAAGAACAAAAACGCATTGCAGCTATTTTGGATAAAGCGGATGCGATTCGCCAAAAGCGTAAGCAAGCGATAGAACTTGCCGATGAGTTTTTACGCAGCGTGTTTTTAGATATGTTTGGTGATCCGGTGACGAATCCGAAAGGGTGGGAACAAGTCTCTTTATCGACTTTATCAGAGAAAATTCTGAATGGCACAACCCCTAAAGGGGGGAGTGATGTCTATGTAGAAAAGGGCATTGCGTTTTTAAGAAGCCAAAACGTGTGGAAAAAGCGTATAGACTTAGACGACATCGTTTACCTTGATGACGAAACACATACAAAGATGTCCAAAAGTAGTTTGAAGAATAAAGATATATTGATAACTAAAACGGGTCGTATAAATACTGAAAACAGTAGTTTGGGACGAGCTGCTATTTATTATGGAAAAGATGACGAGGCGAATATCAATGGGCATGTGTATTTGGTTAGGCTTAAACCAGATAACGTACATGAGTTTATTGAATTTATACTTACTACGAAAGAGTATCGAGACCATATAAGAGCCGTATGTGTTGGTGGAATAGATAAGCGACAACTAAACAAGAACCATATTGAAGAGTTCCCTATAATCTGTCCGCCTACCGATCAACAACAGCGTTTTGTCAAAGTTCTTCATCAAAGTCAAAAAGTAATGGATAACTATAAAGTGCAGTTAGTAGAGGCTCAAAACAACTTATCTGCTCTCACGCAAAAGGCCTTTTCAGGCCAACTATAAATTTTAGAGGCACCTTCGGGTGTCTCTTTTATTTAATGTTTACAGTTTCAACTATGCTGCGCCCATCATCTCTTAATCGCTAACCCTTCATTTTCCACTTTTCATTCAATCATAACCTCCAAAGAACGAGATATGTCTTAAGGCATATTTGCATCTGTCGCTATCTCATTAATCGCACATTTTTCTATTATTGCTTTGTAAATACGTACTCTAGTCGATTTCTATCCCCATACTTTTCTTCGCTGTTATGACTGTAAAAATATTTACTATTAGTAAATTACTTTACTTTTTATACAGGGTGATTTTCATCTATTTCTTGTAAAAACAATTGATTACAACTTGGCGTGTTTATTGAAAGTATCTAAGAACAACAGGGGGAGGTGCTTTATATAGGTTGACTCTGGTGACGATGGAAGTGTTGCTGCTAGGCAGTGAAATTTTTAGAACAAAGGCTGGAAGTGGCAAGTTATTTTTTGCAATTAATTTCAAATGTTTGCTTTGCATAACATTGCGAAACTTTAAAATTAAAATTATTTATAAATTGTGATGTTCAAACTGTGATTATATCTAAGCAGGTGTTAGCTTTTTATGTAAGTGACTGTTTTTATATAGGCAAAAATCGAATAATCAATAACGAAAAATAATGAATGATGAAGATTACAAAGTTATCACTAACCAATTTCCGCTCTTTTAAACAAACTCAAACCATTGAGTTTGCCCCTGTTACTTTGCTTTTTGGCCCTAATAGTGTGGGGAAAAGTACGGTACTGATGGCGCTATTCTACCTGCAACAGATAGTCGAAAAAGGCCAGTGCAACCCACAGCGCCTTGAAGCGATGAATAACAAGTATGTCGGTGGTTTTCAACATCTCGTTCATGGCAAAGATTTATCTAAAAATATTACGATCAAGGTGGAATATCAAAAACCTGAAGTCATGGCTGGTCATAGCTATGACGATAGTTTGTTTTTTATTGATGATTGTAAAGAAAGAGAAAATAACGATCCATTAGGCACACAACGTAAGCTGTTATCGATGAGTAGCCCGATAGAGTGGGCCAATAATATTGCTGTCGAAATCGAAATTGCTTGGTCGCAGGCTGCGAATACCGCCTTTGTGTGCCGTCAGGCTGTGTGGTTAGACGACGAGTTTATTGCTGAGTCGGTCAATACGGAATATTCACCGAACGCGCAGGTCCATGTCGTGAATTATCTCCATCCATTGTTAATTACCGATCAGCAAGATGAGTGGGTCGCGTCAACAGAGGCTGGTGGTGTATTTCATCCAGACTTTGCAAGTCACAATAAGGATCAAGGTGATGTTTCATTAAACCCCAGTGAGCAAGAAACGAGTCAGTTGGGGCTTTGTGGAGAATTTCATGATTTCGTTTTGGCGTCTGCCACCTCAGAAGCAGAAACCATGTACAGTCGACACCTTCAACAAATACAGCAACATGCGTTATTTCAGTACAAATCGATGGGGGGAGTACTTCCTCAGCTTGGCAAAGTGCTAACAACCAGTATTGAAGCGGATGATGCATTAAATACCAAACGTATAGAAGAAATATTCAGTGATATTTTTGTTGCCAGTTTAGATAACTTACAGGAGTTGCTGCAAGACAGCTTAACCATTGGCCCACTGCGCCATATTCCTGATTCGACCTTTGATGCAGACACCAATATTAAGCAAAGGGACTGGTATAACGGAAAAGCCAGTTGGGATCTTGTTTTTCATGCTGAGCAAACGTTGTTATCAAAAATAAACCATTGGTTGGCAGGTAAAGATCAGTTGGATTTAGGCTATGCGCTGGTTCGTAAATGTGAACAAGGCCAGATTGAATATATCCATGATCCCGATAGTTTCAGCGAGGCAACGCAGGAGTTAATTGACAGCGGGCGCGATGAAGCGTTGCCTGCGCCTTATATTGCCACCATGGCTTACCGTAAAAAAAATATTACGCTTTGGGATCTCCATAATGATATTGAAGTGTCAGCCGCTGATATTGGTGCCGGTGTTTCTCAGGTATTTCCTTTAATTGTTGCAGCCGCTTACGCGAATAAAGGGTTAATTTGCGTTGAGCAACCCGAGTTACATATCCATCCCAAAGCACAAGTTGGGCTGGGGGATTTATTAACCCAAGTTGATGAGAAAAATCAGTTTTTAATTGAAACCCACAGCGAACATTTAATTTTACGTTTACTCCGTCGTGTGCGTGAAACCACTGAGGGCACATTGGCTAAACATTTAACGCCGGTTAAAAAAGAAGATATCTCGATTATTTATCTCGAAACTGCTGAGTCTGGCGTTATCGCGCATAGAACATTATTAACTGATGATGGCGATCTTGAAACAGATTGGCCTAACGGCTTCTTTGATGAAAGGGATGAGGAGTTGTTCTGATGTATAAAGAGATAGCACTCGATCCTCACTGTATGTCTGAATTTCATTATTACGGTCTGTTAAAAAGTGCGTTTGGGTTTGAAAGCGGGCGTTATGTTATTGCGCCTACCAAAGAATGGGTCAGAGAGGCTTACAAAAGTGTTAAGGCTTCTAGCATCTCGCCGACAAAACAAAAATCGGTGACGAATTTTCTTAATAAGTTACAGAGGGAAAAGGCGCATCCATTAATTGTGTTACCTACAGATCGCGCTTGTTTAACAACCCAAAAGGGCTATGAGAATTGGCTGCAATGGATTGGGTCACAACAATCGTTACGACGTTTTAATGCCGTTGTTTCTGAAAAAGACGGGGCGGCTTACATTAATTATGAGCAAATCATCGAGGGAGCGGAAATATGGGCAATGCCGCCAACACGTTGGATTGATAAAAGTATTGAAGACATTGTGTCGGTGGTCGAGCCATTAATACATGTTGGCCGAGAGCTTATTATTGCCGATCCCTATTTTAAGCTACCAAACAACGCGTTATTTAAAGCCATTTTAAAAAAAGCGATGTTAGGTGAAATAAAGAAAGTAACGCTTGTTACTACGATGGAGTGCAGCAATCTTTCGGGGGTGTTTGACCGTGAATATAAACACTTGCTCGATACAGCAATAAAAATCAGTTATGTACGAGTACCAAATCAGTTTATCCACGATAGATATGTACTGACTGATAAAGCAGCAATTAAGGCTGGGCAAGGCTTTGCTGTTGCGCCAGAAAAGGGGCTTCAGTCTGACCATTTAAGCATCAGCTTATGTGGTTTGGAAGAATACAGAGAGACCAAAAAACGGATCGAAGAATACCAAAAACAATACCCTGAAAGCTGTGAGCTTTTGGGATAAAGATAAATATAAAAATGGCTAGAAAACGACAATGGAATTGCAGTTTAAAAATGTCTCGGGTAAAGACAACGTAGGGGATTTTACGTGGATACACCAGTCTGGACGTCAAGCGTTAATTGCGGACATGGTATCGGGTTCTGATGTTCACAAAGGTCTCGATTTATTAAGCAGTTGGCTGACAGTTAACCAAACGAATGAACCTTTTAATGCTGAGCAAGTGATTGCGGAACTGCATGATTTGTTTCAAGCAAACAACGTTCAATCGACGCTAGGTATTATCACGCAACAACAGGCCTGTTTTGAACTTCATTTAGTGGGCAATATAAGGCTGTACAGAGTAGAAAAACAGGTTGAGCAGATCAAAGAGGTGGGGGATGAGATCCATCCTTTGTCTGTTGTCGGCAGTGAATATTCTCCAGATATTCAGCACACAGTATTCACCCCCGATCATCACGCTAAATTTATAGTGACCAGTGACGGGTTAGACAGCTCACTTATGCGCTCATTAGCGCTGAGTTCAGAAACACTGAGTGGTGGTCAGTTACATCGTAAATTACTGCCAGCAGTGTGTGATCAAGATTGGTCGGCACTTGTTTTCCCAATGGCAAATGCTCAATCATTTGTTAATCATCACTGGCCTTATAACCCTTTTGTTGGGCCACAAGAAGATCGCTTACATGAACGAAGAGGCCTTGCTGAGATAGCGACAGAACTATTTAAACAACCAATGTTTGAAGGGTTTCGCATTGTCTCGTGCCCGCCGATTTTAAATGAAAATTCGTCCCGGCTGTTTGATGGGTTATTGGTGTACCCATTCGGGGTTATTCCGCTGGAATTAAAAGATCACCATGGCGCTATTACCATTGATATGGGAACGAATAAGCGTAATAGCTTGCTGGTGGAAAACGATCTTGGCACAAGCTATTTATCAAACCCAGCCACAAAATTACGCGAATCGTTAAGGCGATTTGGCGACTTGCCTCAATTAAAAGGCTTAACGCCTGAGTTAAAGAACGCCGGTCTTGTGATTTTTACTTCGCATCATGCTGATGTTGAATGTGTGTTTGATGGGCAATCGACACCTGCGCCATTCATGCAGGCTGGTGAGGTGATGGTGGCTAAATCAACGCAATTAAGCGAGCTGCTATTTCAGTTCTGCCGTGCAAGGTTTGGCAAAAAGTTGAAGAAAAGACTGACAGATTCTGAGATTAATCAGTTAGTAAAAGATTTGACTACGTTGCCAACGCAACCTGCACAGGGAGCTATTACGGTAGGTGACTACGAGCTGGAATTAACACCGATACAAGCTGAATCGACCGATTATTTCACCGTATATAACGCCCATTTATTTAATGAACAGGTATGGGCCAAGTGTTTTGATCTAGACCATTTGAGTGCGGTTCATCGCCAAAGTGAACTTCAAAGTTTAGGTCGAGAAGCGTTAGTACTGAAAAGGTTGAGCCGAGTTGAAGGCGTGCAACGTTATCAGGATAAGGAGTTGGTTGACGATAAGTTTTATGTGTTTGTTGAAAAAGCCCCTACGACAACGTTGGCACAATGGTTACAAACGCAGCCAGCGAAAGAAGTACGGCTGAATGTTCTTATTGCTATCGCTGAGACAATGAAACAAATTCAGTCTGTTGGCGAACCAGAGATCATTCACCGTGCGATTAACTTATCGAATATTCGTGTTGGTGACGACAGTAACCCTATTTTGATTAACTTTGAGCTTTGCCAACAAGAAATGGTGGCAACGTTACCGCTTAATGCACGCCGAACGTTTGAGCAAAAATATCAAGCGCCAGAAGTGAATGAGCCTGGTCAATCACTGACTTTTGCGGCCGATATTTTCAGTTTTGGCTTAATTATATTGTTTTCATTAACTGGCGAATTACCTTTTGAACAATCTGCCAAGGAATTGGTAACCAAAGGACGCCGCCCTGTATTTTGGAAGCAGTTATGTCAACAGCTGGATGTATCACCAAAACATGCTGAATTCTGGCAGCGAATTCTTCATGTGACACCAAAATATCGCCCAACCATTGAACAAGTGTTAGAGGTCTTAAAGACATGGAAATGACAACAAGTGGTTATGCACAACAGTACCCTAGAGATAAAGTAATTTATCAATGCCATGCAACTAAACGGGCTTTTTATCGTGTCAAGCTTCCTCAACTTGGCTTGTATTACGGGCTTAAAGAAATTGAGGTAGCGGAAGCGAGAGCAATAAAAGAAATTAAAAATGAAATCATTGCGTTAAACCGTTTACCTTTTGGCATTGCTGCAAAATGTCATCAGTATTGGCAAGAAGGAAATAAGCATTTTTTATTGATGGACTGGATAGAGGGGATTCCTCTTAATGAATTTATCCGTTCAGCACCAACAAATCGCCGTGAGTTCGCTCAGCGAATTAAAATAGCGGAAAAAGTGGGATGGAAGTTAGTTGAACTTCATCGTTACAACGTCACCCACAGGGATTTGAAACCGGAAAACATCATCATTCATTGTGATAAAAACGCCAATGTCAGAGATGTGAGTTTTATCGATTTTGGTTTATCTAACCAAAAACGCCAGATGGAAGAGGGAACTGCACATTATCGCTCGCCCGAACAGGAATTTGTAAGGCAGACAGGGCTTACACATGCTTCTGATATTTTCTCATTTTCTCAGTTAATTCATTTTTTATTAACGGGTTCACCGATTCTACTTCAACCTAATTTTGATGGTTCTGGTTGGGATGAATTGAACCTTGAATTACCGCCACTCATTCCTCAGAAATTCAAAGATACCTTAATGCAGGGTTTGGAATTTGACGTACGAAAGCGCAGTAAGCAGGTATTTACCATTGTTAAAGCGCTACAAGACGTATCAAAACAATTAAATAGCAAAAGGTAATGACTATGTTGGCACACAATCAAACCGTTCCTTTTTGGCCAGAGGAAAAAACCGCTAAATACCCATCAATTTTGCCTTTACTTTATAAAGTGGAGAAAAATTATCTTGATAAAAATTGGCCTGATAATGGTGAGTCTCAAGAAGCGGTTATTAAACAAATAAGATCGGCTCAAAAAGGATGGGTCACCTCATTTAAAAGGAATGATTCCATATTTGTTACCTTGCTTGTAGGTAAGTACAAAGTAACCATGAGTGTTGCCAAAAGTGATGATAATCCTCGCTTGTGGTTAGGTCGTATTTATTATGCAAACAACCAAGATCGCCAACGTATGCTTGAAAAGGGCGTACTTTTAGAGTTTGGTGGTGTACGGCTTTTATCTGGCCGAGAGTTCGGTGTTGGCTTAGAAAAGACTGACTATAGGTACAGCTCAGGAGAATACGCTTCAGAGCTTTTGGATATTATTAAGTCACCTTGGAATGTTGAAGGAGAAGAGCGAGAGCAGAATGATATAACACAAGAGTCGTTGTCTTTTGAAGAGCAAGAAATGGTTGAAGTACTTCGCTGTTTTATTGACTCGGAGTACGAACTTGAAAGGATAGCCGCCCAGCAATGTATGCCTTTTCAAGCGACGTCTATCACTGCGCGAAGTGAAAGGACGACTTACCGACTTCATTATGAATTGAAATTTGATGAGTTTGACTATTCTCGCCTTGTTGAGACACAGCCAACATTGTTGGAAATGCTCAATGAGATGCGTGAACCGACAGATATCTTAATGGAGATAGCAGATCTTAACCCTGTTGAGAATGAACCTATTATCCATGTCAGTATTGAAAAACAAGCATTAGATTCGCAAATACCAGAGCAAGCGTTATTGAATGTTGCGGCATTACCAACCTTGAAGAAGGTGCGTAATGCAGTGGTTGATTCGCTGGAGTCAGAAACATCTAAAAACCCTTGGCTACTATCTTTGGCTGCAGGCATGTATGACCACTCCCCATTAACGCCAGTAAAAGTCCCTGTTCCTCCAAGCAAGTTCCCACCAACGCCTTCTCAAGTTAAAGCGATTGATAGTGGAGCGGGTAGTGATGACTATACCCTTGTTCTAGGGCCTCCTGGGACGGGAAAAACCACAGTTATTCTTCAATGGGTGAAGTACTTTGCTGCACAAGGTAAACGGGTACTTGTTACGTCGCAAAATAATAAAGCCGTTGATAACGTTTTAGAGCGCCTTGCTGAAGAGGATGATTTTGAATGTCTTCGTATCGGTAATGAGAATAAGATCAGCTCATGCCTTGAAGATATTACATTAGACAACAAAGCAGCGAAGTTACAGGAGCGGATGTTCAGTTCAGCAGATGAAACGCTGAAAGTGCTTGAGCAGCAATTGGCGCATATAAAGGGGTTACTCGTTAGTAAAGATGAGATCATTGAACAACTAGACGCTGCAGAACTGGCTCAAAGTGATCATACTCACCATACCAACACGTTATTAGAACTTAAAGATAACTTGGTTGAAGTTGAGCGAGATATTGTTTTAAAAAATAATACCTTAGAGCAACTAAGTAAACAAATCATTGAGACTCAACAAAAAGAATGGCCAATATTTAAATCTGTGTCGCGTTGGCTCAATAACAAAAAAATAAGTTTAATTAATTATCGGATCAATAAAGTTAATCTCAAGACGAGTGAGTTAAAAGGTCAGCGTTTTCAGCTTGGCAATACTATTGAGGAAACTGAATCGAAAATTACTCAAGCTCACAGCCTTATGGACAGTATTCATTGTCAGATTGAAGGCTATTTCGAACAAGTCACCTCACTGGTTGATGATATTAATATTCCAGGAAGCAGTGGAAAAAAAGTGACTAAATTCGAGATGGAAAGTCTTGATGAGCTACTAGTAAAGGTTTCCAGTATTCATACCAACCTTACCGAATGGTTCAATAAATTAAAAACGGAACGTCAGCAAGCCTTATATAAGATTTTAATGGAAAATGTAAATGTGGTTGGGGCTACCTGTATTGGTATCAATACGAAGGCGTTGTTTAGGGAACTCGATTTTGATGTTGTTATTGTCGATGAATCAGGACAAATCCAACTTCATAATTTAATCGTTCCGTTATCACGTGCTAATAAGGCAATTCTTGTTGGTGATCACAAACAACTTCCACCTGTTGTGAGTGATGAAGTTCTAGAAGAAGTCGAAGCTAAAGATTTTGGTGATTATAAAGATCTCTATCGTCTTAGCTGGTTTGAACACCTTTGGAATGGCGCCCCTGAAGACCGCAAAATTATGTTAGACACGCAATTCCGATGTCCATCTATGATCAGTGATTTTGTTTCTGAAGCATTCTATGAAGGTAAGTATTTTGCGGGTGTAGGGATGGATAAGAAGCAACCATTACTTTCTTATTGTCCTCAGCCAATGATCTGGATTGATACTACTTGGCTTCAAGATAAGGCTGAAAAAGCAACGTCTGAAGATGGACGCGCTGTTGTACAAGACAATGTCTGTGAAACTGAGCTTGTTATCGCGCTGCTTAAGTCTTCAATAAAAGAGATGCCTGAGCTTGCTGAAAATCGCGAGATTGGGATTATTGTTCCTTACGCTAATCACGTAAAGGCGATTCAAAAAGCAATAAGAAGAGAGCAGAAACGAGGGCAATTGTCTGAGTTAACCATGCCTCTAAATGAGTTAGTTGCATCAGTAGATAGCTTCCAAGGGCAAGAGCGCGATCTGATTATTTTCACTTTTACGCGTTCAAATCGACAGGGCAAAGTGGGCTTTTTATCAGACTGGAGACGTCTGAATGTGGCGCAAACACGTGCTAAGAAACAATTGGTAATGATTGGTGATTCCCAGACGCTGACCAAAGGTGCTGACAGACAGAATGCCCATGATGTTGAGTTTAAAAAAGCAATGGTATTGCTAAAAAGTCAGTGTCATAAGAAAGGCGCATTGCTGCAAGCTTCGCGCTTCCTTCCTGATGCAAAAACGGTTCAAAGACCAAAAAATAATACCGCATCAAATAACCGTAAAAACTCAAATACTCGATCTGCTAAGAAAACGTTGGTGAGTGAAAATGGCTAAAAAAAAGAAAACAACTAACCCTTATTTCAATATGTCAAAAAGCTACGCTGAGGTTTTGAATTCTCAAATAAAGCCAGATGAAACGCTGTTTTACGTTCGTGATAATTTATTACCAATACTCAACGTGAAAATTTTAGTCAAAGAGCGTAGCCGAGAGGAGCTCAGTGATATTGACTTAATGATCTTCAAGTTAATAGAACAAGGTATTAGCTCTATTAATTCAATTGTGGTCTTAACCGGTCTTGCTGAGAAGTTGGTGACAAAACATATCAGTGAAATGGCTGGCCGTTCATTTGTCGAAATGGATGAAGGTAAATTACTGCTGACGGATCTTGGTGAAGAAACCCTTGAACATGGTGTGCCTGTCAGAATTGTTCAGCGTGCTTTTCGTTATTGTGCGGTATCAGAACAATTGTTGCCGCGAGAGGCATACCAACTACCTTATACAGAGCTGGATAGCTTACGAAGTAAGGAATTCACAGGAAAAATAATATCAAGCCATATTTTAGAAGAGTCACAGCTAGTTAACTTGAAAGGGATGGATCTCTCGCTAATTGAATCTAAACGAGACCTTGGTATTACAGATGAAGCACTCGCATTTGGTGATATCGTGGGTTATTCCTCAGGATACCTGCAAACAAGGTTATTTTTAGTGGGTCGGAATAAGCCAGAGAGAGCGATGGTCGCTTTTGGTAAGACGTGTATCGAATATGATTTAAAGGAAATCTTAGCGACGATTACAGCATTAAAAGATCCTAACATTGTACGAAAACTGGGTGAGTTCAATCAGGAACAAGAGAAAAAACAAAAACTATTATTTGGTGAAGGTGAGATTGCGCTTGATGAATTTGGCTTGCCTATTATCAACATTACTAAAGCGAATGTTGAGTGGTTGTCTAAAGACGTAGAGTCAAGACAACAAGGTATTCTAATGTGTGGAACTGATGATTTAGCCGCTAAACCATTAGGTTTAAAAGCATGGGGCAAGTTTTCAAGTTTATCTGGGCTGACAATTCGCTATTTTCTTAGAGAAAAAAATTTGCAAGATGACGCTGCTAAGTTGCGTAAATATGTGGAGATGTGTGACGCATATATGTTAACGCCAAGGGATGAAAGAGAGTATCCAACGATTGCGAAATATGTAGAGAAGACACTACCGAGTAAGGAAATTGAACAGTTACGAGAACTTGCAGAGCGATATTCGATTACACGGGTTAGTAAATCCTTACCCAAACAGGAAGTAGTGGTAGATTAATGACGGAATATAAATGGCAAGGGTGGGGTTTTTTCCCCCTCTTTATCTCTAAGCAAGCATTCGCAAAAATTGTCAGCGATGAAAAGTGGCAACATTGGACAGAAGATCTGACGGTTGATGAAATTAAGGATAAAAGAAGGTTTTATTCGCGTTCTTGTGCTGATTTATTAAGGCCAATTGAGTCTGGAAGGTACGTGATAAGTCAGGACAGTGATACTAAGCCACTATTTTCGTTGTCACTACCCAGTAAAAATGAAGATGATGAAAAAGTTATTAATATTACTCAGCTACAGTTACTTGCTTTAGGTGAGGTGAGCTTGCTGTATATTCATTTTGACTCACCATTAACATTTACTGAATCTGATATTTCTAATCTAAATAAAACCGTTTTTCAGTGGGAGCCAAGAACTGAAAAACATAAAGTAAGCCAATGGCTTAGTGCTGAAGATAAGATCCAAGGCTTAAAACAGCATATTAGTGAGTTGCTAGATATTCCCCTAGAGCAAGACAGTCATTATGAAGAAGATACATTCGGACATGAACTGGTTAATTGTACTTGGATTAAGCAAATAAATGGATTTGAAGACGATAAGTCTATTTGCGTTAGTGAGTTGAGTGCAGGCATTAATTGTAATGATCCAAGGTATAAACTTTCTAAAACAGAGAAGCAGAGATTGGTCGATTCACAATTCGATTATTGGGCAGATTGGCGCTGTCAATTTAATCTAAATCGTTTAGTTTTTGTGGACCAAACGCCTGAAGAATCGTCCTTGAAGTGGAATCTATCTAATAATCACTATTACCTCGATTTATTTGCCGCTGTTATTTATCAAAGAACGATATTAAATCGCTTTAAAGATGAAATGATGCTTTGTAGTAATAAGCAGCGTGGCGAGTTATATGAGCGTATTTCTAATTTCAGAAGGCAATACAAAATAACTCATATTTCGACATATCCCTTTGCTGAAAGGCTTTACCAGTACTTTTGCGAGCAAGCTGATTTGTCGTCGATTGAAGATAAAACGTTTATTGAATTAGAGCACAATCATGCGCTTTGGAAACAGGAGAGAGAAGAATCTACAAATACGGTTCTTTTACTGGTTTCCCTTGTGGCTGCACTGTTAGTGCCAGCGAGTTCGATTGCAACAATTATGGCTCTTAGCGACGATCAGATGACGTCTGTTTATTGGATTCTGTCGGGTTTTATTACTCTTGTCACAATCGTTGTTATGGTTTGGCCGCCATTTAAGCGTTACCTAAAAGATAGAAAGTTAGAGAAGCTGTAAAGAGTTATTTCTAATTTTAAAAACAATCAATTATTAAGGAGTGAGGTATGTTTTGGATTTTATTTTTTATCATTTTATTTTTAGTTTTAGGTTATTTTTCTAATGCTGGAAAAAGGAATAATATTAAGTTACAACAAGCGCAAATAGATAAATTACGAAAGTGTCCGACATGTGCAGAAAGAGTTCAGTTAGAGGCAAAAAAGTGTCGGTTCTGTAATGAAAAGCTAGACCCAATTACGAATGAGGAACTCATTGAAATCGAAAAAGATTATAGATTTCGAGTGGCGTCCTTAGATTATGATACAGCGAATTTCAAAGTCGATAACGACCGTAAAGAGAAAAATAAATTAGATTGGGACAATAACTCAAAGTAGTTTATGTTGAGAAAGTCATGAGATTTATTGATTTATAGTACGGCTACGTGAGTCTGACTTAATTGCAAAATAAAAGGTGCTCAGTAATTCGTGATTTTTGGTCACATTGATTGTTTTTTGATTTTTAAATCGAAGATAGTGAAAAAGGGTAATGAAGATAAATTCACATTAATTCTTATTGATAAAGTAGGAATTTAAGATTTGTTTGATAGAGATACAAAAAAGCCAAGCATAACGCTTGGCTTTTTTGTGAAATTTGGTGGATCCGGGCGAACTCGAATCGCCGACCCCCGCCATGTCAAGGCGATACTCTAACCAACTGAGCTACGGATCCAAATATGTTATCTATATGGCATCTTAAAACAACGAATGAATGAAAATTGGTGGAACCGGGCGAACTCGAATCGCCGACCCCCGCCATGTCAAGGCGGTACTCTAACCAACTGAGCTACGGTTCCAATTTTCTATAGCGTTTACTTAAATAAGTATGCACATATAAATGGTGCGTCTGAGTGGACTCGAACCACCGACCCCTACCATGTCAAGGTAGTACTCTAACCAGCTGAGCTACAGACGCAAATTGTATATTTATGATTTCTGGTTTTAATCATAAATTGGTACGAACGAGTGGACTCGAACCACCGACCTCTACCATGTCAAGGTAGCGCTCTAACCAGCTGAGCTACGCTCGTAATATGTTCTACTGAACGACAAGCATATTAGCGAGTCACTTGTAACGAGGCAAGTATTAAAGTTGGATTTTTTAGTAAATTCAGTGCGTTTGCTTGCACAATAGCCAGTTTTAATAAAATTATGGTGATGAAATAGTCGAAGTCATATTTTTAAGTAGGGCATTGCCAATTAAATGTAATGTGTAGCGCAACAGAATGTGCGCTACTCAAGTAGATAGGTTAGTTTAAAAGTTCGTGATCGGGCGGAAGTAAGCGGCTGATCCATAAAACCAGCTTATGTTTCATATGAACGCCGTCCTCTTGATCCACGGCAAGAGGAGTGATTTGTTTACAATCAACCAGTAAGCGATAAATACACTCAACACGGTCGGTAGAGCCAACACTGCGGTCTAAATCGCCAAAACCTTGTTTTTTC
Organism: Photobacterium sp. GB-50; assembly: GCF_003026755.1. Classification (NCBI taxonomy): domain Bacteria; kingdom Pseudomonadati; phylum Pseudomonadota; class Gammaproteobacteria; order Vibrionales; family Vibrionaceae; genus Photobacterium; species Photobacterium sp. GB-50. The sequence continues at coordinate 42,626 of NZ_PYNX01000013.1, forward strand.
GCGAATGCAAAGCCTATTTCTAATGCTTTTTTGAGAAGTTTTGCTTCATTCTTGGTTTTCTTCATGCGTATCTCCTATATCCCTTAGCGAAAATATATACAAATTTATTGTCTTCGCGACTGTAGAAGCTGAGTTTAAATTTTAGTTTAAAGCTCAAATTTTTGAAGCAAAGTTATTCTATCAAATTAGAATAAAGTTATTGTCCAACTTTGAATTTACATTGTTTAAACAGACGTTGCCAGAATTTAACGTGCGCTAATGTGGCTTCATGAAATTGCTGATACAGATCGCCATCAACATAGAATGCTATATAGGTTTGCATCGGTGAGGAGAGGTGAATATTCGGTTGAATCAATTGTTGAAGTATCTGCTGTAAAACGGGCTGTATTTGTCGATATTGTGAATCAAGTGTTGATAAATAAGGCTGGATAGTTGGAACATAAAACTTATAGAAAACATTACGAAGATATTGTGCTTTTTGCTGATTCATATTTTTGCCACACAAAATTGCATCTTGTGACTGAGTAAGTTGTTCTGTAATTGTGTTCAGCAATGTTGTGGTGCGCTGCATTGAATAGAAAAGATCACCAATATATCGGCTATTATAAATTTGTTGTTGGTGCTCAAAAAGAGCCTGATATTTATCCTTGTTAGAATAAGGTGCAGTGATGTTATTTGAGCGTTTGATGCTATTTGAAAGTAAATTATTGATATAGCTAAATGCGCTTAGGCTAGCGTTAAATTGAGTGGTTTGATTACTTTCAAGTAGATGATGGCCTAGCGTTAACTGTTTACGCCATTCTTCTCCAGTAAAAAGCGTGTTCCAAAAAACCAATGGGAGCTGCTGTTTCTTTTGCTGATAAATAGGTGCTAGCTCGGTTAATAAATCAGAGTCTTTAGGCAGTGTTTCTAAACAATACTGTAGCCCATCTAATAGTAAAAGTTCATAGCGGAGACCGCGGGTTTTATCTTGAACTTTACCCAAAATCGAATTTCGCTCTGCAATCAATTGGAATAAGCCACATTGCCGTAATTCATAGGCATCAAGTAGACCAATTCTAATATCCGCTAAAGGCTGAATAAGCTCTCGTTTCGCGGGTAAAAGTTGTAAGGGCGTTTCAGGAAAGGTGGTTTTGTCTATATCGAGTACATTAGCCAGACGCTGATGATAGGTATCAAAGGCGTCTTCATTGTCATTTTGCTTACAGCCTATCAGCATTATTGAAATGAAAAGAATCAGAGACAGTCTATGTGGGAAAATAGAGATAGATACAGGCATAGGCGTCTCTTAAAGCATTAAGTGAATATTCATCATACTGATTATTATCAATATTAGATCAAAAAAGGCGATCTGATGATCGCCTTTTTGTGTTATCGGTATGACATTTCAAGTTGCTTTTCAGCATCAAGTTTATGCACATGGTGTATTCGCCAACCAAGCATAATGGCTGCCGCAGTTAAGCCGAGAATAAAACCAATCCAAAAACCTTGCGGGCCCATTGCTGGTACAATCCAGTTTGTTAGGCCTAAGACGTAACCTGATGGTAGTCCTATTAGCCAGTAAGCGATGAATGTACAAAAGAAAATGGCACGCATATCTTTATAACCACGTAACGCACCTGCAGCAACAACCTGAACGGCATCACTGCATTGATAGATCGCTGCAAGTAGTAATAATTGCCCAGCAAGCACGATGACTTGTGGATTATGAGTATAGAGCTCGGCAATGTCTTCGCGGAAAATAACCGTCATCATAGCGGTACAAATAGCTAAAGCCGTACCGACAATTAAACCGCAATGGCTTGCAATACGTGCACCATCAATATCTTGTTGTCCCATTTTGTGGCCAACACGAATGCTCACCGCTGCACCAATACTCATTGGCAGCATATACACCAGTGATGAGAAGTTCATCGCTATCTGATGCGACGCCACTTTATTTGGGCCTAATGGTGAAATCAGTAAGGCAATAACAGCAAACAGTGAAACTTCAAAGAATAGCGAAGCTGCAACGGGAAAGCCTAGTTTAAATAAACGTGAAAGCGCTTTTAATTGAGGGCGATAAAATGTGCTAAATACCCCAACACTCTTTAACCGTTTATTAATTAATACATAGGCAAGTAACGCAAAAAACATGAACCAATAGACGATAGCTGTTGCCACACCACAGCCGATCCCGCCTAATTCAGGCGCTCCAAACTTTCCGTAAACGAAAACCCAGTTTAGTGGGATATTGGCCAGTAAGCCTAAAAAGCCGATCACCATGCCTGGAATGGTAAAAGATAAACCTTCAGAAAAACTCTTTAGGGTCTGGAAGAACAAAAAAGCAGGTACAGCAAAAAGTACGGCATATAAGTAACCGACCGTTTTTTCTGCTAATACAGGCTCTACATTCATGTAATGTATTAAAGAACCCGCGTTATACAATATCAACATGGTTGGGATGGATATTAAGATCGCAAGGTAGAAGCCATGTTGAACTTCAAACGGAATACGTTCTTTTTTACCTGAGCCGCTAAGTTGTGCCACCACGGGCACAAGTGCCATAAGTAAACCAACACCAAATAAGATAGAAGGTAACCAAATACTTGCAGCAACAGCAACGGCTGCCATGTCAGTCGCACTGACACTACCCGCCATCACTGTGTCAACAAAGCCCATCGATGTTTGTGCAACAGAGGCAATGAGCACAGGCACGGCAAGCTTTATAAGCTGCGCGGTTTCTTTTTTATAGTTATGCACTATTTTTGGCTCCAAAAAGAGGAATATAAAGGGGAGGAGTCAAGTATTAAAATGCTTCTATGGCATTCTATTTTGTACTGCCAATGATTTTTCAGGATTATATAAACAAAAGGCGTATAACCAAAACAGAATATTGGCAATTTACATAATTATTGCTTTGGGGTGGGAATAACAGCAGCTTAGTAGATAGTGTTTACTCATTAAGCTGCTGTTTTATCGAGAAAGTTAAACCGTAAACATCATATGGCTGTAAAAGCCAATCGCGATAAAAGTACTTGCTGCACTAAAGACACATAGCATTGGTGTTTTAATATTCGGATAACGTTCAATAAGTAAAAGTAAGCCAAAAAAGGTTGGATACAACCCAAACGCATAACGAGGCATCGCATTTAAATTTGATGACAGCGGTAATATCAAACAAATGAACATAAATATGGCTTCAGCGTAGTATTTACGCGCGACCAAATAGATATTTAGTATAAACGCGAGTATCGCCATGATGGCTAAGTAAAGCTTAGGGCCGCCTGTTTCAAAACCATAGAGGAGCCAGTGAAACGGATTGGTTAATTGACGTCCCCATGCAATTTGGATGTGCCCAAAAGCCAGCGCATCACCTACATGAAAGTAGAGATAAGCCATATAGGTGAAAAAGCCGAAAGGGATCACCCATATGGCTGAAATTGCTTTCAGTGCCGGGGTTTTTAAGCGAACAAAGCTATTTATACCGTAGTGTTGAATCGCAATAATGAGTACAGGAAAAACCAAGAACACGCCAAGGTTACGGGTAATAGCGGCTAATAGACCTAAAATTGCGACCCATCCCCATTGTTGGCGATAACTAAACAGGAATACACCAGTCACGAAAACAATGAAGAGCGGTTCGGTATAGCCTGCAGTTGAATACACAGTATAAGGTGAAAAGCACAATAACCAGATAGCAGCAGACTGCGTTGCTTTGCTGAAATTAAGCTGCTTTAACGCCATTAAAATAATCGGCAGGCTGAATAAAAACGCTAAGTTTGAGGCTATGACTAAACCTAAGCGGGCATTGTTAATTGGGTTTTCAAAAAAGAAAAATTTTGAAAAGATCCAACCAATAAAGGGCTGTAGAGGCATAAATGCCCAGTTAGCCGCATTCTTTTGACTTAGCCATTGTGGCACTAAATCATAGCCATTTTCGATGATCCGATAAAACCAGACACAGTCAAAGCGACAAATGGTTTGCAATAAAGGCTGTTCAGCATAATGTCCAGAAGCAAACTCGGCTACTCCCCATAAACCTAAACAGTAGATAACGGTGCGACTCACAATAACGGCAAATATAATGGTCAGCCATTCTTGTTGACTAATTTTGATTGAAGGTAAGCTTAATGTAGTCATTTAAACACCCAAAATTTAGCCAAGATGAAGGTAATTACAGGTACGCAAAGGGTTGATATTGTGACCGCCAGCCAACCTGAGAACATTGCAGATTTCAACAATGAAGCAAGGATTAAATTGTTAATAAAAAAGCCCATCAATGATACGGCCAAAAATTTTAAAAATGATCCTTTCTGTCCAAACGTAAAGTGGCGATGTCCAAAGTAAGACACTAAAAAAGCAATACTAAAACCGATCACGTTGGCACTGTATTCTGATGGATCTTGGATTTGGAAAAAATATAGTCTAACAACAGACAAGTGTACGGCTGTTGCAAGTAAGCCAATAATTGCAAATCGATTTAATTGCCAAAAGTGCTTTAAAAATGACTCATTCATTGATGGTTTCTAACTCTTTTTCTGTCTCTGTAACAAGAGGTTGTGTGTTTTTTTCACTATATTTCCCATAGACACCTTCAACAAGGTAAATAGGGCGCTGCTTTAGTTCGGTATAAATGCGGCTGATATAGCCACCAATTACGCCTAATGAAATTAATTGAATCCCCCCAAGGAACAGAACAACGGAAATGGTTGATGCGTACCCTGGTGTATGAATACCAAAGAAAACAGTACTGACTAATACATACATTAAAAAGGTAAAAGATAAACACGAGATACCAAAACCAACAAACCCCCATACACGTAGAGGCCAAGCAGTAAAACTTGTAATACCATCCATTGCGAAGTTCCATAACTTCCAATAGTTGAATTTAGTATCACCAACATTTCGCTCAGGACGCTGAAAATCGACGCCGATTGAGCGGAATGAAGACCAAGCCAATAAACCTTTCATAAAGCGGTTACGTTCAGGTAATTGTTTTACTGCTTCAATAACACATCGGTCAATGAGACGAAAATCACCGACATTTTCGGGTAAGATTGTTTCTGCAGATAAAAAGTTGAAGAAACGATAGAAACCGCCTGCAGTCACACGCTTTAACAAAGTATCTTGTGAACGGTCAACACGAACACCATAAACTGTATCGTATTCCCCTGTTTGCCATAATTGGACAAATTCAAGGATCAGTTCTGGTGGGTCTTGTAAATCAACATCTAAAATCACAGCAGCATCACCTTTTACGTAATTAAGGCCTGCGGTCATGGCTGCTTCCTTGCCAAAATTACGAGCGAAGTTAATTAAGCTAATTGAATCATCTTTGGCTATTTGAGCTTCAATTACAGACTGTGTTTTATCTTTACTACCATCATTAATGAAAACAATATCAATATGTGAGCGGATGGAGGAAAGCTTATTATTGATTTCGTTAATAAATGGCTCAATAGCGACTTCTTCGTTATATACAGGAACGATAAGTGACAGGGTATAGTCTGTATTTTTAAGGTTATTATTCATATTATTTACCTTAGTTATTGATCATTAAAAGGTGACGCGATTGTTGGTTTTGTTGCTTGATGACTATCGTTTTTAGATAAAAAGGCAAAGTCCACCAACTTAAATGCCAACGGTGTTAATGCCTTTATCTGCAATGTTTGTAATGTATCGCCAGACTTAAATGCAGATGCTGGGATAATGGCATCAAACACATTAGATTGTTTTGTTGGTGCAAAAACGCCATGCCATTGGTTTACTGAAAAGTGCAATGGTGAGGATAGTGAAGATGCTAATGTGATACTGACTTTAACCTTTTGCTTTACCTTATGCGGAAGCGTGAAATAAAACCCGCCAGTACTTGTTAGTAATCGAGCACCATTATCAGCGTCTTCATTCCATCCTGCGCGTGATAAATAGGGAACTTTTGTTGAAAGTTCTAGCGCTGATGGAATCTTTAGAGCAAGGTTAGGCTCTTTAGGCTGCCAAAAGAGAGTCTGAGTTTTAATGTAATACGCCTTATACGCAATACTTACGTTCGGGGTTACTGCTTTATATAAAACCCAAAGATAATAACACGATAAGATCGTAATTAACGTTATTAGCGTAATACGTAATGTTGTACAAGAATGGTTTTTTTTAGTGTTTATTGGCATGGCATCATTAGCGACATCAATAGTCATAATATACCTATATTATTTTGTATTCGTTATCTTATTGCTGTAAGAATACACTTTATAACTTTATTCCCAGAAGGGATATGGATTTCATTGCCAAGTTGTTTTTTTGACAATTAATTGTCATTGGTAAATAACATAGAAAAGGTTAATCAATGCTGTATAAGAAAAGTAAAAGTAAGACATTGAATACTCATTTTTAAATATTGGCTTATTTGATAGTTTTTCTATAAAAAAGAGCTATAAAATCAAGATATTGATTAACAGCCTAAGTTAATTATTAACTCAGTTAGGAGCGTTATGTTTACGGGAATTGTACAGGGAACAGCAGAAATTATTTCGATTAGTAAGAAACAAGATTTTCAAACTCACGTAATACGTATGCCTGCTAATTTATTAAGTAATGTAGAGCTAGGGGCTTCGGTTGCTCACAACGGCTGTTGTCTGACAGTGGCGGAGATTAATGATGATTTGTGGTCATTTGATTTGATGCAAGAGACACTAAATATCACTAATCTTGGTTTAGTAAAAGAAGGTGATGTCGTCAATGTTGAGCGTGCAGCAAAGTTTGGCGATGAAATCGGTGGGCACTCTATGTCTGGACATATTATGTGTACAGCAGAAGTATCTAATGTTGTTACATCAGAAAATAATCACCAGATCTGGTTTACTTTACCGCAAGCACAGATGAAGTATGTATTCACTAAAGGCTATATAGGGATTGATGGTATAAGCCTCACCATAGGTGATGTGGTCGAAAATCGTTTCAATGTGAATTTAATCCCTGAAACATTACAGCGTACAAATTTAAAAAGTCGTGTTATTGGTGATGTGATTAATATTGAAATAGATCCTCAAACCCAAGCGATAGTTGATACTGTTGAGCGTGTAATGGCAGCAAAATCATAAACGAGAGATTAACTAGACCGCTTAGCGTAACTGGTCTAGTTAATTGATCATGGAATTAGTATTAAAAAATTTGCTCGTCATCAGCATCGATAAATAAATTAATGGTTTTGTGGAGATCATCAACCTGCATATTGATATGAATTGGATTACAGCATGCAGAGCAATCATCATAAAACTCTTGGCTACCAGCGCTTGCATCTAATTCAATGCGTATGATTTGTCCACAATGGGGACAGGTAACGCTTTGTTCTGAATAGTTTTTCATTATTGCACTCCTTCACTCGCAGTCAGTTATCAGCAGCAAATTTAATTTAGGTTATGTTGATAATATTCGCTATAACTAAAAATACTATTGATAGCCTAGACGCTGGCAAAAGCGTTTGCAGGTAAACTTATTTTACTGTGGTGATAATAGCTATCAATGAAAACTAATGTACGACGAAAGATATGCAAAAGCTTATACATACCTTACGTCGACACATACATAGAATTTAATTACTCATCTAATAGATTAAGCTTGGCTATAATGTATTCGGCTTGGCCCATATATTCGCCACCAAAGAGTATGCAGTGATTAAGAATATGATAAAGGTTATAAAGCTCTTTACGCTCTTGATACTCGGGGGGAAGAGGATAGACTGAATTGTAACCCTTATAAAAGCTGTTTGGGAAACCACCGAACAGTTCTGTCATAGCAATATCACATTCGCGATCCCCCCAGTATGTGGCGGGATCAAAAATAATTGGGCCAGATACAGTTAGAGCAGTATTGCCATGCCATAAATCGCCATGTAATAAAGAAGGTTTCGGCTGGTGGTTAACTAAGTGTTTAATGACATTGCTAGTAATAATGTCAATATTACCAAATATAATGCCTCTTTCTTCACATAGTTGTAATTGCCATGCGATACGTTGCTCTGCAAAAAAACGACACCACCGGCGATGCCAACGGTTAGGTTGTGGCGTTAAACCAACATAATTATCAAAATCAAAACCGTATTCAGCTTGCTCACCCCATAAATGCAGTTTTGCTAATTGCTGACCTAATTGATAACCAGCATTATCATCGACTTTTTTTGTTGGTAAATAATTCAGTGTGAGGAAGGATTTATCGCGGCATGTACCAACATGGATATACTGAGGTACTTGAACACAATTGGCTTCATTAAGAATACGTAAACTTTCTGATTCAGTTTCAAAGACAACGAGCTGTTCTTTATCATTGAGTTTGAGAAAAAAACGTTGTTCACCATCGCTAACGCAATAGCATTCATTGACATCGCCCCCTTCAAGCGTTTGTCGCTCAATAATCTTAAATGGTCGACCTAGTACATCTGACAGTTGGTGAGAAATGGCTTGCCACATAATCATCCTCCGCACTGAAACTTATGTATACAACTTGTCTATCAACATCTTAGACTATATATCGAGTGAAGAAATGTGAACTCAGTGTGATTTTAGTTACTGTTTTTAAAAACTTAGAATTCAGACGATAGAAAGAACAACAAAAACAAAGTATTAAAATAAACCACCGCATAAAATATATGTTCTTCTTTTTTAAATAAAAAATAATCACATCGTAAAAATATGCGTAAATCTTAGATGGCGATTCAATAAAAAGTAATTAGACACTAATTGATAAAGATACTTACAAAACAAAATGTATTCACGTTGAGAATGCAGGTAATCTACAGCACATTACTTTTAGGAAAGGATATAAAATATGAACCAGAAAATCATACCAACAGACATGACATTTTTTGAACGTTTTGAAGCCGATATACTTTCAGGAAAAAAGACAATCACTATTCGTGATGAGTCTGAAAGTCATTATGTTCCAGGTTCACAAGTAAAAGTCTCCACATTTGAAGATGGCCGTGAATTTTGTACCTTACAAATCGATAGGGTAGAGCCTATCTTGTTTTCTGAACTAAATGATTTTCATGCTAAACAAGAAAATATGACACTCGATGTGCTTAAAAGCGTTATTCAAGATATCTATCCTGGGATAGAAAAACTGTACGTTGTTAGTTACACCCTCGTTGACTAAATTATTGTTATTAATTTAAGAGGATTCTTTGCAATCCTTTTAATCCGTTTGCTATAGTACAGGCTCGCTTTTCTTTTAGTGTGCCGCTCAGTATTGCGGTATCGAAAGTAAGGCGTTTTTTATTCGTAAAAGCTTCTGAAAGCTTTATAAATTCAACATGTGCTACTTGGTGTGTGGCACCACTGTTAAAGGACATTATTCATGCCTGTAATTACTCTTCCTGACGGTAGTCAACGTCAATTCGACGCGCCTGTATCAACTATGGACGTGGCACTTTCAATCGGTCCTGGTCTTGCTAAAGCAACGATCGCAGGGCGTGTTGATGGTGTACGCGTAGATGCATGTGATCTAATTGAAAACGACGCAAGCCTTGAAATCATCACTGCAAAAGATGAAGTCGATGGTTTAGAGATTGTACGTCACTCATGTGCTCACCTATTAGGCCATGCAATTAAGCAGCTTTACCCAGATGCAAAAATGGCTATTGGTCCTACAATCGATAACGGTTTCTACTACGATATCGACTTAGAGCAATCACTAACTCAAGAAGATCTTGAAGTGATTGAGAAGCGCATGGTTGAGCTTGCTAAAACCAAATACCAGGTTGTTAAGAAAAAAGTAAGCTGGCAAGAAGCACGTGATGCATTTGATGCTCGCGGCGAAACTTACAAAATTGAAATTCTTGATGAGAACGTAGCGCGTGATGACCGTCCAGGTCTTTACCACCACGAAGAATACATTGATATGTGTCGTGGTCCACACGTACCTCACATGGGCTTCTGTCAAAACTTCAAACTATTAAGCGTTGCGGGTGCATACTGGCGTGGTAATAGCGACAATAAGATGCTTCAACGTATCTACGGTACTGCATTCCACGATAAAAAAGCATTAAAAGCACACCTTACTCGTTTAGAAGAAGCGGCTAAGCGTGATCACCGTAAAATCGGCAAGCAACTTGATCTGTTCCATATGCAGCAAGAAGCACCGGGTATGGTGTTCTGGCATCACAACGGTTGGACTATCTTCCGTGAGCTAGAAGTATTCATTCGTGAAAAACTAAATGAATACGATTACCAAGAAGTTAAAGGTCCTCTAATGATGGATCGTGTGCTTTGGGAACGTTCTGGTCACTGGGATAAGTACGCAGATGCGATGTTCACAACAAGTTCTGAGAACCGTGAATACGCTATCAAGCCAATGAACTGCCCAGGTCACGTACAGATCTTTAATCAAGGTCTGAAATCATACCGTGATCTTCCATTGCGTATGGCTGAGTTTGGCTCATGTCACCGTAACGAACCATCAGGTTCACTTCACGGCATTATGCGTGTACGTGGTTTCACCCAAGATGATGCGCATATTTTCTGTACAGAAGCTCAAGTACAACAAGAAGTTACATCTTGCATCGAAATGGTGTATGATACGTACAAGACATTCGGCTTCGACAACATTGTTGTTAAATTATCAACACGTCCTGAAAAACGTGTAGGTTCTGATGCAATGTGGGATAAAGCTGAATCAGACTTAATTACCGCGCTTGAATCAATGGAAATTCCATTTGAAATTCAAGAAGGTGAGGGTGCGTTCTACGGTCCTAAGATCGAGTTCACTCTTCACGATTGCCTTGATCGCGCATGGCAGTGTGGCACCGTTCAGCTAGATTTTGCATTACCAGAGCGTTTAGGCGCTACTTATGTAGGTGAAGATAATGAACGTCACACACCGGTTATGATTCACCGTGCAATTCTTGGCTCACTAGAGCGTTTCATCGGTATTCTTATCGAAGATTATGCAGGCTTCTTCCCAACATGGTTAGCGCCTCAACAAGCTGTAGTGATGAATATTACTGATGCTCAGTCAGAATATGTGCAAGAAATTGTAGAAAAATTGAAAAAATGTGGAATTAGAGTCAATGCGGACTTGAGAAATGAGAAGATTGGCTTTAAAATCCGCGAACATACTTTGAAGCGAGTGCCTTTCATGCTGGTTTGTGGCGACAAAGAAGTCGAAGCAGGCGTTGTAGCAGTTCGTACTCGCAAGGGTAAAGATTTGGGTAAATTCAAGATTGATGAACTTGTTGCATTTATGCAAGAAGAAATTAGCAGTCGTAAGCTCAATATTGTGGAGGAATAAGGTATTAAAGGCGGAAAAAGAACCCAAGCACCAGTTAAGCAAAACGCGCATCGTCTAAATGAAGAAATTCGTGGCGTACGTGAAGTTCGCCTGACTGGCCTTGATGGCGAATCAGTTGGTGTTGTTTCACTTGATGAAGCAATGGAAGTTGCTCTAGACGCTGGTGTGGATCTAGTTGAAATTAGCCCTAATGCCGAGCCACCAGTTTGTCGTGTGATGGACTATGGCAAGTACCTGTTCGAGAAGAGCAAGGCTGCTAAAGAGCAAAAGAAAAACCAGAAACAAATCCAGATCAAGGAAGTTAAATTCCGACCTGGTACAGACGAAGGCGACTATCAGGTAAAACTACGCAACCTGACTCGCTTTTTAGAAGAGGGCAACAAGGGTAAAGTAACGCTACGTTTCCGTGGTCGTGAAATGGCCCACCAAGGCATTGGTATTGAACTTCTAAATCGTATTAAGAGTGAGCTTGAAGAAATCGCGGTTTGTGAAAGCTTCCCTAATCGAGTAGAAGGTCGTCAAATGACCATGATGCTTGCCCCAAAGAAGAAGTAATAAAGGCATTCAAGTAGCTAAAAGCGCTGCTTAAGCAGCGCTTTTTGTTCGCCCTATTACTGTGATTATTAACTATCAACAATGCGGAGTTATCATCTCATGCCAAAGATGAAAACAAATCGTGGCGCAGCTAAGCGCTTCAAAAAAACAGCTGGTGGCTTTAAGTTTAAGCACGCTACTAAGCGTCACATCCTGACTAAACGTACTACTAAGAACAAACGTCAGCTTCGTCCAAATGCAATCCTTCCTAAGTGTGAAGTGGCTGCAGTTGCTCGTATGCTTCCGTTCGCTTAATCGTTTTTAGTTTTATATTTTATTATTTTAGTTAGGAGTCTCCTATGCCTCGCGTAAAACGTGGTGTACAAGCGCGTGCACGTCACAAGAAAGTTCTTAAACAAGCTAAAGGCTATTACGGTGCACGTTCACGTGTTTACCGCGTAGCTTTCCAAGCTGTTACTAAAGCTGGTCAATACGCTTACCGTGACCGTCGTCAGAAGAAACGTACTTTCCGTCAACTTTGGATTGCACGTATCAACGCTGCTGCACGTCAAAATGGTATGTCTTACAGCCGTCTAATCAACGGTCTGAAGAAAGCATCTATCGAAATCGATCGTAAGATCCTTGCAGATATCGCTGTATTCGACAAAGCTACTTTCACTGTTCTTGTGGAAAAGGCAAAAGCTGCACTGTAATTTCTCAGTTTAGTTTTTAAGTTAAAAGGAGAGCCTTGGCTCTCCTTTTTTCGTTGTATATCATACTTATTTCTTCTAAATATTCACTTCTCTATTGATTTATAGATGGCTTGCAAGTAATAGCTCTAACTGTAAACTCAATTGTTCTATTTGCATTCTATGCTCCATATCTAAGTAAGCTTCATTAGATATTGCTTTTTTAAAAAGAATTAAAAGACGTTTAGTCTTCTCCTTATATTTTTGTCGTTTGATGAGATCTTTGTTTAATTGTTGTTGCTGTTTACTTAATGCAAATAAAGCATGGTGAATAGGCTTTGTGCATTTAGGTTTTAATTGAGGGTTATCTTTTAATATTCTTGGTCTAGAAGGGTGAGGCTCTGGTAGTGGATTGTTAATAAGCATTAAGAAATGTTGATCAGCATCGGTAAGTTGCTGCTTGAGGCATTTTTCATCCTCAAGCAACTGACTCTTCTTTACTTCCAATGTTGTTATGACTTGTTTTAATTGCGAATATTGAAAGTAGAGGTATTTGAAGGAAATATTCGTCATGGCTGATAGCTATGTTATTCATCGAGCTCATTAAGTAATTTAGCTGTTTTCGCTTCTTCTATTCGATTGATTAAACGATTTGATTCAGATTCATCACGAATAGCTTTACTTAAAGTGATCGTTGCACTGACAAGAAATAAGCTACAAATACTGTAATAGCCTTTCACGATTAAATCGCCCGGTAATTTGACGATACTAATGATCATTGCGATGGTCGCAATGACAAAAGTAGCCTTAGCATACGTTAACCAATAGTTATCTTGTTTTTTCATGTTATATCCTAATTAAATAAAACAGTGTTCGATTATGATATGTGATATTGCTAAATAATTCAACAGTGTATTTTATTTTTATCAGATATAAAAAAACCAGCACTTTAGAAAGAGGTGCTGGTTTAAAAATTAAAGAAAATAAAACTTATGCTTTAATCATACGACGCTGCTTGTTTGCGCGAGCACGAGTTTTAAATAGAAACGCAAGGAATGGAACTAAAAGAGCGTTAAGACCAATGAAGAATACAAGGTTAACAATGTTAAATCCTGCAGCTGAGTTAATAGGCATTGAATGCGCTAGGCCGTAGTTACCAAGAGCAAGTAATGCGGTGCAAAGGATCATTGCAATTGTTGAGATTTTTAATAGTGCAGCTAGATCTTTATTGTTCATCAGAGACTTCCTAACTTTGATTTTGATCATAATTTACACTGAAAAATGTAATTTTAAAACAGGTTTGATAATTAATTTCACTATTTATCGTCAGAAGTATAAAAAAAGCGACGATAATGATTGCGTATCTATATTGATATTTTGTTATCAATTTTGGTTTTTATTTAACAAATAAAAGGGTCTCAATGTTGCTGAATATAGTTTTTGGTCTGTGTTTTAGTGTGTTTAAAACTCATTAATAAAGAGATGAGAAATCCCACAAATAAACCATTAAAAGCAAAGTAATACAGCACATGTATATAGTCGATATAAAACTGAGTTATTAACGGTTCTTTAACCATAATAGGCATGCTAGAGAACATACCCATATTGGCCATGATTATGAGGGCAATACAAAGCAGTAATGTGACTCTTAAGATTTTTAATAGTGCTGTGAAATCTTTAATGTCCACTGTTATTCCCTCAAAAAAGACGTAATAAAATTACACTCAGTAGAGAAAGTTTGATACGTAAAAAATGATAAATAGGAATGCTCATACAATGTAATGATTTTCTTATTGTTAGGCGCTAATTGATTGAAATCCTCAATTTTTGCCGTTCAACTGATAAAGACGTTTTTTTTTCGTCCAAACTTGCGCTTTTAGTACGATTCAATTTGGATTTAGACGCTGCTTTCTTTAGTATGTATCAATACGCGATTTTATATCTCCCTTAAGGACGCCACCTGTGGGTGGATGAGGATACGATGCAACATCTAGACGAGATTATTGCCAACGCAACGGCAGCTATTGAGCAGGCTGATTCATTAGTCGCTCTGGACGAAGTCCGAGTTCAATTCCTAGGTAAGAAGGGTCACTTAACTCTTCAACTTCAAGCCCTAGGTAAATTACCACCAGAAGAACGTCGTACAGCTGGTCAAGAGATCAACAAAGCGAAACAAGCAGTGCAAACACTCCTTGTAGAGCGTAAAGATGGCCTACAACGTGCAGAGCTTGAAGCTAAGCTTGCGGCTGAGACTATCGATGTTTCTCTGCCTGGTCGTCGTATTGAAAATGGTGGCTTACACCCAGTAACACGTACCATTGAGCGTATTGAAAGTTTCTTTGGTGAGCTTGGTTTTACAACTGAAGCTGGCCCTGAAATCGAAGATGCTTTCCACAACTTCGATGCGCTAAATATTGCTGAAGATCATCCAGCACGTACCGACCACGATACGTTCTTCTTTAACCCAGATCTAATGCTACGTACGCACACATCAGGTGTTCAGATCCGTACAATGGAAAATGGTCAACCGCCATTCCGTTTCATTGCTCCTGGTCGTGTTTACCGTAATGACTACGATCAAACTCACACACCAATGTTCCACCAAGTGGAAGGTATGTTAGTTGATGAAAACGTAAACTTTGCGCAACTAAAAGGTATTCTTCACGATTTCCTTTGTAATTTCTTTGAAGAAGAAGTTGAAGTACGTTTCCGTCCTTCGTTCTTCCCATTTACAGAGCCTTCAGCTGAGGTTGATGTAAAAGGCAAGAATGGTAAGTGGTTAGAAGTATTAGGCTGCGGCATGGTACACCCTAATGTTCTACGTTCAGTTAACATCGATCCTGAGAAATACTCAGGCTTTGCATTTGGTATGGGCGTTGAGCGTCTAACTATGCTTCGTTACGGCGTTAACGATTTACGTGCGTTCTTTGAGAACGACTTACGTTTCCTAAAACAGTTTAAGTAAGCACTAGGGGCTAGAAATCTATGAAATTCTCTGAATCTTGGCTACGCGAGTGGGTTAATCCTGCAGTAAACAGCGAAGAGCTAGCTCACCAGATCACAATGGCTGGTCTGGAAGTTGACGGTATTGAAGCAGTTGCTGGTGAATTCACTGGCGTTAAAGTGGGTCAAGTGGTTGAGTGTGCACAACACCCAGACGCAGATAAACTTCGTGTTACAAAAGTGGATGTAGGTGCTGAAGAGCTTCTAGACATCGTTTGTGGCGCATCTAACTGCCGTCAAGGTATCAAGGTTGCGGTTGCAACGGTTGGTGCTGTGCTTCCTGGTGATTTTAAAATTAAGAAAGCAAAACTACGCGGTCAACCTTCTCACGGTATGCTTTGTTCATTCACTGAGCTAGGTATTGATGTTGAATCTGACGGCATCATGGAACTTGCAGAGGATGCAGTATTAGGTACTGACTTCCGTGAATTCCTAGGTCTTGACGATGTTACTATCGACGTTGATCTAACTGCTAACCGTGCTGACTGTCTAAGTATTGCAGGTCTTGCTCGTGAAGTTGGCGTACTTAACCGTGCTGAAGTCACTGAGCCTCAATTTGAGATCGTTGCACCTACAGCTGCTGACACTATTGCTATTGATGTTAAAGCACCTGCGGCATGTCCACGTTACCTTGGTCGTATTGTTCGTAATGTTAATGTTCAAGCTGAAACACCATTATGGATGCAAGAAAAACTACGTCGTTGTGGTACACGCTCAATTGATCCAATTGTAGATATCACTAACTACGTATTGCTTGAAATGGGTCAACCAATGCACGCATTCGATCTTGCTAAGATCGACGGTGGCATCGTTGTTCGTATGGCAGAGCAAGGTGAGAAACTAACACTTCTTGACGGTAACGAAGCTGAACTTAACGACAACACCCTAGTCATTGCTGATAACAAGCAAGCACTAGCGATTGCTGGTATCTTCGGTGGGGAGTTCTCTGGTGTTAACACTGAGACGAAAGACGTACTACTTGAGTGTGCATTCTTCGCTCCTGATGCTATCCGTGGTCGTGCTCGTAGCTATGGTCTACACACTGATTCTTCACACCGCTTTGAGCGTGGTGTTGATGCAACACTACAAATGAAGGCGATGGAGCGTGCAACAGCACTTATCGTTGAAATTTGTGGTGGTGAAGTTGCGCCAATCGTTGAAGCTGAATCAGAAGCTGATTTGCCAAAAGCTGCAACGATTGAACTTCGTCGCACTAAGTTAGACCGTCTATTAGGCCACTCAATTGCTTCTGAGGAAGTGGTTGAAATCCTAACACGTCTAGGCTGTGACGTTGAAACTACAGATGCTGGCTGGAAAGCAACAGCACCTGCGTGGCGTTTTGACATGGCAATTGAAGAAGATTTAGTGGAAGAAGTGGGTCGTATCTTCGGCTACAACAACATTCCAAATCAATCGCCAGTTGCTGCACTAAGCATGAACTTACACAAAGAAGCGAACCTTCCGCTTAAGCGTGTACGTGATCTGCTTGTTGATCGTGGTTACCAAGAAGCGATTACTTACAGCTTCGTTGAGCCTGAGCAACAAAAACTTATCGTGCCTGAAATTGAGCCATTGATTCTGCCTTTCCCAATTTCTGCAGATATGTCAGCAATGCGTTTAAGCTTGTGGACTGGCTTACTAAATACAGTTGTGTTCAACCAGAAGCGTCAGCAACCACGTGTTCGTCTATTTGAAGCGGGCTTACGTTTTGTTCCTGAGCAATCAGCAGAAAACGGTATGCGTCAAGAAATGATGCTTGCTGGTGTGATTGCAGGTAACCGTAGTGATGAGCACTGGGATATTGCAACTAACACTGTAGATTTCTTTGATCTTAAAGGTGACGTAGAAGCCGTACTTGAGCTAACAGCTAATGAAGCAGCATTTAGTTTCAAAGCCGCTAAACACCCAGCACTTCACCCTGGCCAATCAGCAGCAATCGTTGTTGACGGCAAAGAAGTTGGTTTCATTGGTACTGTACACCCAGAGCTAGAGCGTAAGTTCGGTTTGAATGGTCGTACAATCATGTTTGAAATCGAGTGGGCGGCAATTAACACTCGTATGCTTCCTGAAGCGGTAGTTGTATCTAAGTTCCCTGCAAACCGTCGTGATATCGCCGTTGTGGTAAACGAAGATGTATTAGCTGGTGATGTTGTTGCTGCTTGTCGTGAAAACGGTGGCGAGCTACTGACAGATGTTAACCTATTTGACGTTTACACGGGTAAAGGCGTTGAAGAAGGTAACAAGAGCCTTGCAATCGCACTAACGCTACAATCAGCGGAGCGCACATTAGAAGAAGCCGATATTGCATCAGCAGTAGAAGCTATTGTTGCTGCACTTGCTGAAAAGTTCGGTGCATCACTACGTGACTAAGACTCGTCAATAAAAGTTAATAGCGTTAATTACAAAATATTGACGCGTTTAACTCCTTGTTTTTTAAAAGCAGCCAGCAACGGCTGCTTTTTTTTTGATCTTTCTCCAAAAAATTAATAAGACTCTGATTAATAGATATTTTTTACTTTTTCTATGTTTTATAAAATATATAAGATGATAACTGTTTGTTTTTAAATGATTTTATTGTTGGTCTGTTTTGTTTTTATTTCAACTGATTGCACAATGGAAAGTGTGTGAAGCAAAAATATATTAAGAAATTAACGTGAAGTTTACGTAAAAAAGTTGGCGGAAATCAGCAAGTTGGCTTAGACTTGACTCTAGTTGATAAGGAAGTTGAGATGTTAATCTCTTCAAGCACCAACTATAGGTGTTATTAGCCTTATTAACGTAACCTTATTCACAGTAACAAATTGGAATGATGCCAGTGTTGTTACTATACATTCAACATAGTCTTGAGGGAGTTATCTATGGCGCTCACAAAAGCCGATTTGGCTGAGAACCTGTTTGAGAATGTTGGATTAAGCAAACGGGACGCCAAGGATACGGTGGAAGTCTTCTTTGAAGAAGTTAGGAAGGCTCTAGAAAATGGCGAACAAGTAAAACTGTCTGGTTTTGGTAATTTTGACTTACGAGACAAAAACGAGAGACCAGGGCGTAACCCGAAAACTGGCGAAGATATTCCAATTTCTGCGCGTCGTGTAGTCACTTTCCGTCCAGGTCAGAAACTAAAAGCACGTGTAGAAACATTAGAAGTACCTAAATAAGCCCGTTTAACGCTTAGTCAAATCGAAACCCAAGTGAATTTATTCTCTTGGGTTTTTTATTACCTCTTGCTGAGATAAGTGAACCTTCATGAGGCTGTGGGTTGTCATTATGTTGCTATTGTGTTTAAAGTTTGGTGTTTTATACTGGAGGTTAAAGCTATTGGGCGATTGTATTTCATAACGTTTATGTACATGGAGGTAATATGACGTTTGTTGATGAAGTGAAAAAAGGCCGTTTTTTATCGGCAACTTGTGATTTATCATTACCATTCACGGTCGGCGAATGGATATTGGAATCTGGTATTCATTGTAAATTGTTGCAGCGTGGTGTACTACAAATCACGCCGGTAGAGCAAATGAGTACGGCAAAAGATATTGTTTTATCTTCTGGTGTGCATGGTAATGAAACGGCGCCAATAGAATTAATACAACAGTTAGCGGAAGGTATTTTACTTGGGCATATTGAACCGGTTCATCGGTTACTGTTAATTATTGCTCACCCTGAAGCTATTAATAACAAAACACGCTTCATTGATGAAAATATGAATCGTTTATTCAAAGTTCGGAATCAAGAAAGGAACATTGACTGTACGATTGCAAATCAACTGCAAGAGGCTGTAAATAGCTTTTATGGTTCTTCTACAGCTATTCAACCAGAAAAGTGGCATCTTGACCTTCACTGTGCAATTCGACGCTCAGAACACTATACCTTTGCGATTAGTCCATATAGCCATAAGTTATCACGTAGCAATAGTCTGTTTAGTTTTATTCAGCATGCAAAAATAGAAGCGGTGTTATTGGCAAACGATCCTTCTTCTACTTTTAGTTGGTTTAGTGCGGAATATCATGGCGCACAAGCGCTGACGATTGAACTGGGTAAAGTTGCAGATTTTGGCAATAACAATTTAGCGCTATTGGCGCATTTTAGTAGAACGATGATGAAGTTGGTGACTGAAAGCTCCTTGCCTATTACATGGAATAATGATGTCGAGGTCTACCGCGTTAGCCGCACTCTGCTGAAGCAATCTGACGATTTCAATTTCTCTTTTCCGAATGACTTGCCAAATTTTACATTTTTCGAAGAAGGCACCTATTTAGGTAGCGATAAAGAACAAGAGTTTATTGCGGATGAAAAAGGAGAGGCTGTTGTTTTTCCTAATGCGAATGTAGCTTTAGGCCAACGAGCAGCATTAATGGTAAAAAAAGCACATATCATCTTTGATGAGCAGATACGGTTATGTGGATAAGTTTTAAAAAATCATGTTTTTCATTATTACAATCTCATACTTTTGTTCTTTTACGAAGGTTGTAGGGTAGGGGGCTTTTACCATTTTGACGATGGATCGTATGTCTCTTAATGCATTATTAGCCCGTCAGCAATCACGCTGGCGGTTTAGTTTTTGGCTAATAGTTTTACTACTTATTCTTGTTTGTTTTTTTTCCTTATCCGTTGGGGAGTTGTGGATCACACCATGGGCACCTGAAGGCGGCTTAGAACAACAATTACTCCTACAGTTACGTCTGCCTCGGTTATTAGCTGCTCTGGCTATAGGGGCTGCTTTAGCAAGTTCTGGTGCCGTTCTGCAAGTATTACTTGGTAATCCATTAGCAGAGCCGGGTGTATTGGGTATCTCCGGTGGTGCAAGTTTAGCACTAGTTGCAGTATTATTCTTTTTGCCATTTGCACCATCTCCAATGCTTACCATGTTTACAGCGATGGGAGGCGCATTATTATTTACATTAATTCTCGTAGGGCTCTCACGTCGACGTAGTGTTTCAATGACTCGTTTATTACTGATTGGTGTCGCGTTGGGTATTTTGTCTAGTGCTGTTATTACTTGGGCATTTTATTTTAGTGATGATCTTAATATGCGACAGTTAATGTACTGGCTTATGGGAAGCCTTGGTGGGGTTAATTGGCAGCAACTCTCTTTGCTATTTTTTATTGTTCCTGTGTTAGCTGTTTTATGTTGTCAGGGGAAAAAACTCGATATTTTAATGTTGGGAGAGCTCCATGCGCGGCAACTTGGCTTGAACGTAGCGACTCTACGTTGGAAATTGATCTTAATGGTATCGTTATTAGTCGGTAGTGCTGTCGCGTTAGCTGGGATTATTGGCTTTATTGGGCTTGTTGTTCCGCATTTGATACGTTTGATGTTAGGCACAGAAAATCGTTTTTTGTTGCCGTTATCTGCTTTAGCTGGAGGGGTATTATTAGCCTTCGCCGATACGTTATCACGTATTTTACTGCCTTCTGCTGATCTTCCTGTTGGCGTTGTGACTACATCACTGGGTGCACCAGTGTTTATTTGGATGCTTATGCGAGCACAACTGGATTAATAATATGTTAATGATTAATCGTATTGCTGCTGAACATCGATTAGAGCCTTTAACCTTTTCTGTTGATAGCGGTGAGATCGTGCATTTTATTGGTCCTAATGGTAGTGGCAAAAGTACCGCAATAGGGCTTATTTCTGGGTTATTTTCTGCGGCTGGCAATGTCACTTTGGAAGGAATTGATCTAATGGATTATGATCTTGCTTCATTAGCGCGTGTGCGTAGTTATATGTCTCAGCAAGATAAGCCAAATTTTGCCATTCCTGTATACCAGTATCTTCTAATGTCTTTTACGGCGTTGGGTGAAGTAAAAGACGTGATTAAACAAGCTGCAATTGATGAAGTGTGTGGGTATTTAGGTATTGTTGATAAATTATCGCGAAGTATACAAACACTTTCTGGTGGTGAGTGGCAGAGAGTCAGATTAGCTTCCGCTTGTTTACAAGTTTGGCCTGCATTAAATCCCGACGCTAAATTTCTATTACTTGATGAACCCGCTGCATCTTTAGATATTGGCCAAGAAGCGTCTATGTATAAATTGATACGGAAGATTGCGTCACAAGGGATCGCAGTGATTATGGCTAACCATGATTTGAATCGGACATTACGCGAAGCCGACAAAGTGGTATTGCTAGAAGCAGGCCATTGTTTTGCTGTTGGTAGGACGCAGGAGGTAATGATTGTTTCACAGTTAGAGAAGGTATTTAGTACTGGGATTGTAAAAGTGAATTATCAAGGCATTGAAAATTTAGTATTTGTTGATTAGGCAAATGGTATTGATTTATTGATGATATGCAGTAATAAAATGCGACATTTAAATGGGTGATAAAAATTTTTAATTATGATGATTTGTAATCTAAATAGTCATTTTTATTTCACAGGTTAGACTACCATTTTTTCCTGTAAACGTTTGAACTATGCATTGTCCATTCTCACTTCAAGGGGTATGCCAATCGTGCCCTTTAGCTTCGCTTTCATATCCGCAGCAGATTAAACAAAAAGATGATGTGTTACGTAGTTTGTTTTCAGAACATCACCCACAGCAATGGTTAGCACCAGTAGAAAGTGCCATTTCTGGCTATCGTAATAAAGCCAAAATGGTGGTGCTGGGCGCAGCTCATGAACCATGTTTAGGTATTCAAAAGCAGACTGAGGATTCAACGGCAGGATCTAAACCGATTAGTTTGTGTACTTGTCCTTTGTATCCCGCAGATATGCAAGCGTTGTTGATCTATATTGAGCGTTGGATTCGTTGTGCTGGTATTCCACCTTATAACGTAAAGAAAAAGAAAGGTGAGCTGAAATTTGTGTTATTAACACGCAGTGATAGTCGAGGTGAGTTTATGCTTCGATTTGTATTGAGAAGCCATGAGGCTATCGCTCGTATTGTTAATAATTTACCTGAACTAATGGCGGCATTTCCTACGGTAAAAGTCGTATCGGTGAATATTCAGCCCGTACACATGGCACGCTTAGAAGGGGAAGAAGAAATTTTCTTAACCTCTGATCATTATTTATTAGAACAATTTAATCATGTTCCATTAGTTGTAAGACCTAAAAGCTTTTTTCAAACCAATCCAAAAGTGGCAGAGAGCCTTTATGCAACAGCAAAACGTTGGGTTAGTGAGATAAAGCCAGCTTCTATGTGGGATTTATTCTGTGGTGTTGGTGGTTTTGCGTTACATTGTGCTGAAGAGGTAGAGCATGTTACTGGTATCGAAATAGAGCCAGAAGCCATTGAGAGTGCTAAACATTCTGCTGAAATTATGGGGGTGACGAATTTACGGTTTGCAGCTTTAGATTCAACCAGTTTTTCGCAATCAAATAAAAGTGCGCCAGAATTAGTATTGGTGAATCCACCGAGGCGGGGGATTGGTGAACAACTGTGCCAACAACTAAATGATTTTGCACCAAAACATATTATTTATTCAAGTTGTAACCCTTATACGCTAGAGCAAGACTTAGCGAGGTTAACAGGATATAAGGTAATGAAGTTGCAATGGTTTGATATGTTCCCGCACACAGAGCATGTTGAAGTTATGGTGTTACTTGAACATATTTAATGTTGATAAGGTAAAAGGGCATAACGTTATGTCCTTATAATTATTTGTTATTCAAGTGAGAGTAGTATTCACTTAATAAATGAGTAAGCACTGAAAATTGGCGAGCTATCTCACGGTTAAGCCATAAATAACCATAATAACTAATATTACTGGCATCACTTTGCTCATGGTTTTCTGCCGGAGGTAAAAGTGAGAGCATTTTTATTTCTTCTTGTTTAACAGGTAAAATATGTTGGTTTTCTATTTGAATAGCTAGACGTGAGAATCGGTCTGCTAATTGCTCTTTTGCCTCCATTAGACCAGGCATGTCGTTAATTTTATTCTGTCCTAACTGTTTATCCCACCTTGTGTGTAGCATTGATCCCATCATGGTAAATATTTGTTCTTCTGTCAGCATGATCTCAGTTAAGAGCTGTTTACTGGCAATATTCTCATTTTTAGTATGTGGCTGAAGGCTAGTTTGTTTATCAAGTATGTTTGATAGGGGATTGATATCTATAAGTTGAAAGTTTTCTGCCGCTATTTGCTGGTTATGCTGATGATAATAGTTACAACAGAGCTTGATGAACTGATGAGTGTAATTAAGATAATGCTCCGTTGCACGAGCAGGAAAAATATATAAGCTACAACAAATAGCAACGATAGCGGCCCAAAACACATTGATTGTGCGCCACATTGCAGCATGTAAATCCTCTGGGCCACCGCCGGCAACCACAACAACAGTAATAGCAACAACAAGTGCCGCATAAGAATACTTACCTTGTGTATAGTAAATTGCTGTAACCACCGTAGTGATTAAAATAATGTGGTGGAGCCAACTGTATGAAGTGGGTATTAAATAGAGAGATAAACCTATAATCGCCCCTAATATAGTTCCTGTTATTCGTTGATTAGCTTTGGATAAAACACCACCAAGAAAGTGAATACTGCCCATGATTGTTACTGTAGTAATCAGCGCCCATGAGCCATAAGGTAAGCTAAACATTTGAATAATAGAGACAATAATACTAAGTGCAACAAACACGCGAAACACAAGTAGTTGGCGGAAATATTTGATTGCAAAGCGAGAATAATTCTTCATACAAAACATTCGTTAAAATTTTCTAAATCATACAAAGAACGTGATGAAAGTCACTATTTAATTGTGAGGATTGAACTCGTCATTTACCTGAAACATGTGTCAGGTTGGTGAACGTTTGATAAAAATAAAGGCACTATAGAGTGCCTTTAGTCGGTTTTATTATTAGCTTGAATGGCAATTATTGTGTTTTAAATTGTCCTACTAGTTGCTGCAATTTATGACCCGCATCATCCAGTTGACTTACGATAAGTTCAGAGTTTTTATTTTCTCGAATCAAGTCGGTCACAATATTTTGGATAGAACCCATGTTGCCGCTTATCTCACCTGTTACTGCATTTTGCTCGGTAGAGGCCGCTGCAATTTGATTAATCTTGCCATTTATTTCGGTTACGGCTTCTGTGACAGAAATGAGGTTATTCGAGATTTGATTTGTCGAACTTACCGCATCATTACAAGATGTCTGACTTTTATCCATCGCTTGAACGGCTTGTGTAACCAAGTTATGTAATTGGTCTAGCATTTCATTAATTTCTAATGTGCTACTTTGAGTACGACTCGCAAGCCCACGAACCTCATCAGCAACAACGGCAAAACCGCGACCTTGTTCACCAGCACGTGCGGCTTCAATAGCGGCATTTAATGCTAGTAGGTTTGTTTGCTCAGCAATATCACCAATCACTTTTAGTACATTGTTAATATTATGCGATTGCTGATTTAGTGCATCAATGTAGCCAGAGGCTTGGGTTACTTCATCTACTAATGTATTTATTGATACTAATGATGTATCCACTTGTTGTTGAGCGATAAGCGCAACATCACTCATTTTTTCAGTACCAGAAGCAACATCGTTTGTGTTCTCTGCTATCTCATTTGCAGCTAGGCTCATTTGTTCAACGGCAGCAACGACTTGTTCAGTCTCGCAATTATGCTCGTTCAGTTTAGCAGTTAAGGCATTAGTTTGATTATGTACATTATGCGCCGTTGTTGTCAGGCTATCTGTCGTCGCTGAAACTTGGGAAATAATGCTTTGTAGTTTATTAGCAAAACGGTTAAATGCTTTTCCAAGTTGTGCAATTTCGTCATTACCTTCAACCACCAGACGTTTGGTTAGATCACCTTCACCATCTGCAATATCATTAAGTGTTTTAACCATACGCTCAACTGGTTTAATGATACGGCTTGTGATCAATAAAATAATCATGGCAGAAATTACGGCTAAAATGATCGAAATAAAAGCGACGGTATTGATACGATCTTTCATATCAGCATGAATCTGTGCTGTGTATTGTTCAACACTGTTATCTATGTCATCTAGATATAAGCCTGTACCAATAAACCATTTATTGTTATTAAGTGTAATCGCATAACTTTCTTTTGGTTGGGCTGGCTGGTTCGCTTTTTTAGGAAAGCTGTATTTAACAAACTGTCCATTATTTTTAGCCGCATTAATTAATACTTTGATGTACGCAACGCCGTTAGCATCCGTCGCGCCAATTTGATCAGTACCTTGAATTGAAGGCTTAAGAGGGTGAGCAACATTTACTCCCTCCATTGTGTAGATAAAAAAGTAACCTGCATCATTGGCTGCAAATCGAATAGGCGTAATAAGTTGGCGGATTTCTACAAGCTGTGTTGCTTCATCACTGTTTTTAGAAATGATATTTTCAATGGCGTGCTTGGTAATAATAACCGCGTCTTTGAGTTCTTGTTGTCTTTCTGAAATAAGCTCTTGCTTATAATGTGCCACATTTTTTGTTAGAGATTGGTTCTCTAAATAGATGACGATACACATCGCTATACCGAGAATAGCGATCATAGGCAATAAGCTTAGTAGTAATAATTTGTGCTTAAGTGTGTTGATCATAATTCCATTTGCCTTATCCATTATTAATCACTGATATGCATACGAGAGCGTTTGCTGTGTAGTATGCACATATAAGTTTATGTAATGATAAGAGAAAAATATTACTGATAGATGTATCTTTGATATTTATTCAATTAATAGTGCGGTTGTTGCAGACTTTTACATTGGGGGGAATAAAAATGAGGGTTGCATCGATAAAAAAATACCTACCAATGAGGTAGGTATTTTTTTAGAGCATGTATTTATTTTTTGTTTTTAAGGTATGTAATTGTGTTTGCCATATCTTGTAAGCTGTCGTGAGCACTTGTATTTACAAGATATTTGCCATTAATCAGGAATGCGGGCACTGATTGTAATGCAGCATTGCGAACGGTATCTTCAGATTGTTGGAGTAGCTTAAAGATTTCAGCTTGTTGTTGTTTTGTTAATTCATACGGACTTTTTAAACCGTTATCATGGAAGATTTTCGATAATGCGACTTTACGTTGCGCATCTGTCATATCTTTTGGTGAGTCTTGTACGAAAGAAAATAACGCTTCTACTAGTTTATGGCTAGGTTCGTTATTCGTTTGAATCATTGCTGCGTAGAAAATAAAAGCCGCTTTTTGCGCGCTTTCATTGAAAGTCACGTGTACTTGATTGATGTTTTTAGTGTTTGTTAATTTTTGAATTTCTGGCAGCATACCTTCCATATTACGGCAGTGCCCACAAGACAGTGAAAAAATCTCTGTGACAGCGGGCATGTTAGGCATAGGGGTTGGAATTATTGAATACTTATCGCCTTCTTGGGGTGTTTTAGAATCAGAACATGCTGTTAATGTTAGTGCTGCTAATAGTACAACGAAGAAAGATTGGTAAATACGTTTCATTGTGGTCTTCTTTATAGAATTAAATAAAGAGTATTATGGCGATAATTAAATAACATTGCATCGTAAAGTTACAAAATAACACCAAATTTTCTAATGTTAGCGTTATTTTGTTGATGAATAAACGTAAAGAAATAGTGTGAATAACTCAGTGAAAAGCCTATGTTGATGGGGTATTATTGCTGGCTTTATTATTGCTTTGAGTGCTTCAAATGTTTATTGGATTTGATTATGGGACGGCAAATTGTTCAGTCGCAAGAATGGTAAATGGTAACCCCGAACTGTTACCGCTAGAACACAATAATCATTTTATTCCATCAACGTTGTGTGCCCCTACACGAGAGGCGGTATCAGAGTATCTATACCGTTTTATGGGGATATCCCCAACAGACAGTGTTGGAGAGCAAGTATTACGTCGCGCAATGGCTGTTAACCGTGAAGAAGATATTGAAATTTTCCGTGGTGATTTACAGTTTGGTGAAGCCGCACTAAATACCTATTTGTCTGATCCTGAAGAAGTCTATTACGTTAAATCTCCTAAATCTTTTCTTGGTGCCAATGGCTTACGTGACGCGCAGATCAGTTTTTTTGAAGATCTTGTTTGCGCTATGATGGCGAATATTAAACATAATGCAGAGCAGCATCTTCAATCAGATATTACACAAACCGTGATTGGTCGTCCGATCAACTTTCAAGGGACAGGGGGGGAAGCTGCAAATATTCAGGCTGAAAAAATTCTCTCTCAAGCAGCGAAACGCGCAGGTTTTAAAGATGTTTCGTTTCAGTTCGAACCCGTTGCAGCTGGTTTAGAGTTTGAATCAACATTAACTGAGAATAAGACAGTACTTGTGGTTGATATCGGTGGTGGTACTACAGACTGCTCACTCATAGAAATGGGGCCTAAATGGATTAATGAGCAAGATAGAACACAGTCTCTACTTGCACATAGCGGACAGCGTGTGGGTGGGAATGATTTAGACATTCATCTTGCTTTTAAGCAATTGATGCCAGAATTTGGTTTAGGGAGCAGAACTGCACGAGGCATTGATATGCCGTTTAATCAATTTTGGAATCCTATCGCGATTAATAATGTTGCGGCACAAACTGAGTTTTATTCTGAAGCCAATTTACGCGCGTTAGAAAAGTTACGTTATGACGCTGCAGATCCTGCAAAACTAAGCCGCCTTATTCATGTTTATCATGAGACCTTGGGATACCAAATTGTACGACGTGCAGAAGAAGCTAAAATAGCGTTATCTGAGCAAAATAAATATCGTGTTGATATGGCAATAATCAACGACGTATTTGCAGTCGATATTACTGTTAAGCAATTTGCAGAAGCGATCGCAACCCCGACAGATAAGATGCGTGATCTTATCGTGGAAGTGCTAGCACAGAGTAATAAAAAACCAGATGTGGTGTTTATGACGGGAGGAACCGCACGTTCTCCAATTTTGAGGCAGTGTATTGAGCTGCAGTTGCCAGATATTCCTATTGTAAGTGGTAATTTTTTTGGTTCAGTTACTGCTGGATTAGCACGTTGGGCTGAACGTTGTTACCGTTAATTCTAATAAAGTGATAAAAAGGCCTTTGATATGGCCTTTTTATTTGAAAAGAGCTAGGCAGGTTTAGGGGCGTAAGCAGAACACCATCCCTTAGCATTAACAAGCTTACCAGGGAATATTTTACATGGGCGCCATGCCGCGCTTGCATCACCTTCAATAAGCATACAGCTATTACAATTACTGTCACCTTTAGTGGATTCGTTAACATATTTTAGTGCTTTTGCCTGTGGATCATCGGTAGACAAATGTGGAAGTTCAGCCGCTTGGGCCGGTTTTACTAATAGCTTGCTTCCAATACTCAGACCAATAATTCCACCAACAGTCAATTGTAAAAAGCGTCGACGTGAAGATTGATTTTTCATTGCAATGTCCTTTTTTAAGCACATGAGTTTCAACTCATTTAACTTATTAATTATTAAAGTAGGGGATAATCAATAAGTGACCTACGCATCATCTACTACTAATATAGACGAGTGATGGATAAAGCTGATTGTTTAATCTACTTATAGATTAAATCAATATTACGTAAGTAATGTCAAAAAAGATGATTTTTGCTGTGTAAAAGTAAGCAAAGAGTGAAGAATGGGCCTCACAATAGTGAGGCCCATAGATATTCTATTTTATAGTGCTGAAATAGGTTGGCTATTTTCTTGCTTTAATTTTGCGAAAAAAGCCTGTGTTTCAGCAATGACTACGTGGCGTAATACAACGAGACCAATAAGGTTAGGGATAGCCATTAAGCCATTAACAATATCTGCAATTACCCAAATCATATCTAGCTGCATGAAGGCGCCGCCAGCGATAAGTACAAGGAAAAATAACTTGTAAGGTAAAATCGCTTTCACACCGAAAAGGTAAGTAATACAACGTTCGCCATAGTAATTCCAACCTAAAATAGTGGTAAAGGCAAAGAACATTAAGCCAACAGAGACCATTAATGGACCGTAATAGCTCGAATGTAGACCTTCAGCAAAAGCATGGGTTGTCATTGCAGCACCAGCAAAATCAGAAGACCAAGCGCCAGTAACAATCAATGTTAGACCTGTCATCGTACAGATAATGACGGTATCAAAGAAAGTACCTGTCATAGAAATAAGGCCTTGGCGCACACAAGAATCAGTTTGTGCTGCAGCCGCTGCAATAGGTGCGCTACCTAAGCCAGATTCATTTGAGAATACCCCGCGCGCAATACCAGACTGAATAGCAAGCATGATCCCAGCACCTACAAAACCACCTGTAGCGGCATGCCCTGTGAATGCAGATTCAATAACTAAGCTAATAGCATTTGGAATGGCGTCAAAATTACTCGCTAATACACTGATACAAGCAATGATGTAAAAACCAGCCATGAGTGGAACAACAGTACTTGCAACACTTGAAATGGATTTAATACCACCCAGTGTCACTGTCGCAACCAATACAGTTAAAATAACAACGGTGATTTCTTTCGGTACATTGAAAGAAAGCTGTGCGGCTTCAACAATGGCGTTCGCTTGTGGGAAAGTACCAATACCAAAACATGCAACACCAACAGCAAAAAGTGCGAACAGTTTCGCAAGCCATTTGCTACCCACACCTTTTTCGAGGTAGTACATTGGGCCGCCTAAAATTTGGCCGTTACTGTCAACTTCGCGGTATTTTACCGCTAATAAACATTCTGCATATTTAGTTGCCATACCTAATACAGCAGCAAGCCACATCCAGAAAAGTGCACCAGGGCCACCAAGTTTAATTGCAGTGGCTACACCAACAATATTACCGGTACCAATTGTTGCAGAAAGGGCAGTACATAGTGCGGCGAAGCTAGAAACATCGCCTTCACCTTTACTATCAGCATCTTTTTTGCCACCAAATACATAGCGCAATGCCAGTGGTAGATAACGGACTTGGATAAAACCAAGACGGATGGTTAAGTACAAACCTGTACCGACTAGTAAGATCAGTAATGGCGGTCCCCAAACAAGACTGTCAAAGGCTTTAAGAAAATTAAAAATTGTATCGTGTAGTGGATTCATTATTCCTCCTTTAAACTTCAAAGGAAGAGATATAGAACAACATAAATGTTGGATGCAGATAATATCTGGTTGCTGCTCTTATCTCCTCTGTCCTTTTGCCTGAGAGTTTCACCCATATAGGGCTTGCTCCTTCGGCGCTCGATTTAACGAGTCTCTCCAGAGGCTCCTCCAACAACAGTCCATACCTATCGTAAAATACGACATGGTGCCTGAAAGATTTACGATTTAATAAATTGAGGGCTCAACTTATTAAAAACGCTTACTTCTTCGGCGGGCGTAAGAGATACCATCATGGTAATTTCTTTTGCCGCTCTCCTGCTGTCTTCATCGGAACTCATATTTCGGATTGCAATGTTAGGGGAATGAAATGTGATTGTCAGCAAAAAAAATGTGCAAACAGTGAAAAAAAGTCTAAATGTGAAAAAAATAAGCGGGTGATGGGGGCAGAAATTTGTTGGTGGACAAAAAACAAGCTTACTTATCGGGAAAGTAAGCTTATTAGTATGTGGAATCAGTTTATATAAACAAGACGTCGTTATTGTTTGAAGTTTTTACTGAGTAATTTTATTAACTCATGGTTGTGATCTGATGTCACTTCCCAACCAAAAACGCCACCGAGTTGATGTTCCTTCACATAATCAGCTTTAGCTTGTAATGAACGCTTATCTTCAAAACTGATATATTCATTCTTCTTTTGGCTAAATAAGACGGCAGCTTCCGCTTTTTCGTCATAATAGTACTGGTAACCCATTTTTTTATTGTTGATTAAATATTTCACAATATCGGAGTAGTTAAAATAACCAGGGTCTGCAATATCTGAACCTTTATCCATTGTCCCTTTACTACTTAGCCCTTCGAGTTTATCAGCGGAAGCATTGTCGACACCTTTCCAGCCACGACCATAAAAGGGGCTACCAATAATGATCTTTTTCCTGTCTACCCCATGTTTTAATAGGGCATTTACTTGGCTATCAATCGACATATCATCAGGCGTTAATGGGGTGCTATATAAATTACTATGGTGGCCAACCTTAGGGCCCCAACTGCCTAAAAAATCAAAGCTCATTAAGAATATTTGATCGAGATCTTGTGATACTTTTTTCCAATCAATACCGGGTAATGTTTTAGGTGCACCATTGACTGCCGCTGAAAGTTGGTAGGTGCGGTTGTTTTTTATACCGAGTGCATTTAATTGGGTACGAAGTTCATGAATTAATTTTGTGTATGCAAGACGCTCACTTTCAACATTATCATTGCCTAAGCCTGATAAACCATGTCCACCAGGGTATTCCCAATCGATTTGAATGCCATCGAAGAAATCATATTTTTGGATTAATTTTATAGCACTATCCACAAATGTTTTTCTGTATTCATCGTTTAACGCCACAGTATGGAAAGGCTCAGATAATGTCCAGCCGCCAAAACTAGGAAGAATAGATAAATTTGGATTTTCGTCTGAAAGTAACTTTAGTTGACCGAAGTTTCCATGGTAACCAACTTTACTTGATGTCTTACCTTTCAGTTTCATTTGAAGTGCGGCATAGTCATCTAAGACGATAGCTGTACCTATTGGTTTATTTTTACAGTGAGTTTTCATTATTTTTTTTATGTTGTCGGGAGAGGCATCAACAGGTCCGCACACAGCAAGAAAAGCATAAATAATATGCGTTAGATCATTAACAGGAAGCATGTTGGCACTGTATGGCGTTTTAGGGGTATACACTTTCCAATCTGGATAATATGCAGCAATAACAGGTGTTGAGTGCGTTATTGACTGAGCTGCGGTTTGATTGGAAAAGAAACAACTAATTAAAGTTGCGGTAATAACGGGAAGATAATAATTCCGTAAGAAATAACGCATTGATAGATCCCTAATCGCGAAACATAAATTAATATAAAACAAGTATACTATCGTTGTTTGTTTTTATTGAGTTATGTGAATTGTTATACATTATGACAATGATCACAAAGATACACTAAAAAGAAAATTTTACATGTAAAAATTTGTATTAGAAATACGGTATTTGTTTTTTTTTTGCTACAAAGTATTTCTGTTTTTTTTATACTGAATTGTTATTTTAACGGATGTTGGATGGTTCGTTATGTTATAAAGGAATCACTATAAATAACAAATATATGTATATAGTTGATAATTAATTCGGACTAGAACAAAATAGTTATCTCGTTATTAATAATTAAGAATATGTAATATGACTGGATAAATTAGTGTTTATAACCATTATTAGCCATATTAATAAGTATCTAATAATTAATATCTGAGTAAATTAGGAACAATATTATTTTTTGATAAAGGATGATCATTAAAGATTTTTATTAAGAGAATAACCAAACAGGTGATGATGTGATTTGGGTAAATTGTTGTCATAAAGAAAAACATACCAGCACTAAAGATATTCTACTGCAGTATCACAATCTCGTTGATGTATCGCCATTTGAAATACTATCAACAATGACTGGTTTTGAATTAATTTTCATTGAAATACAAGACTCACAATCAAATGGCTTTAAATTATTACGTACCATAAAGCAGCGCTTTCCTGATGTGAAGATTGTTATTGTTTATCATGATTTAGACGCTGAATTGGCTGTGTCTGCTTTGCGATCTGGTGCTGAAGATATTTTATCGAGTAATGCAATCCGTCAAAAAGTTGATGCCTGCTTAACGCGCTTACATACCCATGACGATAATATGATAAATGTTGAAGATATTTCTCAGCGAGAACTTTCGATCCTTCCTGCTTTAACAATTATCGACAAAGATATCAGTGCCCCCTTGCGGGAAGAAGAGTTAGCAAGTGCGTGTCAATTTTCATCGACGTATTTCTCTCGTTTATTTCACAACATAATGGGAGTGACACTCAAGCAGTACATTATTAAAAAGCGGTTAGATTTAGCTTGTGGCCTCTTAAGTTCAGATCAAGAAAAAATATCAGCCGTTGCCTCATCTGCTGGATTTAAAGACGTGTCTTACTTTTCAAGAGTATTTAAAAAGCATATTGGTTGTTCCCCTGGTGAATTTCGTGCCAGTCGTCAAAAAAAATGAATTTTTTTGTAGTAAATTTAATTAATAGTTGCCTAACGAACATCTTCATTGCAGAGTATTTTAACGTCACCGTTACTAATATTCACAATGACAACATACCATGAACTGCTGGGAACAACAGAAGACTTCACAAGAAGTGATATCAAAAAACGTTATAAATTGTTATCTCATCGATTGCATCCTGATAAATCAGGTTCTGTTATTTTAATGCAATTAATCTCGCATGCTTATAATGAAGTATTATGTGGTAATGGTAATAGGCATTGCGAATTAACCCATATTAATCATGAAAAAATATTATTAACAAAGAAGTATGCAGAAAAAGTAAAGCAAGAGTTAGCACTGCAAAAAAGAAAGAATGTTGAGTTAGAACAACAAGTCTTAGAATTAAGAAAAAAATTAGAACATCAATCGTGTGAGAATAAACGATTAACGGAAACGTTAGAAAAGAAACAAAGAAAAAAGATTGTTAGCACAGTGCTGCCTTATGAAAATAAGACGTGGGAAAAAAGATATCGAATAATTAAATATGGATTAGTTATATCTTCTGTTGTATTAAATGTTGGATTAGCAGTTGCTGCAATAACACTTACCAAGTCTAATGTTGTTGATCGTGTAATTTTCAAAAGAGAAAATAGGTTGATAGAGCCATCGCTAGTTCCACAAAAAGTCGCTGTTGAAGAGCTTATTTCCCCTAAGCCAGAATTAACGACACATCGACCAATAGAGCTAACACAAATCGTCGGAGAATGGACTTTATTCCAACCAACAGATCAACCACCTTACATTGCAATACGTAATCAAGTAGGTTCTTACATTGTGCAGCGCTGTGATCGTCATTTTTATTATTATGTCAATATGACTCAGCAACGAACGGCATTGCCCGCTAATTTACGTTTTATGTACCAGCAGCAGAATTTTTTGGTTTATAACATTGCCTATGGGATAGGTTCAGAACGGGATCACTGGGTAAATAGTCAAAGTATTAAAATTAATAGAGAGTATTTTTCTAATACCTCTTTTTTAAATACTAATAAAATACTGCAACAGCGTTGTGATAACGGCTTATAAATAAAGCCCAATGCCTCACTTGAAGTGATAAGCATTGGGCTTTGTTTTTATTAGGCTGTTTGTAATGGCATTACATGTTGCTGTTTACGCTTCATTAATAGTGTAAAAGCAGCAGGTACAAAGTAGAAAGAAAGTAATGTTGTTAATACTGTACCGCCTGCAATGGTAACGGCAAACGGAGGCCAAAAACCACCACCTTCTAACATCAGAGGAATAAATCCACCAACGGTTGTAATCGTGGTTGAGGTTATATGTCGCGTACAACTCATTACGGCAATATGAATGGCCTGTTTATCGCCATTTAATGCATTAGGATCTGCTTTTAGCTCGGAAAGGATGACAATAGCGGCATTTATTGCCAAACCAATTAAACCGAGTAAACCAATAATGACGGTAAAGCCAAACGGATAATTAAACAGCCATACTGAGAGCAGCCCTAACCCTGATGCCATAAAGCCAACGGTGAAAATGATCAAACTTAATCTAAAGGAATTAAATGAAATCACAACCACCATGATCATGAGTGTAAATACCATGGATAAATTGGTGATGAGGTTGCCTACAGATTTATTTCGTTGTGCAGATTCCCCCCCAATTTCAACAGTATATCCAGCAGGTAATGTCGTCATGTATTGATTGAGCTTTACTTTAAATGCATTCAATGCTGTTTGCGGTAAAACACCGGCTTCTAAATAACCTTCAATAACATTAATGCGTTGACCATTTCGATGTGGTATTGCACCACGTGTTGGGGTCAGTGATAGATCAGCAATGGATGAAATAGCAATACCTGAAAACTGCTCACTTGCATGGTTATTAACCACTGGAATATGAAGGTTTGCTAAGTTCGTCATATTTTCGCGAGAGAGGTTATCCACACGAACACGAATAGGGATTGCTTCTGCACCTTCGATAATATTGCCGTTAGTGATCCCAATCAGTGATGCTTGCAAGAGATCTGCGATTTGAGAGAGGTTTAAACCACTTAATTGGCTGGCTTGTTCATTCACATCCACACTGACTTTCGGTAAACCTGATAATAATGTTTCACGGGTATGCGTGACATTTGGCGTACTCGCCATCAATAAGCGGATATCTTCACCAATGGTTTTCAACATATCAAGGTTATTGCCGTATAAACGTACTTCAAGTGGCGCATTAAACGGAGGGCCTTGTTCTAACTTACGTATTAAAATTTGCGCCTCTGGGATCGCATTATCTAATTGCTTTTGCAGTTTAGGGATCAGCGTATTAGCAACTTTAAAGTTAGTGGTTTTGATCATCGCTTGAGCAAAGTTAGGTGTGCCTTGTTGGTTGGCGACCATGTTGTAGTAAAACGAGGGAAAATTAGTCCCAATTAACCAATTAACTTGTTCGATATCCTTATATTCTTTAAGTAAGTGATCGATTTTTTTCGTGGTTGCTTCTGTTGCATTGATACTCGCTTGTGGCGGTAAAAACACTTGGATCTCGAACATATCACGATCAGAAGGTGGGAAAAATTGTTCGGTTAACTGAGATGCACTCCAGATACCAACAAAAGGTAATACTGACATTGTAATGAGCGCTAATAACGGACGCTTAATTGCCATTTTTACGGTATTGCCAAATGCATTGGCAAGCCATGGTAGGGTTAAGCCTGTTTGGTACCATTCATTATGTTGGGTTTGTTTAGGAAGCCAACGCGCTGCAAATCCTGCAACCAGAGTATGAGCAATAAGATAAGAACCGATCAGAGAAAAAGATACGGTGATAGCAATAGCACCTACAAATTCACCAGCAGGACCTGGCATTAGGAAAATAGGGGCAAAGGCAAGAATGGTTGTCAGTGTTGAGCCGAGTAACGGAACCCATAAATGTTGAATAGCTTTTAAGGCTGCATCGATTCGTTCAAAACCTTTCTTACGATAATGTTGAATAGTATCTACCATTACAATCGCATTATCGACCATGATCCCAAGCGCAACAATTAACCCCGTTACCGACATTTGGTTCATCGGTAACCCCGTAAAATGCATTAAAGCGAGGGTGAATAAGCAAGTAAGTGGCAATGATAGTGCCACAATAAACGCAGAACGGATCCCAAGCGTAATAAATAATACGATTAAAATAAGCGAGAAGCCGAGCAATAAATTTTGGGCTAAATCAGTAAGACGAACTTGTGTATATCCTTGCTGCTCAAAGATACGATTGAGTTTTATATTACTCGGGAGCTCTTGTTCAAATTGAGTCAGAAAGTGATTAACGCTCTTTGTCCATTGATCAACGCGTAGATGAGGCTGCATACGCGCAGCAACAATAACAGCGAGCTTTCCATCGATAACAGCTATCTCAGCTGCTGGGTTTGTTTGCTGACGTTGAATGGTGGCGATATTTTCTAACCGCACAAGATGACCGTTACTATCAATAGTGATAGGTACTTGTCTGATACGGTCGAGTGAGTCTAAAGAATCGGCAATTTCTAAACTAAATCGACTTTGTCCATTTACCAGTTCACCGGCAGCATTTTTTGCATCTGCACCTTGTATGGCAGAAGAAATAGAAATGGCTGAGCGTCCTAATGCACTAACGGCAACAGGATCAATTTTTACCACCACTTCTTCTTCGGGTAAGCCATATTCATCAACAAACTCTGTACCATTAAGTGCACGTAGGCGGTTACCTAGTTCAATGGCATAACGGCGTAGAGTGAGTAAATCTGTGGGAGAGCGACCTTGCCAAGTAAGCGCGGTAATGACGGTAAAGGCATAAGAATGATCGCTGTCTAAATTAGGAACAGAAGCACCTTCTGGTAGGTTCGGTGTGATATCAGAGAGTTTATCTCT
Organism: Photobacterium sp. GB-50; assembly: GCF_003026755.1. Taxonomy (NCBI): domain Bacteria; kingdom Pseudomonadati; phylum Pseudomonadota; class Gammaproteobacteria; order Vibrionales; family Vibrionaceae; genus Photobacterium; species Photobacterium sp. GB-50. Next base: position 80,017 of record NZ_PYNX01000013.1, read on the forward strand.
TGCATCAGACCATACTGGTTCTGAATCGGTAACGCTGTCTTTTAGTTCTATACTAACCAGCGAAATACCCGGACGAGAAACCGATGTAATGTTATTAATATCATCTATTTGTCGTAGTTTATTTTCAATTTTCTCGGTAACGAGCGCTTCAACACGTTCAGCCGTTGCCCCCGGATAATGGGTTATAATTGAAGCGTTACGATTATTAATAATTGGGTCTTCAGCTCTTGGCAACGAAGATAAAGCAGAAAGACCACTCACGATCAATAAAGCGACAGCCAAAACCAGTAGGCGGGTATTAGAAAGAATACGTTTCATTTTAAGCCCCATTATCATCAGTTAATGCTGGCTTGGTGGCTGTTTTTTGTTTCGGTGTTACGCTTGGGGTTATGGTTACGATTTGGCCTGGTACTAAACGATGTAATCCTGTTGCGATAATCTGTTCGCCTTCATCAACGGCACCTTGGATATAGGCTTTATCATTTGCAGCATAGAGGAGTTGTACTGAGCGTCGTTCAACTTCCGGCCCCGCACCATTTTCAACAACCGCAAAAATATTCCATGTACCGCGAATACCATCAGTTAACGCTGATAAGGGAACCCAAAATCCTGCTTGCTGTTGTGTATCGTTGTAATTGAGATAGGCTAATTGACCGTTAATAACATTGGCATTCGTTGGCAATGAAAAACGGAAATTAATTGCACGACTATTAAGGTTCACGGTAGCGCCCGGATTGAGCAAGGTGACAGGGTAAGTATCTTTACCTACTCGTACTGTCCATGATTTTTGTTGGGTCACGCCTTGTACCTTGTCGATAGGAATACCGATATGTACTTCTTTGTTTTTATTCGCCAGCAGAGTAACAGTAGGGGAGCCCGCGTTTACAACATCGCCATGGGAAACATGACGGGCGCTGATGACCCCACTGTAGGGAGCAATAATGGTGGATTTCACTAACCGTAGTTGGTTTGCTGCAAGGGTCGCTGAGAGTTGACGATAGTTCGCTTGCAGCTCTTTACGTTGGCTTGTCAGGCTATCTATATCCGATGCCGCGCTAAAGCCTTTGGATTTTAGTGATTTTTGGCGTTTTAAATTAGCATTAACTAACTCAAGTTGCGCTGATATTTGAGCTTGTTGGGCTTTTAATTGGTCGGCTTCAGTTGCAAGTAATAAAGTATCGAGTGCTAAAAGAGGATCACCTTGCTGAACTGTGTCACCCACATTGACATAAATACTGTCAATTTTACCGCCGAGTTCAAAGCCAAGGTTTGCCTGTTGACCTGCTTGAACAAATCCAACGTATTCACGCTCAATCGCAAACTCTTGTTGTTGCTTGAGTTGATGAGTGTCTACACTAAGCAGTTGTAATGATGCTTTATTTTCTTCTTTTGCTGGTGCATCACATCCAGTTAGCGTAGCTGTACTTATTATTACATATAACGCTAAAGAAGATTTGGTTATCCGTTGCATTACTGGCTATCCTAATATTAAACTAGACTGACAAGTCCATATGATTAAAAAGTATACCATTCAAACTGGACTGTCTAGTTTGATTGTGTGTATTTATGTAAATAATTAGCATTTATGTGCTCGTAGGTGGAAAATTGCTAACAGCAAGAAGTCAATTAAAGAAACAACAAATATTAGATGCTGCTACTGAGCTCTTTACTCAACATGGTTATGCGATTTCTATGGATAGCATTGCATTAGCTGCGAATGTTTCTAAACAAACGGTTTATGCGCATTTCAAAACTAAAGATGATCTGTTTGAAACTTGTATTCGTGCTAAATGTATGGAAAGCCAGATGGATAAATTACCATTGGATGATGGAAGAAGGCCGCGAGATGTATTGTGTGATTTTGCTAAACGTTTTCAATCGATTTTACGAACAGAAGAAGCTATTTTGACCTATAGAACAGCGATTCGTCAGTTAGAATCGCATCCTGATCTGGCTAAAGTGTTTGTTTCTGCCGGACCTGAAACGACTATTGAAATGTTGGCTCAATACTTATCTGTTCAACAGCAACAAGGTGTGTTGAATTTTTCAATTTCAGCCTCTGATGCAGCGATGCAGTTATTATTAATGTTGCATGGTCGAATGGTATTTTTAGCGCAACTAGGTCAACCTTGTGATATGACAGAGCAAGAAAATGATGCTTATATTGAAAGCTGTGTTGATTTATTTATGACAGGTTACGCCGCAAAAAAGTAACGATAAACGATTGAGAAGGGATTTAATCAATGGATATTAGTAAATACAAAGCAGTCATTTTTGATATGGATGGAACCTTAGTGGACTCTATGCCAGCTCATATTTATGCTTGGCAACTCACGTGTGAAGCGCACAATATTCCTTTTGATCACGATTGGTTTTATACCATGGGTGGTTCACCAACCTTAAATACGGCAAAAGCTCTCATTGAAAAATATCAGTTAGATGTAGATCCTGTTTATCTTGCTGAATCAAAACTCCATCACTTTGATGATATTACACATAAAGGTGAGGTGATAACGGGGACTTTCGAGGTATTGAAACAAGCAAAATCGAAAGGTATTCCAACTGCAATAGGGACGGGATGTCAGCGTCGCCACACTGAAGAAATTTTAACCAGTGCAGGCTTAATGCCGTATCTTGATGCTATTGTCACTGCCAATGATGTTACACAGCATAAACCGCTTCCTGAAACGTTCTTATTAGCGGCACAAAAATTAGGTATTGCAGTACAAGATTGTGTGGTGTTTGAAGATACCGAATTAGGTTGCCAAGCAGCTCAATCGGCAGGCATGGACTGTTATTTAGTCGCTGGTGGAGAAATGAAAGAATTCCGCCCTGCAAATATGTAGTGTTAACTGAAGATCAGTTATGCTTGCGCGCCTACTAGCTTAATACCGACGATTATGACCGATAAAAAATCAACGCATCAACGTGGAACACATAAACCACACCCGAATAAAGGCCAGCCTTACACTATTTCTGAAACGCGATTTTGGTGCCAGCGTTTAGCAAAAACAACCATCAGAGCACTACATATTTTAGGGGTTGCAGTATCTAGTGCTGGCTTTATGTTTGATGTTGATAAATCGCTTTGGCTCAATTGGTGGCTATTAGCAATAATGAGCGGTGTTACTATGATGTCGCTAGAAATTTATCGTTCAAAACTATGGCTCATTCAGCTTAAGGGTATTTTAACATTTGTTAAATTATTCATGCTGTTATCTATTATTTGGCTTCCTGCACATCAAGCACATATTTATATTACAGTGATTTTACTTTCAGTCTTTATTGCCCATGGCCCAGCAGGATTACGTCATTATTCTATCTGGCACCGTAAACGTATTGATGAGAAAAAACAGTTGAATGGATAGATTATTGCAACTGTGCATATAGTAATAAAAGCAAGGATGCTGAATTAGACTTACACTAATAGGAGCGAGTGTGTTGTTATCAATAGGAAGGCATTATGGGACACCGCCACATTGTATTTTATTCTATTGTCATCACTGTAATTGCTCTTGTTGTGTTTGCGTTAAGGGAACAAGAAGTACATCAACAAAGTATGGAAGAAAAGTTAGCCTCCGCGATAGAAAAACAGATCTTACCCCCAGATAAAACCTTACCTAATACTGACCAGAAATTACCTTATTACCTCTATGGGCGAGCGGATTTAAATAATAACGGTAAAGAAGAAACCTTTGTGCTTATGCAGAGCGAACGTTATTGTGAGAAAGATGAGTGTAAGGCCTATTTATTTGATGACCAATATAAAATAATGGCAAAGTGGGAAAAAATTCAACAACCTGTGTTGGTAGGTGATGATACGAATAACGGTTGGAAAGATATTTTATTAACATCTAATAATCAAACGTATCTCATTCAATATTCAGATAAAACCTATAATGAAAAGATAACGACAGCAGCTAAATATACGGATAAAGCACAAGCATTAGAAGCCGTAGGATTAGCAATAGATAGTGAATATTATCAAGCAAACGGGACGAATTTAGAGCTTGATTACAACCAGCCGATTTTTGATTGTCAAACCTGCTATTTATTTAGTTATGAAGAACTTGATAATGCTAACAGTCAGCAACATTACTTAGCAGTGAATGTTGCGACTGGCAGTGTTAGAAGGGTGAATGACTCTCAAAATAAACAGTGAAAGTAGATTTTTCTGAACTGTAAACCTAGCTTATTTTAATGGAAATGCTTGTTGATAACATAGCCACAATTCTAATTGATTAATATCTTCTTCAATTAATGAACATAGCATATCAGCCGAATGTTCATAATTATCCGTATCAATATCAATAGGTTGATCTATCTCATATCGTTGTGGGAATCGTTTTTCAATGTCAGAAAGCTGTTTAATCCACTTCTGGGTATAGTTATTATCATCAGGAGTATTCAGTCCAAGCTTGGTTGCTAATAAAAGTGAATCACTTAAACGGCGTAAGATAACCAACAAACTCTTCCAATCTTGAGAGGTACGAGGGCTAAGATTTGGTTCTTTTAGTAAATTAAATATCTCAGCTTTAAGGGCATAATAATTATCCTGTGCTTTGTACAGGTTTAGTTTCTGCTCAAACAGTGGCTTATTGAGTACTGTTACATACAAAATCTGTGAGCGTATCATGCGTGCAATATAGAGATCTAACCAACGCATTGTCCAACTCGGCGCGACAAAATAATTAATAGAAAAGGCAATGGTTACACCAAATAAGGTATCAATGATACGATAAAACGTCACATAGGTATTATCCGGTGAGAGTAAGCTGATAGAGAATACAATCATCGATGTTAACCAGAATACGTGAATGTCATAGCGCTCTTTATGGTATGTCGTAAAAGCAAAAAAGACAGAGATGCTAGTTAGTATAATCAAGTGTTGATTTGGAAAAAAATATAAGCATACAAAGCTATATAAACCGCCTAATGCAGTACCATAAAAACGATGCCAAATGCGGTGGTTAGTTACACCTATTGACGAGGTGAGTAATACAATAAAGGCTGTTAATGAAATCCAATAACCTTGAGGGATTTGATAGAAAATCGTTAAAAATTGCGTAATCGCTAATGTAATGGCTATTTTACCACCGTGTCGCCATTCTTTAGATTTAAGATGTAAAGCATGCTTAAAATTACGTAAAAAGGACACCGTATCTGAGGTGAAAAGATAAATATTTTTACTGTAATCGAGTGTAGAAAAGGTTGAGAAATTATAACAGCGCTTAAGTTGTTCTAATAAATCGACAATGTATTGGTTGTTTTTATGCTCGTTGACATCAAAGATCGCTGTAATTTGCTGGTGGTGCTTGATTTCTCTTGCGGCTTGTTCAATCCAATTAGATAAACGGCTGCGTGTATTTTCTTGTAAATTGAAACTTAAAATACGTTCAAGACTAATTACATATTCAGCGACTTCAAGTGAACGTTGTAGATCCATACGCACTTGTTCAGTTCGTTTAACTGAAGTAATTGAATTGCTGTAGTAAGCGACTTTGTGCGCGCATAAATAAAATTGCTGTCGTTTCTCTTCTAGAACAGATTCATCATCGGTTAAACGGACTGTATTTAGCCAGTCAGCAAGAGTAAACGTCACTGAGTGTATATGGTTTTGTAAAATACGTCCTTTGAAAAAAGGCCATAAGATCAGTGACGTTAGTATTACACTGCCTGCGGCAAACAGGTTCGCGAACAGAATGATGAAAAAGGAATTTTCGGTGCTCGCAAAATGAATGGACATAATGTAAGTGAAACCAAAATTATAACCAAACGAACGAATATGCGGACGTTGGTTAGACATCAAGCCATATACAATTGCAATGCTACATAATGTAATGGCGCTAAGCCATAAGTTATCAAAGACACTAAAAGCGAGGTAGGTTGATAAAGCGGTTAAAAGCACTGAGATCAATAAGATTTGTAAGCGCTTTAAATAGGGGAGATCGCGCGCTTGAGTGCCGAGTAGCCAGGCGGTGATGAGTCCTGATATTCCAGCAGCGGTAAAACCAAAAAAATAGAATAAGCCGAGTGACATCACCATAGGAATGGTAATGCGAATAGAGTCAGGTATATCTGCCGCATTAGAAAACCAACGAGACCATAGAGAGCGAAGAGAGTGCTTTTTCATTAGTTACAGTACAAACGCAAGAAATATAGAGATGAGTTAGTATAAAACTAACGGAATTCGTAAGAGGTATATTATAGCGTAATGTATGCCCATGAAAGAGGCTTTACAAGAGGATTCTCAGTATAAGGCTTATTTAGTGCTTATTAGTTAAATATTGCTGAATATAGCAGCAAATAAATGCAACAAAGCCCTTGTGTCAAGGGCTCTAGAAAGTGGCGACATTAAGCTGATTTTAAGAGTAGTTGGCCAAGGTAGTTCATCGAAAATGCAGCATCTTGCGCTGCGGTATTAACTTTAGCGATGTATTTCTCAGCTCGTTCTGGATCATCTTTTAGGCTAGCTTTGATCTTGCTGATCATTTGCTCTGCCATTTCAGTCTTTTGCTTACAATCATTAAATAGCGCAGAAATAAAAGAAATTTCAATTTCTCCGCCTTTTGCGAACAACTCAGCGGCAATGTTATAAACTGTATGGAATTTGTTCGCAGCATCTTTTTTATCTGCTTCCACTTCCGATTCCCATTCAGATGACCAAGTCTTAAAAATAACGGCAATCTGCGAATTAGCGGCGATTTTAATTTGTTGCATATTGAGTTCCTAGCGTTGTTCGATAAAGCATAATAATTCAGCTTAATTACGGATAAAAGCCTTTCTTACCGAAAAGCAAAATCGATGGTAGATCTCTTTATGCTTTGTTTGATTGTTAGCCATATTTACTATTAACAACCAATTATCTGCGGATTTACATCACATTATTTATCTAAATTTGCACTTTCTTGTCATTTCTATTGCGAAAAAGCTTGCTTGCGACACTGTAACGTTTTAGCTTGAAGTTAGCCGATAATTTATATTAATGGCTGAAAGCTAAGGAGGAACTTATGATTCAAGTGAACTTCGATTTAGCAAAAACGGCGTACAATAAAGTGCTTAAATACCCATTTGGAGGTGAGTTAGAGCAGCATGAATATTTAGCACTCCGAGTATTTCGTTGGGATCTCGCTCGTGCTGGAATGCAAATCGATCGTGCGTTTGATTTGCGCTTAAAACGGTGCGGTTATCGAAATATTGCTACGCAGCCAGCTAAAGCACATCGACCATTGCCTGCTTGTGTTATTGATAAGATGAGCGAGGCGTGGAAATTTCAAAACGGTTATATCTAATGTTTTATTCTCTTCAATAGTGGCTAAAGAAATAAACTTTCTTTAGCCCTTTTTCGTATTGTTGACTAATTAGCTAAATAATTAATTGATAAATAGAAGGGAAACAGCATGCAAGTGGTTAGTAATAATCGTTTTACTTTACGACTTATTTTATTAATAAGTTCGATCCTTTTTACTTCTCTTGTTACAACATCAGCGAATGCTTCAAGTTGCCCAACGCTCTATCAACATCCTTTAAAGAAACTCAATAGCGATGAGTATTATGATTTTTGCCAGCAATTGACTGGCAAAGTGGTATTAGTGGTGAATACGGCTAGCCAATGTGGTTTTACACCTCAATTTAAACAGCTGGAAGAATTATATAAAAGGTATAAAGACAGGGGATTGGTGGTTATTGGTTTTCCATCTAATGACTTTAAGCAAGATAGAGGCAGCGATCAGCAAACGGCTAATATCTGCTATAGCAATTATGGCGTAACGTTTCCTATGATGACAAAAACAAGTGTTAAGGGAAGTAAGGCCAATCCATTCTATAAACATTTAATCGCACAGTCTGGTAAGTCGGTTGGGTGGAATTTCCAAAAGTATTTATTAAATAAACAAGGGCAAGTAGTCGGCGTATTTCCATCAAGTCTATCACCAACAAGTGATGAAATGGTTGCTGCAATTACGCAACAATTGAAGATGTAATATCGGAGATTAGAAAAGAAAAAAGCCAGTATTGAATATCAATACTGGCTTTTAAAAACGCTTATAGATTATTTAGTGAAATGGTTGCCGTGTTTACGGCGCGCTTTCGCAATGGTATCTGGGTGCCATGCACCGTCAAGATCTTCAAGCTCTGGGAATTTAGAACGGTCAAACTCAGGCGTTTTTCCTTGTTTTATCTGATGCTCGTAATCTTTAATAACGCGGATAGCTAATTTTGATAAGAAAATTAGCGCTACGATATTAACAAATGCCATTAAGCCCATGGATGCATCAGCTAAGTTCCATACCACAGGTAGAGAAGCGACTGAGCCAAACATCACCATGCCTAGTACACACAAGCGGAAAAGCATCAGACCTTTTTTGGTATTACCATTTAGGAACATGATATTTGTTTCAGCGTATGAGTAGTTTGCAATAATTGATGAAAAACAAAATAACAAGATTGCTGCGGCAATAAAGTATGTTGTCCAGTTACCTAATTCGTTAGACAGTGCGGTTTGTAATAAGCTAATACCTTGACCCGCATTTGGCATATCCATCACACCAGAAAGCATGATCATCGCAGCAGATGCAGTACAGATAACAATAGTATCAACAAATACACCTAGCATTTGTACAAAGCCTTGTGAGGCAGGGTGGTTAGGGTTTGGTGTTGCACTTGCTGCGATATTAGCAGCCGAGCCCATACCCGCTTCATTTGAGAACAAACCACGTGCAATACCGGTTTGCATTGCTTGTGAAATTGTAAATGCGACACCGCCTGCAGCCGCTTCTTGCCAGCCAAATGCACTCTTCACAATAAGAGAAAGAACAGCAGGGATTTCTGTGATATTCATTATTACGACGATAACAGCAATAGCGAGGTAACCAATTGCCATCACAGGAACAATTTTAGCTGATGCTGAAGCAACACGGCGAAGACCGCCCATAATAAAGAAAGCAGAAAAGATGACGAGTACGATGCCTTGAGTTGTTTCATTAAAACCAAAAGAGTGGTGAAGCGCATCTGTAATCGTATTTGCTTGAACTGCGTTAAATACAAAGCCAAACGCGATAATTAAGCAGATAGAAAATAGCGTTCCCATCCAACGCTTGCCTAAGCCCTTTTCCATATAATAAGCAGGGCCGCCACGATATTGACCATCAACGTCTTTTACTTTGTATACTTGCGCAAGAGTGGATTCAATAAACGCGGTTGCCATACCAAATAAAGCTATAACCCACATCCAGAAAATAGCACCAGGTCCACCAATGCTTAAGGCTACTGCAATACCTGCCATATTACCGGTACCAACACGCGCCGCCATTGATGTACAAAATACTTGGTATGAACTGATTCCATTTTCAAGTTCACGGCCACTTCTAAGCACCTTAATCGCATGTCCGAATTGACGGATTTGTATAAAACCTAAACGTAGAGAGAAATAAATACCCACGCCTACGAGTAAATACACTAATACCTGTCCCCACAGTACACCATTGATTGAACCAATGATTGCTAACAGACTATCGTTAATAGTTGTAAGCAAATTTTCATTCGTAGAATTCATAATTTTTCCTGTAAATAAAACTTAATCATCAAGATAATTAAGTGAATAGGAACATTCATATTTAGTGAGTGTTCTTAATTTATCGGCTTGTATGATGGTATTTTTTATAATTAATATGAATGAATATTCTATAGTGAACATATCACAACCATCTCACCGACTTAGCTGCTCTAAAGGCGATGAAAGGTAGCACGAATCACTAAAAATCCAAGTGGGTTTATATCACAAAAAAAGAATCAATTCTATGTAACGCGTTACATTTCGCTGTGTGTTACAGTGTTTTATTTATTTTAATCAATTAGTTATATTTTTGTATGCGGTGATAGTGAACTTACTCAAATAAACACTGTGCATTATCACAGGTTAAGAATATTCGAGCGATTTAAACTTTTTAAGTGGCATTTTATTTTTTTATAACGCGCGAGATAAGAGAATTAACAGTAGATTGAGAGGAGTGTAAATGGAGATAAATAGTCATATATATGATTATATTGAATGACATTTACACTGTATAAGAATATACATGTGAAGAGTAAGGGATAAACAATGTTTATCCCTTTTATATTATTTACCAGAATCTTCGATATAAATTATTTTACGGCAGTTTCCGTAAAACGCTCTGCCTTTTGGACCAGCATTAAGTAAATCAACAATAGGTTTACTCAAATCGATATCTTTTCCTAAATTAAGGCGTACTTCATTGAGGTATTTACCCTGAGTACAAGATAGACTGATACGATCAACGGCATTGTTACCAAAGCTGGCAACGAGTTTCTTCTTGAAACTAGATACAGAAACGTTACGACCTATATTGTCTTTAATAAATAAGCCAATAGGAGAGGCGTCTACTTTTTCAACCAGCTTTGTTGCTGTTAAGAAGTAGTCGTTAGCATCACGCGTTTGACAAGTACCATGTTTCTTCCACTCATATTCACCAAACTTTGTTTGGTAATAGAAGTTAGGCATCCACGGTGCAATTTGGTTTATGGTATTACGAGAAAGGTCTAATCGAGCGTAACGATCACAGTAACCATAGGTGGTTCCGCAACTGGCTTTATTCGGCCACAAGCCATGCAATGTTAGGTTGGTGATTTTTAACTTACCATCGTTAATTGCATTACATTCAGGCTTTGTACCTTTATAGCGAAAGTGTTCACAAAAACCTGGCTGCCAAGTAAGTGCTAAGACATAAGAATCAAAATCTCCCACAGTGCTGCAACTTTTACGAGAGTTCGAATATTTGTTGTCATGATTTTTGACGGGGGCGCTGATGCTTTGGCTTAAATCCACAGTACCGCAATCTTTACTTACCCAGCGAACAGCAGGTTTAGCATCTGGCACAAGTATATGAACCCAGCGATAATCGCGTTCATTGAGTGCCTTTATTTGATATTGTTTACCGACGACAAGTTTAGTGTCGTCAGGGTTCGTTTGCTTACGAAAGGATTGGAAGGCTTCGCAATTTTGTGTTGCTGTAAAACCACCAGATGTGGCAATAGAGGCATAAGAGCCAAAACTAGAGAAAGAGAAAAGTGTACCTAAGCAAAGCGCTGTTAGTGTTTGTTGATGTTTACGCACAGTAAAACCTATAACAAAGATGATATGGCGCTAACTATAGTCTATTATTTTATAAACCTTAATAGTTGTGACTTTTTGTCATTGTAAAAGTTAGATTTTAGCTATCGACCAGTCTATCTAGACAAATCTCAATTGAAACATCATGATAGTGACAATAATCAATATGTGATTCTGGTTATAAATATGAATGACGAGTCATTATTGTGCCCTTTTTTTTTGTACAATTCTATTAGTGGCCAGTGTGTTCTAAGTTATGAATTAAATTTTTACTTAATTATGTATTCACAATCATCAAAACAGAGAGTAATATCTGTCTAAGTAACACTCCCTGTTATACGAAATTGTAAATTTCAATTATAATTAAAGCATAAGACCTACTTGGTGAACAACTCATTAGTGTTTACAGTTATCATCCCACGATCCTTTGTTGGGAGGTTAATATCATTAAGACTAAATATGTAGAAACTAATGCAAAATCAAGCTTGGTATTAGTAATTTTACGAATAAATGATACGGTACTTTTACCGTAGCGAATTTGTGTCCTCGAGGTAATTAATGGATAGTTTCGCAGCTGCAGAAAAAGCGCTGAGTGCAATGTTAAAGAGTGTAGAAGAGACGGGCGTTGTTAAAGAAACACGTGTCGACTACCGCCAAATTTTGATTGATTTTGCCGATGAAGTCCCAGGTCGTCAAAAAGCAGTGATTAAAAGAATACCACTCCAAAAAATAAACAACCTTATTGCTGTTCTGCATGAATTTAAACAAGAATCACGCCAAACGCGTATGATTGAAATATTAGCCATGATGGAAAAAGATGATGTTTCTCCTTATGAGCTGTTAGATGATGAATATGAAGATTAAACAGTAACAAGCAGTTTATTGATTTATAAAAAGAATGATAATTATATATAGAATATACAACAAGGTTTGTATCGTCTTTTATATGTAAATTATATATCGCATTCATAATAGATTGCTTTATTACTCCGAATTGCTGTCGTATGCAGAGCGTATGCATTATTCAATGCTCTGCGTACGCTTGTTCATGCCTTCTATTAGCCTATCTATATTACTTGATAGTCCAATTTTCCACGATGTTTCTTTTAATGAAATGATAATTCGACATTAGCTAAATAATCGTGAGAAGAATAAATTTATAATGCTATTTACCTTCATAAAGGCGTTTCTTATTTATCCGTTTGCATAAATGAGATCTTTTATTGCTAGGCTGAGTACGATTAACTTTTATCTTCATATATTTCATCTAAATACAAAGACTTTCAAATTTTGTCGATTTTCATTATAAAAATCAAACGATGCAAAGCCATTCTTTTATTAACAGTTGATTCATTGCCGAACTTCTCGTTACTCTTACTATAAGCAAGCCAATAAATAACCGTTATTAGGTATTTCCAAAGGAAGCGGACGTGAATAAAAGTTTTGTAGATCTAACATTTATCTCAGCCCAACACATCAGTAAAGCGTACCAAAATAATGAAGTATTAAGTGATGTTAATTTTGAGTTAAAATCGGGACAAGTCTTAGGCTTACTTGGGCATAATGGCGCAGGAAAGTCGACATTAATTAAAGCAATGCTGGGGATGCATAACCATAGTGGTGAATTAACTATTTTTGGTCTAGAGCCACAAAAACAACGGGAAAAAATTGTAGAGCGTCTTGGCTATATATCGGATGTTGCAGTATTACCTGAATGGATGACTGTTAAGCAAGTGATGAAATATGTACAAGGTGTACATCCTCGCTATGATCAACAGAAGATGACAGCATACTTAGCTCAAACCAATATTTCATTAAAAAGTAAAATTGCTGCGCTATCTAAAGGGATGAAAGTACAGTTGCATCTTGCACTTGTGATGGCGACAGATGTGAATGTTTTAATTCTTGATGAGCCTACGCTAGGCCTTGATTTAATGTACCGTGAAACCTTCTATCGTTATTTAATGGAATGGTTTCATGAGGGCGAAAGAGCGTTGATTATTGCAAGTCATGAAGTTGATGAAATAGCTCATATGCTGACAAATGTGTTGGTGTTGAAAAAAGGGCGAACTGTTTTACAAGGACAACTTAGCGATTTATCTGAGCGTTTTAATATCCTTTCGGTTGATGATCAACATATTGATCAAGCGAAAAAGTTAAAACCGATTAGTTGTAAAGTAGGTTTAGGCCAACACCGTTTATTGTTTGAAAATATTTCACCAACTGAATTAGCAATGTTAGGTACAGTTACTAAGCCAAGTCTTGCTGATATATTTATTGCCAAGCAACAGGAGGCTTTATGAACCCAATAAAAGCATTGTTAACTAAAGAATTGCTTGAGCATAAGCTTGTCACTCGCTTACCACTGTTTCTTGCTGCTTTTTCGATTATTTGCATCATATTAATTATGAGTAATAGCCAGAACTTCTCATTTAATGTGCAATCATCAGGGTTAGAAAATTGGTCGCCAAATTTTACTCATAGCGATTCTTTTGCGGGTATTGCCGGGCTAATTAATTTCATGCTGGCAGGGTTGGTGACATTAGTGAGCTTTTTCACCTATACAGCAAGAACACTGTCGAAAGAGAGAAAAGAGGGCAGTTTAGCGTTTTGGCATTCAATGCCAGTATCGGATGCTAAAGCGATAGCTGTAAAACTTATTTTTGCCTTAGTGATTATACCGATTATTACTTCTTTCCTATTGTTGTTTGCTGATCTTACTGTTTGGTGTGTCGGACAATGGTTTCTTCCACAAAGTTTATTAACGGACTATTCAGTTAATCTTGTGGCATTGGGGCAGCATTATGGCGAATTTATATCGACAATGGCAGCCATGAGTTTAGCGTTATTGCCTGTCGCTTGTATTATATTCTTTATTTCTCAATTTAATGAGCATCCCTTAATTACAATATTTGTGATTATCTTACTTATTAAAATAATGGGATCTATTGTTTTTAATTCAAGTGCCATTGGCGATTTGATAAGTCAAGTCAACAATCTGTCAATTAATATATTAATGAGTGATCACCCATGGGGGACATTAATGGCAATAGGTAGCCCAACATTGATGGGATTATTCATTATTGCGGTTATTTTCTTTATTCTCACTGTCAGATTTAGATCGGGAAAATAAACAGTAGACAATAAAAAAGGAGAGTATCAACTCTCCTTTTTTTATACGCACCGGTATTAAGCTTTCGTTTGTTTTTTTATCTATACAGTTATATGCATGGGAAAGCTTATTATTTTATAATTTAGATTAAGCTGCTGTTACAGATTCAATGTACTTTACTTCATTTTTATATTTGCGCACGTTACGTGATAATGTGCCTTTAGGAAGTTCGTAACGTTTTTCAGCCTCATAGCTTGATAGGCCATCAAAAACAACAGCTGCTACTGCAACACGTTGATTTTCTGACTTAAAAATACGTTGTGCGATGATGTGGAATTGAGAATTATTCATAGCGACTTCTACTCTTCTATATATTTAAATGTCTTTATTGAGGGGCTAAAGGGAGTCCCCCAATAGCTTTACTTGTTAATAAAACAAGCAAACAAATGCTGTTAATAAGACAATAACAAGATGAACCTTAACAGAAGATTAATAGATTAGGCTTTCGTTATTAAAAGTAGATATTGATTCATAATTTTAATAGATTCTCTTTGTTTATTTATATTTATCAACGGATAAGTAATAAAATACAGATGTTATATTTCATAAATGATGAAAGGATGAGTAAAAACTCATCCTTTTAATTAAAAGTAAGGTTAACTTTTATAAATTAGCAGATTAGCCAATTAATCTTAAACCATTAGGTAAAGCATCACCAAAGACGCGCTTGGTTTCATCTTCAGTTAATATTTTAATTTCTGATACCATTTCAATCCAGCTTTCAGGTGCACGACTTGCTTTAAGTTTATCAATAACTTGCTGTCGTAAAGCATCATTGATATCTAAGTTACGATCACCCGTTTTACGCGTCATCATAACAGCCGCAAAGCCAATATAGGGTTCTTTACGCCAATCAAGCTCCATCAGCTCTGGTAAACAGAAAGAGACATGTTCTGCCGAGAGAAGATTATGAGTTGAACCATAGAAAGGCGTACGTGTAGCAATACGTCCAATCGCCCACCAATGCGCTTGTGCGTATTGGGTTTTCTGTAAGCGTCCAAATAACCACTCAATAAGTTGAAGCTTTTTGTCAAAAGGCAAATGTTCAAGTGAGGCGGCTAAACGTACCATGTCTTCATAACTACGTTCTTGAAGCTCTTTATTCAGTTTGGCATTACGACTAGCACCAGGAGTGATGTATTTAGCAATGTCTTTATAGATCACTAATTGTTGCTCTTGGGTTAAACCACCGGCAACACGACGCCAGAAGGTCCACCAGTCACACCAAGTTTGGGTATTGGATTCAAATTGAATACCTTGTTGGTACAATGCCCAAATTTCATTCATACGGAAATCATCAGCAGGGTAGCCAAAACCCGGACGCATGGTAAAGCCTATAAGTTTTAACCAGTTACGCTCATGAAGATCTGAACGACGTCGACGCTTTTTACTTTCTAACAGAGCGTTAGCTAATTCACGTAAACAGGGGGTTTCCCAGTTATCACGTTTTCCCAGCATCTTATCCAGATCGTTACGCAACGTTTTCGCCGCTTTACTGTTATCGCTATTCTTACTGCCACCATAGACTTTTTTGATAGCATCAATGGCGTCATTCATTCGTGGAGGAAGCTCACTTTCAGCAAGGGTGCTGTCGACATCACCACGATGTAATTTTGCGAGATCTTTTCGGATCGCAAATTCAACTTTCCAGCGTTTTTTGGGATCTGCTATGCTAACCGCTTCGATCTGAAGGGTGCCGACTTCAGTTAGCTGACATGCTAAGGTTACCTCTTCACGATCTTTCTGGTTTGCCGCTAATTCGCTACGATCTCGTTCACTATCAAGAGTCGCAATAAATGGCGGTAGAGTAACAAAACCATCACCAATAATTTCAACCAGTTCACCGGCTTCTGAGTATTTTTCATCGGTAGTAGACACAAGGTTAAAACGCACGGGCTCACCCAAGGTTAAAGCAAATTTACGATGAGTTAAGTTAACTTCAGTACTTTCTTCAATACCTTTTGGTAATAAACAGATACCTTGTTTTACGTCTTTATTTTGACCAATAACAAGGAAGAAAGAACGGGCAGAGCCACCGCCAATTTTGAGTTGTGCGCCATGACGGGCTTTGGCATAAGCAACCGCACCAAAGGCAACCGCAAGATCGGGATGTAGGTTTTTAAGCTCTGTAATACAGCTATCGTCGCGCCATGATGAAATGACGTTAAGTGTGCGCTCAGTCAGTAATGGGCTGTTAAAGACACCACCATTTAGCAGTACGGCAACAGGAATCGCTGGCTGATCGTCATCGATTTCAATACCATTTTCTTTGAACGCATCACGGCACACATGATCATGAAGATCGATAAATTGTGCAATATGTTTACTAATAGCAGGATCTGCCGCATAGGGTAGGCCAAATTCGACCATAGCCGCTTGACGTTGGCTTGGTTGTTCGCTGTATGCTGTCATAGGGAAGAAACCGTCAAGCGCAATGCGATGCACTTCGTCACGATTTAACTCAATACTTTTGGCACCACCAATCAATCGTGAGCCGCTACCTAACATGGTTACTTTTGCTGTATCTGGAGCATTACCTGATAATAAGCTTTCTTTCACTTTACGTGTTTGCTGTATAAGCTTTGACAGCGCAGATTGACTGAGTTTGTTTGATTCACCGTTCAGACGTTGCTCGGCAACATGCGCAAGGGATAAATCAAGGTTATCCCCACCAAGCATTAAGTGATCGCCAACCCCTATACGATCAAGGGTGAGCTTATTATCTTTGCTACCGACTTTTATTAAGCTTAAATCGGTTGTACCACCACCTACGTCACATACCATTAATAGTGGTATGTCTTTGAGTAATTCATCTGCGTTATCTTTATTTTGCGCGTACCAGTCGTAACATACTGCTTGCGGCTCTTCTAGCAATAAGACTTTTTTTAATCCTGCTAACTCTGCTGCTTGCAGTGTTAACGCACGTGCAGCTTCATCAAATGATGCAGGCACAGTTATCACTACTTCTTGATCGGCAAGCTTGGCATTCTTATGGTGATAATCCCATGATTGACGAACATGGTTTAAGTAACTGGCACTCGCAATGACAGGAGAAACTTTCTTAACATCTGATTTAGATGCCGTTGATGACCAAGGTAAAATAGCTTTGTTACGATCAACGTTGGGATGAGATAGCCAACTTTTCGCACTCACCACTTGGCGACCTTCAACTTTTGCGCCCAGTTCTCGGGCTAACTCACCAATGATCACGGTATCAATTTCGCCGTTAACCGGTTCAGGGTTCCATGGTAAGACAAGTTGAGTTGCATCCATTTCACCTTGAGCGGGGTGATAACGGAAAGAGGGCAGTAGAGGTTTACGAGCGACTTCGCCCGGTGCAATAAGTTGATCGATATTGAAAATATGCATTGGGCTATTTTCAAGATCATCTGTAATTTCAGCGTAAGCTACAACGGTGTGCGTTGTCCCTAGATCGATACCGACTAAATAGCGAGGGGAAGATGAAGGCATGACGACTCCACAAAGTAAAATAGGAAAATTGACAAGTGGGAATAAATGAAAGCCCTACAGAAGGTAGATGATTGTGTATTGTTATAACTATAAACCCACGAGTATGTATATAGATAAACGGCGCATCAAAAGATGCGCCGTTAGTTCGATATTAGCTTTCGCGAACGTCGAATTCTACCTGCCATTTCTGACCGTTATCAGTCGAAATCGCTTCAAGACAAAGTGTCCCTAATTCTGTTACGCGTGATGCTAACTTAACAGGAACCACTTCACCTACGGTACGGCCATCAGATACTGGCAGTGTCATTTGAATCGATGGTAATTCTTCCATCTCTTCCGGTTGCCACCAATCAAGATGAGTACCAGCAACATCATCACGGCGTACTGTAGAACCGAAGAACTTGAACTGTACGGGTTGGCCAATGATTAAGCCAAACTCTTGGCTTGGTACGTTAGCTTGAGAGCCTTCTTCCATACCAAATGGTGCAACACATAGTGCTTCAAGTGGTGGTTCCATACCTGGGATTGCAGGCATAGCACTTTCGATGCCGACATAGTAGCTACTTGCGATACCGCCACGGATACGAACGCCTTTACCTTGACGAACAGAGCCGTAGTAGGATGCGCCGCTTGCAACCGCTAAATCAAGATCTAAACCTTGAAGTAATTTTGCTGGCTCTGAACCACCTGTAGTTAACCAACTATTAATGATACCCAGTAGGCGATCAGATAATAGATTTGATTTTAAAACACCACCGTTGAACAAAATTGCAGTTGGGCGGATGAAGCCGTCGTGCATTTGTTCAAATTGTTCAAAAAGCTCATCAACTGCTTGGCTTTGACGGCTAAGGAAACTTGCCACATGGCGAGAAACCGCCGCATCTTGTGCGTAAGGTAAGCCCATTTGGGTTAATGCGCCACGTGGAGCTTGAACTGGGTGCTCTTCAACAGATGTTTGTGGGAAGAAACCTTCAACAAGTGTCTGTTGCACTTCTTCTTGAGTCAGTTCAGTTTGAAGTGTGCCGCCAAGTAATTTAGAACCTCGACTAGGAACAACAATTGGCATTGCTTGTAATTCAGCATCATTAAGTAATGCTTCTTTAGCATCACGACATGCATGCGTAATCGCTAATACTTGCCAAGGTTGTAGCTGTTTGCCTTCTTGCGCTAGCTTCATTTTTAAACGATAAGCCAGAGCTAAGTCCATATTGTCGCCACCCAGTAGGATGTGATCGCCAACAGCTACACGATTCAGAGTAAGGTTGCCGTCTTCTTCAGTGACAGCGACTAACGATAAATCTGTTGTACCACCACCGATATCAACCACAAGGATAATATCGCCAACAGACACTTGATCACGCCAGCTTTCATCGTTGTTTTTAATCCAGCTATATACTGCCGCTTGCGGCTCTTCAAGCAACGTAAGGTGCTTAAAGCCAACATTACGTGCTGCTTCTGCGGTTAAATCACGTGCTGCGGGATCAAACGACGCTGGGACAGTAATCGTTACGTCTTGATCAAAAATAAGCGTTTCAGGATGCTGGAAGTTCCATGCATCAGCCATGTGCTCAAGATATTGTTGTGTGGCTTCAAGAGGTGATACTTTGACCACTTCTTCTGGGCTATTTAATGGTAAGAATGCATCACGACGGTTTACGCCACCGTGACATAGCCAGCTTTTCGCACTAGAGATAAGACGGATAGGAGTCTTACTGCCTAATGAACGTGCCATTGCACCCACAATCGCATTCGGTTTTGCATTCCAAGGAAGTGCAGTATCACCTTCAGCCAGTTCAGATTCATGTGCTTGATACATGAACGATGGGAGCTGGTTCTTTTCTTCCACATTACCCGGATTGGTTAATTGTGGGATAGGCATAACCGTTACATCAGCATTCTCATCTTGAAGATCAACATAAGAAAGTACGCAGTGTGTTGTACCTAAATCGATACCAACGCTGTAACGGTGTTGTTGTGTGTCTTGCATTATAATTCTACCTCAGCGGCTGCGATGATATGTGCATCGTGGCCTTCTGCCAATTTAGGCAATTTAACTTCTGTTACTTTCCAGCCACGGTGGATCAAAGTTCCGTTAAATGGTGCTTCACCAACCACATTACCTGTTAGGCGAACTTCAGATGCGCTGAAGCCTTGTGGTAGGGTAATACGTGTCTCTTCTTCTTCAGTGCGAACTGGCGCAAAACTGAAGTATTCATTTAATACTTTATGACCGCCTTCATGAATAACACGTGCTGCGGCACCGATATCTGCGTCAGCATAGCCTTTAAGATCTTCTTGCATGAAGTCGATAAAGCGCGCTTCTTGTTGAAGCAGAGAAAGAAGTTGCAATGCAGCATCAGGCGTCGATGTTTTTAGCTTAGGTTCAACTTCAACCTCAACGATTTTTTCAACAACTTTTTCAACTTCGACAATTTTTTCGACGGGTTTTTCGATAATCTTCTCAACGATTTTCTCAACCGGTTTTTCAACTTCGACGATTTTCTCTACTTCGATTTCTTTTTCGATAATCTTTTCAACTTCGACTGGCTTACCTTTTTTCGTTAGGTACATAACCAATAGAATTAGAACTAGAGCGCCTAACCATGCGTGACCCATGTCGATAGTAGTTGGCACAGCCGACAAATCAACGTGCATCTTAGAAAAATCAAAAGCCATATTTGTTTACTCTTAGCGGTTAAAGGGCGATTCGGTTAAATATTAAGTGTGAATCAGCTTCAAATAATTAGTCGAATATTAACATAGACGTATGCAAAAGATGCCTATAAGAGCGTGTTTTTTTGCTTAAAAGCCTGAACAAACGGTCTCTTAGCCTAATTTGCAATCAATATATTACGTTAAATACTAGTGTATTTAGCGTATTTGACACATCGATGATCTGACATGTAGCTAAAATGGGGATGGAGGGTGACGTTTTCAAGCTAACTGATTGTATTAAAAAGATATGGCTTAAAATTCGATAACAAGGTCATTAATCTTAAAAGAATTGCTTGATATAACCACTTTGGTGGTGGTTCAATACAGCAAAATTAGTACTAAAGCATAATAGTTCTTAAGTGTATGGGCTGTTGTGTTAGAAGATAGGTCAAGATATGTCATCTGATTTCTACGGCACCAGTGCCGCTTATGCACGTAAAGAAGCGGGTTACCGTGAAAAAGCATTAAAAATTTACCCGTGGGTATGTGGTCGTTGTTCTCGTGAATTTGTATATTCAAATCTCCGTGAATTAACCGTTCACCACGTAGATCATGATCATACTAATAATCCAGAAGATGGCAGTAACTGGGAACTACTTTGTTTATTCTGTCACGACCATGAGCATGAGAAATACACTGATGCGGATAACGGTCAAAGTAGTGTTATCCGTGCTGGTGAAAATGAGCATGAAGCTGCTACGTTCAACCCATTTGCAGATTTAAAAGCAATGATGGAAAAAGGCAAAAAGTAATAACGTGCTTATGCCAGCTAGAAAGATAAAAGGGACGATAATTCGTCCCTTTTTTGTTTCTGTCGTTTTGAAATATCTATTAGGTGCCTAGAATCTGTAATGGCAGGCTCAGTAAGGTATCGCCCATACTTGCAAAGTACCAAATAATTGCCATTAGCGACGAAACAAGGCCGACATACCAAACGAAAGAGAAAATCTGTCCATAGCGATCAAGTGGAAGCAAATGACTATGATGGCGCTGTTTCCATTCAAAAACGATTTCAATACAGCCCATGATAAGTAAAAAACCAAAGAGGGTTAATCCTAGTTTATAGCTGAGAATGACACCACCAATAGCCGCGCCGGCACATAGAATAATGCCAAGCTTACTGTTCATAGAAAAGCTGATACTTTTCAGTACATGTCCACCATCTAACGGTAAAATAGGCAGTAGATTGAATAAATTCAGTAAAGCATTAAATACCGCGAGACCTGCAAAGAACATCTCGCCTGTGATCCAATAGGCAACCATACAGATCAAAGACATGATCAAACCAAAGAGCGGTCCCATAATAGAGATAACCACATCTTGCCAGCGAGTATTTATTTTCTCATCACTTAGCGCAAGCCCACCAAGAAAAGGCACAAGATAAATACCTTTGGTTTTCATACCAAAATATTTCATGGCACGGACGTGACCGTATTCATGAAAAACTAAACAAGCGATAAGTGCTAAAGCAAACTGAAATGAGAAAAGCCAAGAATAGGCAGCAAGGCTGGCTGACGCTAATACCACTTTGATCAGCTTGGCACTTTTTAATGCCTTCATACCGAGCGAGACTAGACCAATTATGCTGAATCTTCTTTCAGCAACAATTGGTGTATGAGGCGTTTGGCGCTCTATGTCTTTTTCGTTACGCTCACCCTGCGCGATAACTTGGTTATTCACTTGCGCTTGGTAACTGATCAAAAAAGGTTGCCATGAAAGATTACCTGATAGCTGGCATTCAATGGTTTCATCGCCATTTTGAAGCGCAAATTGGTGATGAAAATTGTTATTATCTGATGCTGAAGCATCTTTTTGTGAAACTAGCGTGTTGTCCCAGAACAACTGTTGCCAGCCTGCAAGTGAACCTTCTAAACGAAGCGGTTTACCTAAAAAGTCATCTAGTTGAAGCAGTTCCAATGCGTTACCTGTCTATCTAAGGTGAGTGAGAAAATTATACGGAAAAAAGCACAATGTTATAGCGTAAATGTGTAACGAGTTATGGATAATCTAGTGCGACTTTTATCTGTTCAATATTCTGGTTAAGCCAGTCTTTATTAATCGCTCCCCATTGTTCAATGCTGTAATGGCCTGTTTGATGTCGCTCACCCTTGGTTTGGGTAAATTGACAAATAATATCAAGTTCAATCAAGCTCTTGATAGTATCTTGTGCAGTACGGCGAGGCATACCTGAAAAGGCAATAATTTTAGGGACATTATTAATGCCATTTTCGATTAAATAAGCGATATAAAGACGACGATAAAAACTCGATTTTGTTTTGCTTAATTCCATATACAGATTCCGTTGAGTTGAAGAATTATCCTGGGGGATAAGTCAATAAACTTATGTTCTATTTTTGTAAAAATTTAAACTTATTACAAAATGAACTAATACCTTTAATTATGAGCTAATTTTAAATAATAAACATTTATTTTTTAATTGGTTAACGAATTTTTAAATAAAACCAACTTACAATAATGATTCTTTTAGTACGATGTTATGAGTAAATATTGAGATGTATATCAAATGAATTAGGGGAAATAATTTATTTACAATATTTTACTACCTCATTAGTTGTTAACCGCTTATTATGTCCGTCTACATGATTATGCGTTCTATTGTCTTTTTGCACGATAGGAGGCAGAAGGCTATAAATATGACAAAAAATAACACTCCAAAATTTACCCTATCTCTTCTTCATCCCCGTTATTGGGGGACGCTTATTCTCGTTGGCGTAATGTATCTGCTGAGTTGTCTTCCGTACTCATGGCAATTAACGATGGGTAAAAACATCGGTCGCCTAGCGATTAAATTGATGAAAAAACGTCGCCGTACAATTGAGCGTAATTTAGAGCTATGTTTTCCTACGATGCTGGAAGAAGACAAACAACGTTTAATTGCCGAAAATATCGATAATACAGGTATGGGCCTGTTTGAAACTGGCATGGCATGGTTTTGGTCTGATGAACGCGTGAATCGCCATGTGACAATTGTGGGTCTTGAACAAATGGAACAACTTGCCAAAGAAGGCAAAGGCGCATTAATGGTTGCTGTGCATTCAATGAATCTTGAATTAGGTGCGCGTGCGTTTGGCATTAAAATGTCAGGTATGGGGGTTTATCGTCCTAATAGTAACCCTTGTTTTGATTACTTTCAGTATTTAGGTCGTTCACGCTCAAACCGTACTTTGATTGATCGTAAAGACGTAAAATCAATGTTGCAGGCATTAAAAACGGGTGAGCGAGTATGGTATGCACCCGATCATGATTATGGGCGTCGTCGTTCAACATTTGCGCCATTATTTGCAGTAGAGCAAGCGTGTACAACAACAGGTACAAGTTTGTTAGTTGATAATACTGATTGCGTTATCGTACCTTTTACAATGGTACGAGATGATAAAGGCCATTACACACTAACCTTACGTAAAGCGGTTGAAGGGTTTCCGAAAAAAGATCCTGATGCAGCTGCAGCCTTCATCAATAAAATTGTTGAAGAATCAATTATGGCTGCGCCTAGCCAATATATGTGGCTACATCGTCGCTTTAAAACTCGCCCAGAAGGGCAAGAATGCTTGTATAAATAACCTAAGCTATCTGATTAATACTTTGAAGCCTGCAAATATTGCAGGCTTTTTATTTTTCAAAATCTTAACGCAAGCTGTCTATTTGCGATGATGATCACACTTGAGCTTGCAACTATTCCATAACTCAACATAAAATACTGTTACTAACTGCTTAGAAATACTATCAATATAATTAGAGATTTATACTTCACTAAGCAGACATACATTGTAACGGGATTATCGTCGCTATGAGAAAGTTCACAGCTCCAACGTTTACTTCATCTTTTTTACATCCTAGATATTGGCCTGTTCTGATATCTATGGCAGTGATGTATTTAATTAGTTGGTTGCCTTATTTTATACAATTTCGCTTAGGTCAAAATGTTGGACGTTTAGTAATGCATTTTATGCGTGACCGACGTAAAACGATTGAGCGTAATTTAGAGTTGTGCTTTCCAGATATGGATATTAATGAGCGTAATAAGCTTATTAAACAAAATATCGATAATACTGGCCTAGCGTTATTTGAAACCAGTATGGCATGGTTTTGGCCTGACTTACGGGTTGAGCGCCACGTTAAGGTTGAAGGTTTAGAGCATGTTTATAAGCTGCAAGAACAAGGAAAAGGGATCTTGTTAATTGCTGTTCATTCACTGAACCTTGAATTAGGTGCGCGTGCTTTTGGTTTACATACGCCAGGTGTCGGCGTATATCGTCCTAATAACAATCCATGTTTTGATTTCTTTCAATTTAAAGGGCGTGTCCGTTCAAATAAACATATGCGTGATCGTAAAGATTTAAAAGGCATGTTTCAGGATTTAAGACAGGGTGAAATGCTGTGGTATGCACCGGATCATGATTATGGTCGTGGTCGAAATTCCACATTCGCACCTTTATTTGCGGTAGAGCAAGCGTGTACAACGACAGGTACCAGTTTATTGATTGATAATACTGATGCGGTGCCATTACCTTTTGCGATGATCCGTGATACTGATAGCGGTCAATATACGTTGAAAATATTTCCACCTTTGGAAGCGTTTCCACACAACGACCCAGATGCCGCTGCGGCTTATATTAATAAAGCGGTAGAGAACTCTATTTTGGCGGCACCTTCGCAATATATGTGGTTACATCACCGCTTTAAAACCCGCCCAGAGGGTGAACCATGTTTATATAAGTAGTTAGACAAAGATAGCGAATATATAAAGAGAGAATAGAAATGCCGAAGGTTATTATCTTCGGCTTTTTTATATCTAACCTAATATTTTCTATCAGGGAAAATATTAAAAGTCGTAAGTAATACTGACCGTACTGTATATCTCATCGTTACTTTTATCACTTGCTACTTCTGTATTGTAGATATATTGGGTATCTAACATGAGTGCAATATGATCAATTAATCGGTTCTTTACAAAGGCTTTTACATCATAGGTTGTATTTGAACGACCATAGTCAATATTACTTTCAAGCCCAGCAGAAAAAGTCGGAGTGAACTGTTTTTTTGCACGCAAGAATACATTGGCAATCATGTTTTTTTCAGTTTGATTTGGATAATCGGGATCATTTTTTTGGCGACGACTATGACGATAACCCGGACCACCACCAACCGTTAGTTTTGTTGTTTTGGTGTTATAAAATTTGTAGCCTAAACCGGTCGAGACAATATATTCACTGTGGTATGTGCCAAATTGATCGTGGTTATAGGTATTACTTAAATAAGTAAAAGAATGAGGCCCGATAGCATATTCATTTTTTAGTGCTATTTGGTATTTATTAACACCATCTTCTTCTTTAGTGCTATCGGTATAAAAAGAGCTTAATGATAATTTATTCGACCAATTATTTTTATCGTAATTAAAATCAGTACCGGAATTTAACGACATAGAAGTGTTGGTCGTTTTTGAATAGATAAAGCCCAGCTTTGCTGAACCATCAAAGGCTGGGGTACTTTGTGCTGTATTGGATGACGTTGTTGCGAAAGCCATCTGACACAAAAGGGGGGAAAGTAGCAATATAGAGTATCGTTTCATTGTCTCGCAGCCAAAAATAAATGTCGCGGACAATGTAGGTGATGAAGGTTAATGTGCTGTCAGAACTGTGTGATAGCTATGTGTGAAATATCAGTCGTATGATTATCAGTGTCGCTATCTATTCTTTAAGTAATTAACTAATCGTTGGTTAGCGTTATAAAGTAGTTTGAATTTCTCACTATCACCATTTTCACGATCAGGGTGCCATTGTAATGCTAAACGACGCCACTGTTTTCTGACTTCCGCTAGTGATGCTGTATTGGATAAAGAAAATAAATCAAAATCATCATCAATGGATGTCGTGGTAATATTAATTGGCTGGTTATTAATATGTTGCTGGTATCGTCGCCAAAAAGAGCTCAGTAGTTGCTCTATCGCATCGCCATTAGCATGATAGTTCTTCCAGTCTAAATAATACTCCCGTAGCGGATCTTCTTGTTCTATATGATGGGTCTGATAAACAATATTAAGCAGTTGAATATCCATTGCTTGAACTTGTAGCCACTGTTTTGGAAACAATAAAATCTGCAGTTGGTAGAGTGCATTCATTAATAAGAAATTACGTTTGAAGAGATCCTTATTGCTGTCACTATCAAGCGTATCTAACATTTCTTTTTCACGTAATGCTTGGCTAAGGGTGTGGATCATCCAGTTTTTTGGTTGGTGTTGCAGTAAGGACAGGATCGGCCAAATAAGCGGGTTCTCGTGTTCGAGTTGAAAATCAATTGGCTGATTAGTCATTGGCTTCCCAATATTTAAGTCATAAAAAATGGCATACGTTATGATTAATGTAGCAAATTTTTAACAATATTGAGAGTGGTAAGAGTTAAAAATAAAAAAGGCTAGCACTAAGCTTAATGCCGATCGTTTAAGGTACTTGAACGATCCTAAGATTGCGTAATAATCCCTACCAACGTTTGTTGGTAGGGATTTTTATATGTTAGTTGATGAGTTAAACCAAGCGCATGAAACGATGGAAAAT
>NZ_PYNX01000014.1:0-97131 GCF_003026755.1 Photobacterium sp. GB-50
GTGAGGCCGTCAGTCACTTTATTCTGCCGGACAAAAGAAAGGACCGAACGTTTCCACGTTCAGTCCTCTTTGTGCCATCCAAGTACCCGTTTAGGTATAAACGATGATGCTTATCCGAACGGCATTAAGCACTAAGCTAGCCTTTTAACTCATTGTTTATACATTATATAAATAATGAGTAGAAGATTGCAGAGATAGAAACAAGGCCGATAACCGTCACAAATACATTGCTGATTGCGCCTGAGTATTTCTTCATGGATGGTACTTTTTTGATTGCGTACATTGGCATAATAAAAAGCAACATCGCAATAATAGGGCCACCTAAGCTCTCAATCATACCGAGAATACTTGGGTTTAGTGTCGCTACAGCCCATGTTGTTACTAGCATAAAGATTGCTGTAAAGCGGTTTAGTGCTTTTTTTGAGATCTCTTTATTCTTATCACGAGTAACTTTGATTACTAAACCATTTAGGCCTTCACTGGCGCCTAAGTAGTGGCCAAGGAAAGACTTAGTAATTGCAATAATTGCTACAATCGGCGCAACGTAAGCAATGATCGGTGTATCAAAGTGGTTCGCTAAGTAAGTTAGAATAGATACGTTATTTGCTTTAGCTTCTGCTAGATTTTCAGGTGATAAGCTTAATACGCAGCTGAAAACGAAGAACATTACGGTTAATACCATCATAATGTGTGCACGGGCTAGAATACGTGAACTTTGACGCTCTGCGTTTTCGCCGTATTCTTTTTGCTTAGCGACAGCAAATGATGAGATAACAGGTGAGTGGTTAAACGAAAAAACCATTACCGGTAAGATTAACCATACAGCAAGCATTACTGAGTTTAAGCCACCGTCTGCTGGGATGATGTTATGGAAGATAGAGTCATTCCAGTACGGTACAAGAAACAGTGCCAACATTAATAATACAGCAACGAATGGGAATACTAAGATACTCATAGCCTTAACAATTAATTGCTCACCTAAACGAACAATTGCCATTAAACCAAGGATCAATACTAACGCTAAAATTGCACGTGCTGGTGGCTCTATACCTAACTGGTTAAGCATAAAGCTTTCAACTGTATTTGTTAGTGCAACACTATAAACTAATAGAATGGGGTAGATAGCAAAGAAATAAAGTAATGTGATCACTTTGCCCATGCCCTTACCAAAATGCTCTTCAACAACTTCTGTAATATCAGCACCCGGATTCGAACTTGATAACACAAAACGTGTCATCGCACGGTGGGCAAAGAATGTCATTGGAAATGCAAGAGCGGCCATTACAAGTAATGGAATTAAACCGCCAACACCCGCATTAATGGGTAAAAATAGAGTACCTGCACCCACGGCGGTACCGTATAGGCCAAGCATCCATAATGTATCACTTTTGCTCCACCCTAATTTTTTGTTTTGTGCAGAAGTCGTCGCCGTTAAATTTTGTGCGGTGTCCATAATGGACATCTCCTTTATAAGTATTATGTTTAACTTTCAAAGGGCTGAGTTATTCTGATCTTCCTTGGTCGCATACGCGAAGAGCAACAGATAAAGCTTCAAAAAATAAGAAGTAGTGAACGTGCGATTTGATGGTGAAATATAGGATATATACTCTATATTCAGTGACGGGTCCGTTGTCGATCTTGTGTTTCCATACTTACATCAAGCAAGTTATAAACAATGTCTGCTGTGATTCTCTCTTATAATAACCTTGTAAATAGTCCCCTTATCGAAGAGCGCGCATTATAGGGGAAAAAACTTGGGTTCAACAAATTTTGCAGAGAAAAAATTTACGTTTGCTTAAAAAGCATGCAAGTGCGTTAACGTTATATTAATAACATTATTATGTAGTGATAATGGTAGGGGTTTTATGTCATAAGAGTGTATATATTGGATAAAATATGCAATTTGTATGATTAAAATGACTTTTAAACTATATTTTTGAATAATGCGTCTTGAGTATATTTTTTACAATATTATTTTAATCCATGCAAAAAAAGTTTAAAAAAAGGAAGGCAAAGAGCCTTCCTTTTTTAACTATTTGGATAAAATCAGTCGCGGAAATTATCAAACTGGAATGGTTGGCCTAACTCTTGTTCACGCACCAGTGACATAGTCGCTTGTAGATCATCACGCTTCTTACCCGTTACGCGCAGTTTCTCACCTTGGATAGAAACTTGAACTTTCAGTTTAGCGTCTTTAATCGCTTTCACTAATTTCTTCGCGTTTGTGGTTTCTACGCCTTGCTTAAATTCAATATTTTGAGACGCAGTTTTACCTGAGAAAGTGACTGCTTTACGCTCAAGCGCATTAGCATCAACACCACGTTTAGCAAGGTTACTACGTAAAATTGCAACAATTTGGTCTACTTGGAATTCAGACTCAGATGTGATTTTTACGATTTCTTTATTTAATTCAATGCTTGATTCAACATTACGGAAGTCGAAACGCGTGTCTAATTCACGCTTTGAGTTGTCTACCGCATTCTTGATTTCTACGGAATCTACTTCTGAAACAATATCAAAAGATGGCATGTTTATGGCCTCTTATCATAAGTCTAAGGGAATATTTCCCATCTACATTAACACGAATAGTATACCGTTTATTAATGAAGGAGAAGCAATCTATGCCTCTCTTTCTATCTCGGTATTATATATCATCAAATTGTTTTTATTGATATTTTAGCGTTGTGCTGTTTTAACAGCATCCGCTAGCATATCGAGCATCTTAAGCGTGTCTTTCCAATGAATACAAGGGTCAGTAATAGATTTGCCGTAAACAAGCTCATCAAGTTTGTTTTCAATAACCGCTTGATTCCCTTCTTCAATAAAGCTTTCTGCCATGATGCCCGCAATTGAATGGCTACCATTTTTCAATTGTTCACAAATTTCAGCAGCAACATCTAATTGACGTTTATGCTGTTTTTGGCAATTACCATGACTAAAATCGACAATTAATCGCTGTGGTAATTCAAACTCGGCTAATGCCTCACATGCTGTTGCGATGTCTTCAGCGTGGTAGTTTGGCATTTTACCGCCACGTAAAATAATATGACCGTAAGGATTACCGGAAGTACGGTAAATTGTCATTTGTCCATTTTTTGCCGGTGAGCAGAAAAGGTGAGATTCACGTGTGGCGCGAATAGCATCAATCGCAATTTTGGTATTACCGTCAGTGCCGTTTTTAAAGCCAACTGGACACGACAGTGCTGACGCCATTTCACGGTGGATCTGAGATTCGGTAGTACGCGCACCAATGGCTCCCCAACTGATAAGGTCAGCAAGGTATTGACCAGTGATCATATCGAGGAATTCAGTCGCAGTAGGTAAGCCTAGCGAGTTAATATCAATTAATAGTTTGCGTGCTTTTTTTAAACCAGTTGCTAAATCTAAACTGCCATCTAAATGTGGATCAGTAACTAAACCCTTCCAGCCAACAACAGTGCGTGGCTTTTCGAAATAGGTACGCATTACGATAAACAATTGGTCTTTATATGTTTCTTGTACAGCAACAAGGCGTTTCGCATAATCAACTGCGGCATCGGTATCATGTATAGAACATGGACCAACAATCACCAGTAAACGGGAATCTTGACCCGTTAAAATTGCTTCAATCTGTTTGCGAGAGTGGTCTACATGCGCCGCAATTTCATCAGTCATTGGTGATGTTGCTTCAATTTCAGCAGGAGTTGGCATCAAGCCTAAACTCACGGTGCGAAGTTCATCTGTTTTCATTGGCATAATATGTTTGCCTACCTTGGGGATCTCTGTAATAACACCGCTAAGATATCCCAAAAATCGATTTTAATAAACCAAACTTGTGATATCACTTAGCTTTCTAACCATCCTATGACTACGATTGAAAACTAATGATGATTTTGTAATCAAGAAATGATCTAACTTTAAAGTTTGATTGATATGAATAAGTTATCAGTAATTAGCTTTAGTTCTTGCCTCATAATTCAACACAAAGTAAGGTCGATATACAGTAATGGTGTTTAATGTATTTTTGAATACACAGGGTTTAGATGACGATTTATTTAAATACTCGTCTTATTAACAAGGAAGTATTGGTGTTTTATGACAACTGAAAATGAATTAACGTTAACTGCAATGTTGACGTCATCAGTGCAGTTAACTGGACTTGAAAGTGGTGAGGTGGGGATTGTCTCACTCGATGATCTTATTGCTCATGATATTGGTGTTCACCCTTGTGCTGTTACAAAGCCTGAATCACTTTCTACTGAAACGACAGCGGCTATTTTTGATGCGCTAGAAGCCGATAATCAAACGCCTGTCGCTGAGTTATTTGTAACCAAACTTAGCCAGTTATTAATTGCAGCGGCAGCCACACAAGGTGATGCGCCGTTAAAAGTATGTTTAACCAGTGATAACTCATATTCTCGTAGCCATTTATTAGGTGCGGAAGTAGAGCCAGACGAAATTAACCCAGCAATGGGATTACGTGGTGCATCTCGACTAGGTCATGCCGATTACCGAAAAGAGTTTGAGCTAGAATGTGAAGCGATTAAACGCGCACGCCTTGATGCGAAAAATATCGAACTTGTTGTACCGTTTGTTCGTACGTTCAGTGAAGCGGCAACAGTGATTGATTTATTGGCTGAGCAAGGATTATGTCGCGGTGCTGATGATTTAAAAGTCTTTATGATGTGTAGTGTCCCTTCTAATGCATTATTAGCAGAAACATTCTTGCAGTATTTTGATGGTTTTATTGTTGATGTTGAACAATTAGCGCAATTTACTCTTGGTCAAGATATTGAGAATACATCGTTAAACTACATGTCGGATGCACAAAACGACGCGCTACTTTTGTTAGTGAAAATGTTATTAACCTCGGTTGGAAACTCGAATAAGCCGTGCTTGGTATACAGTCGTTTTATTGAAGACTCACCACGTTTTAGTTCATGGTTACAAGAGCAAGGTGTCACTCACGTTATATGTTGAGCTAATGCTAAATAGTTAGTGCTATAGAATTAAAAACGGCATGGTTAATTTTAACCATGCCGTTATATTTTGTATTTTATAAAGAGAATAGGCTGAATTAATCCATTTCTTGCATAGCAGAAACAACAGAAGGATCGTTGATTAGGTTAAATAACAAGCTTTTTGCTGAAGCGCGTTGAGCGTCAGATAAAACTTTTTTCGGGTTTTCACGGGTTAGCGTCAAAATACTGGTGACAAATTTACTGTTCGTACCTGAGAGCTCATAAGCAAAGCGTAATGTATCCATTAATTCTGCTTGAGGTAGGCTATAAACGGCCATTTCACAACTCAAACCATCCATAGCAAGGAAGTTGTTTACTATTTCTTTCTGCTTAGCATTAAACTTTTGTTTGGCTTCAAAAGCATCAATTAAAGCCTGTACTCGATCGGCGATGGCTACAGGTACTTCCATTGTTTTCGTTTTATGAGTCATTGCTGATTCTCCCGACATAGCTGTAAATATATTATTGAGTCAGTTTACGTTGTTGTTTACCGTTTGGCATTTCTTTCTTTTAGACATAATGCAAGTGTCAAAATTGTTATCAAAACCGATTATTCACCATTCGTATCATCATGATAAGGTTTTGTATTCTTAATTAATTTCAATTGCACAATTAACTCATCTAAACGATAAACCAATTGACGTGTTAGCCATAGATAACCATAAGGGCCCAATAAAATCGAGTCTTTTGGTTGTGATATTTGTAATGCCATCTGTTTTAGTTGATGAATGTCCGGCAGTTCAATATTAAGATCTTTATCATCGGCTAATTGATTTAAAATCAACACTATTTGCTGCTGATAGTTTTTCAATCCTGTTTGCTCTAATAACTTACGGCGACCGATATCTGAGCTCCAATGGGTTTCGATGAGTTGTTCAATTAAGCTAATCATTGAACTTTGAATCGTTACAATCGCTTTATAGTGTCCTGTTGACTTTGGGTTTTCCTTTTGTACATTCGCCAGCAAACTAATCATTTTTATTTGGCGTTCATTCACTTGGTTTTTGATCCGCGCTAGGATCTTAATACTTGGTATATGGGCTGATGCATGTGCTTGATAAAGCTGACGTAAATCATGCATGTTTTGATTAAATAGCATATCCCATGAATATTTAGCGCGAATAGGGAAGAGCATTGAAAAAGACATCGCGATCAAACTACCAATAATGATATTAGTGACTCGCCATAATGCAACAGAGACTTCTTGGGCACTGTTACCTTGATATGCCACGATGATCAGCGTCATTACGGCTAAGAAAAAGATATATGTATTTTTACCATGTGACTTAAGCGACAGTAAAAAACACCAGGTTAGTATCCAAATAGGAATAAATGCAACGAGGTTTTGTGGAAAAAAGACAGTAACTAAACCTAAAATGGCGCCGAGTAATGTTCCACCTACACGTTGAAAGCCTTTTTGTTTGATCACGCCTGCATAAGGCTGCATTAACACCACTGCGACTGTGACTGGTCCCCACATTGAATGAGGTACTGGAATAAAGTGATAAAAGACCAAGCTAAATGCGATAGCCATAGTGACACGAAGGGCATGAGAAAATTGTGCGTGCGTTAACAGCAAATTTTTAAAACGAAGATACATAGCGTGCCATAAAGTTAGGTAATTACTTGCTGTGATTATGCGATTAAAATCATAGTCTATCCACCTATTTATGTGTTGTAGGTATCGAGTATCTAACGGGTTACTAAAAATTATGCTGTTATTTTGTAATGGATATTTATTTATCGGCGGATCACTTTTCTTGGTACGACTTCAACGCCTTGCTGATAATGACCTTGAACTGCAGAGAGGGCGAGTTGTAGCGCATGATCAGCAATTAAATCGAATTGCTGTGGGAGTGATTGGATTTTATTGGGTAAAAAATCAAGTAATCGATTATCACCAAAGGTTGCCAAGTATGTTTTTGCCATTACATCGGGATACTTTAACAAACAATCTAGAATACCCTCAAACAAGGTATAAGAAGTGGCAAGGATAGCTTCAGGAAAACAGTTTTCATCAAGCCATTGTTGAGCAATTAGTGCACCATGGTGTTGGCTAAATTGCTCACCATAGGCAAGGCTAACATTCATTGTTTTAGGGTGATTGTTGATTGCAGCTTGAAAACCTTGCTCTCGCTCAATAGAAACACCCAGTTCCGCAACGGCGCCAATTAAGCCGATCGATGAAATAGGTTGATCTAATAATGCGTTCGTTAATGCATAGGCACCATCAAGATCTTCACTGATAACGGATGCAAAGTATTCGTCATCTAACGCGCGATCAATGGCGATAACAGGGGTACCTTTTGCCTGTACTTTTTTGTAAAACTCATTATCAGCAGGAAGGGCACTCGCAACAATAAGTGCGTCTAATTTACGACTTAATAATAGATTTGCGACGTCTACTTCAGTGACAGGATCATCATCACTACACGAGATAATAACTTGATAACCTGCAGTTCTAGCATTCAATTCTAGTAACTTAGCAATCTTTGCATAGCTCGTATTGTCGAGATCGGGGATGATCAAACCTAGCGATTGACTACTTCCTGCACGAAGGGAAGACGCCGCGTGATTGGGGCGATAATTGTGCGCATTAACCACAGCGAGGACTTTTTGTTGTGTCTTGTTACTGATTCGATATTGCTCAGCTTTACCGTTAATAATATAGCTAGCTGTGGTTCTTGATACACCAGCAAGTTTGGCAATTTCATTCAATGTCATCAGTTGATACTTCCATTTAAAGCTGTTTGCGCAGCGCGTTTTGCTATAAATAGCAATTCCTATCCTTATTTCATAACACTAGATATAGATTTAAGGCCAATTTGTGCGTCTCATCATAGATCTAATAATCGCTATGCGTTGATCAATTGTAATTTAAGCTGAAACGATTCAGTATTCAAGCTGAAAGGTTTCAGCAGAATCTATAGGTATAAAATGTTCCCATAATTCGACTGAAACTTTTAATTTGCCCATTTGCTGAAACGATTCAGCCAATATGAATAAGATTCGATACTATCGGAGTTAGAGATGTTGTCATTATCAAAACACGATATTGCTTTGCGTAAATCAGCAAACAATAAACAAGATGCAATCAAAGTACTGGCATCAGAGTTAGAGTCAGAAGGCTTAGTTAAAACGGGATACGTCAATGGTATGTTGGCGCGTGAAGCCCAAAACTCAACCTATCTTGGTAATGGTATAGCGATCCCACACGGTACAACAGAGACGCGAAATCTTGTTAATAAAACAGGTGTAAAGGTTCATCATTTTCCTCAAGGCGTAGACTGGGGCGAGGGGCAAACTGTTTATTTAGCCATTGGGATCGCTGC
Source organism: Photobacterium sp. GB-50 (assembly GCF_003026755.1). NCBI lineage: Bacteria > Pseudomonadati > Pseudomonadota > Gammaproteobacteria > Vibrionales > Vibrionaceae > Photobacterium > Photobacterium sp. GB-50. The sequence continues at coordinate 8,333 of NZ_PYNX01000014.1, forward strand.
TAAATCCGATGAGCACCTTGAGATTTTAAAGCAATTAACCAAAGTGCTGTCAGCAGATGGTATCGATGAGAAATTAAAGCGTTGTGATTCAGCAGATGAAGTTATTACGATTTTAATGGGTTCAGAGCAATCGGAAGCAGAATGCAATGCTCAACTTGTTTTAAAAGATTTTCCAGCAACTGATTTATTACAGCTAAGCGCGGTTGCTGCCGGTTTAATAAAGCATCAAGGCTTTGCGAGCAAGCAAATGGTGGCGGATGTTGTCGCAAAAGAGCCGAGTTACTTAGGTCAGGGATTGTGGTTAATAAGTTGCAATCAAGAGGTTGAGCGAACAGCGATTGCTATTGTGACACCATCAGTAATCTTTGAAGAGCACAATCATCCAGTTAAAGGGGTAATTGTTATTGCGGCGAAAAACAGTAGCTATATTGCCAATATTGACCGACTTACTCAGCTGATTTACAGCCAAACGGTTGATGCGTTTTTGTCATCAAGCCCAGAGCAAATGTGTGCAGTGCTTTCTCAAACTCAATTAGAAGGCAATAGCGCAATATTTACGATTAAAAACCCGCATGGCTTACATGCTCGTCCGGGGGCAATGCTGGTTAATACCACCAAGAAGTTTGATGCAGATATACAAGTCGTTAATGTTTCTGGCGGCAGCAAAGCGGTTAATGCAAAGAGCTTAATGAAAGTGATTGGGCTTGGTGTTAAATGTGGTAACGAATTGAAATTTACAGCCAGTGGTAGTGATGCTGAACAAGCACTAACGGCGATCGGACAAGCTATTGCCGATGGTTTAGGCGAGAAACTTTAAGGGTGAAAATAATGAGCGAAACAGAAATTAAACCGTCACTTAAAGTTGTCGCCGTGACGTTAAATCCTGCCTTGGATCTAACTGGGCACCTATCATCTCTTACTGCCGGTACGGTAAATGTGGTGGATTCAGGTTCACTTCATCCAGCAGGTAAAGGCGTTAATGTTGCAAAAGTACTCGCGGAATTAGGTGCGGAAGTAACGGTAACGGGATTATTAGGCCGTGAAAATCAAGACGGTTTTTGTCAGTTATTTGAACAGATTGGCGTTACTGATAAATTTGTCAGGGTCGCAGGCGCAACACGTATTAACGTTAAATTGGTTGAGCAAGATGGGCGAGTCAGCGACATAAACTTCCCCGGTGTTGAAGTAAATGCTACTGACATTGCGAAATTTGAAGCGACATTATTTGAACTGGCAAATAGCCATGATGTTTTTGTTATCGCAGGTAGTTTACCCCGTGGAATTTCAACCCAGCAATGTGCGAAATGGATTGAGCAACTTCAACAGCAAGGTAAGCAGGTGTTGTTTGATAGCAGTAAAGCGGCTTTTGCTGAAGGGTTAGACGCAAAACCATGGTTGGTGAAACCGAATGATGAAGAATTAGCGGACTGGGCAAAATGCGAATTACACAGCGATGAAGAAATCATTGAAGTGGCAGAGCAGCTTACTACTAAAGGCATTGAAAATGTAGTGGTGTCACTGGGTGCGAAAGGAGTGATGTGGCGCAATCATGAAGGTTGGTTACGTGCCGAGCCGCCTAAAATGACGGTAGTTAGTACTGTTGGTGCAGGTGATACCTTAGTTGCAGGTATGTGTTGGGGGCATCTACAGCATTGGACAAAATCAGAGACATTACGTTTTGCAACGGCGCTATCAGCGTATGCGGTCACACAAGTGGGTGTTGGCGTTGATGATATAAACGCAGTCAAAGCAATCGAAGAAAACGTTCAGCTTTCATAACAACATAAAAATATAACGTGAAAAGTGCAGAGGTCGAATAATGAATATTAGTATTATTACCGCATGTCCAAGCGGTATCGCAACAAGCTTAATTGCTGCCGGTTTACTTGAAAAAGCCGCCGCCGAATTAAAATGGCAAGCCAATATTGAGCGCCATACATCGTTAAAAGCAACCAATATGCTGACACAACTACAGATCGAACAAGCTGACTGTATTGTGATTGCCGCTAATGAAAATCTCGCCATTGATGAGCAACGTTTTATTGGTAAGCGAGTATTTCGTGCAGATGTTACCGCTTGCATGGAAAACCCAACCGCGTGGCTACAAAAAGCGGTTGAATTGGCATCAGAACTGACGGTTGAAAGTGTGGCAACTCAAGCGATATCGACCAAGAAAAAGATTGTCGCAATCACCGCGTGCCCAACAGGTGTTGCGCATACGTTTATGGCAGCTGAAGCGCTAGAGACCGAAGCTAAACGTCAAGGTTATGAGATTAAAGTTGAAACACGTGGTTCAGTTGGTGCTAAAAACCAGTTAACAGCCGATGAAATTGAAGCTGCTGACTTAGTGATTATCGCCGCCGACATTGATGTCGACTTATCGCGTTTTAATGGCAAAGCACTGTATAAAACCAGTACTGGATTGGCACTAAAGAAAACAGCCCAAGAAATAGAGAAGGCGTTTGAACAAGCAACGCCTTATACACATACCGTTAAAGAAAATAGCGAGAAGAAAGAAGAAAAAGCAGGCGTTTATAAACACTTAATGACAGGTGTATCTTACATGTTGCCATTAGTTGTTGCCGGTGGTTTGTCTATTGCACTGTCGTTTGTTTTTGGTATCGAGGCATTTAAAGAGCAGGGCACATTAGCGGCGGCCTTAATGAAAATTGGTGGTGAATCTGCCTTTGCATTGATGGTTCCTGTATTAGCTGGCTTTATCGCTTTCTCCATTGCAGATCGCCCAGGCCTAGCACCTGGCTTAATTGGCGGTATGTTAGCAAGTGCGACAGGTGCGGGATTCTTAGGCGGTATTGTTGCAGGTTTCCTCGCAGGTTACAGTGCAAAATTCTTAGCCGAAAAAGTGAAACTGCCACAATCAATGGATGCATTAAAACCTATTTTAATCATTCCGCTGGTGGCGAGTTTAATTACCGGTCTTGTAATGATCTACATTGTTGGTGGTCCAGTATCGGCAGCAATGGAAGGATTAACCCACTTCCTAAATACAATGGGCTCTGCAAATGCTGTGCTTTTAGGTGTGATTTTAGGTTGTATGATGTGTTTTGACCTTGGTGGGCCAGTGAATAAAGCAGCTTACACCTTTGGTGTGGGTTTATTAGCGTCACATACTTATGCGCCAATGGCTGCGGTAATGGCTGCAGGTATGGTACCAGCAATGGGCATGGGTTTAGCAACGTTCCTTGCAAAACGTAAATTTGCAGCAAGTGAAAATGAAGCGGGTAAAGCCTCTTTCGTATTAGGTTTATGCTTTATCTCTGAAGGTGCGATTCCATTTGCAGCGCGCGATCCTATGCGTGTGATTCCATGCTGTATGCTAGGTGGCGCATTAACAGGCGCATTGTCGATGTTATTTGGTGCAAAACTAATGGCTCCACATGGTGGTCTGTTTGTACTGTTGATCCCTAACGCCATCACACCGCCACTACTTTACCTTGTTGCAATTATTGCAGGTACATTAGTAACGGGTATTTCTTACGCGATATTAAAGCGTCCAGAGCAAAACTCGGCAACAGAACTAGATACAGCAAAAGCGTAATATAACGACAGATATAAAAATGGCGGGATGTATTGAATACACTTTATTAGAAAGTATATTCAGTCCATCTCGCCATTTTTTTGCTTAAAATTTAACGTTGTGTTTACTGAGCAGGTTTCGCTTTATTTCGTGGGTTACGTGGAATGCCCGTATCACGATCAGTAATTGGTTTACGACGTTTAGGCTTAGTTGATTTTGTATTTTCACCACGTGGTGCATTGCTTTTCGAGCGTGTATCGCGACGAGGTTGACGCTCAGAATTTTCGCTATCACCGTCACGAGATGTCATTGGTTTTTTAAACTTAGGCTTATAGTTTAAAACCGAAACCGGTACGTCTTTTTTCGGTACAAAACCTTCGATTTCTTTACGTGTGATCAAATGACCAAGTAGGCTTTCAATCATGCATAGATTTTTAAAGTTATCGCGTGAAACAAATGAAATCGCTTCACCCGATGCTCCTGCACGACCCGTACGACCAATACGGTGAACATATTCTTCTGGTGGGAACGGCAGATCGTAGTTAACAACACGAGTCAGTTGCTCAATATCGATACCACGCGAAGCGACGCCAGTGGCAATAAGATATTGCAATTTACCGTTTTTAAAATCTTCCAGTAATTGAGAACGTACGGCTTGGCTACGACCACTGTGGAAAGACTCAGCGGAAATGCCACGCTTTTCTAATTGGGTAACCAGTTTTGCTGCACCATGTTTAGTTTCGATAAAGATTAATGCTTGATCCCACTTTTGTTCTTGGATCAAATGGCTCAGCAGTGCTGATTTCATGTCTTTATCAACAGTAACAAGCCATTGATCGATTTTTGGATCAGCAGAAGCATCTTTTGCAACTGAGATTTCAATGGGATTACGCACCGCTGTTTTTGCAAGAAAGCGTACTTGATCAGAAAGCGTTGCAGAGAACAGCATGTTTTGACGATCAACAGGTAAACGCTCAACAATCTTATTAATGTCTTCAATAAAGCCCATATCTAACATACGGTCAGCTTCATCAAGTACAAGAATTTCAATGGCATCAAAGTGGATTGCACGCTTAGTGTACATATCTAATAGACGACCGGGAGTGGCGACAAGAATATCGACACCTTCAATTAAGCGACGTTTCTGTGGTTCGTAATCAACCCCACCGTACATTGCCATTGACGTTAAATTTAAGTGCTTACTGTATTGCTTAATATTGTCTTCTACTTGAACGGCTAATTCACGTGTAGGCGCAAGAATGAGTGCACGTATACGTTTTGCGCGAACTTTGGTGCCATCATCTAGCATTTGTAGAATAGGCAGTACAAAACTGGCGGTTTTACCCGTACCTGTTTGTGCTGCTGCCATCAAGTTTTTACCGGTTAGTGCAACAGGAATGGCTTTTTCTTGAATAGGAGTAGGAGAGGTGTAACCCATTTCGGTTACGGCTTTAACGATAGAATCGTTTAATCCAAGCTTAGAGAATGGCATGTAGAATCTCAAAATAAATCATTAAATAGCTAATGCGGCGCACTAACTAACGCAAATACGTACATATTATACCACGCTTAACAATCAGCTGTATGTAGTCAGGCAGAGAAGACAAAAGCAACTAGTTACTAATGATGTTGTTTCTCACTAATGCGCGGCGGACATTATTACAAAGTTTGCCAAATCGACGGATCTCATCAAATTGCGGTGTTTCACCTCGTGAAATAGCGGATTCCCAATAGGTTAAATCAGTATCAACGAGCTCTAACAATTTTTTAGGACAACCGACGCATTTGTTATCAGGGCCACAGACAAACGTACTTTCATCATAAAGAGGAAATTGTTCTTTTACTTGGCTGATTATACTCAACATCGCCGTTTTACGGTCGGGCTTCTTATTCATCATAAAGACTTCCGATAAAATAATATTCTAAAACAGCATAAAACAAATATCTATTGGTAATCATCCTATACTTATGAAAGGTAATAAAACGAAGATATAGATAAATATCATATTGATATAAAACACTATTTTTATTCAATGATCATGTCTAAAAAATTAGCCATAAAGCGCAAATATGCTTTGCAAAATGCATTTTGAGAATAACAGTTTTAATTAATAAGACTTAATTACCTGATAAATCAATAAGTTGCCTGTTTGATAAATTGGCTGGTTAATTGCTCTGTTTTTAGGTAAGTCACTTGATTGTGTGTTGATAAAATTCAGTATTGCAGGGTGATAAGGATGGCAAGAATGATTCAAAGGCGAGATCTCTCGAAATTCGTAGCATCTTTTATGTTTATGACTTGGGCGTTATTGAGTAGTAATGCCTTTGCACAGCAAGATATGGTCGCAGAGCCTGATTGGTTAAAAGCGCAGATTGCAGATAAACAGCCTGTTGTGATTTTCGATGCCCGTGCGAAAGAAGATTATGATAAAGGCCATATACCTACCGCAATCAGTTTTCCTGTGGATGATACTTACGTTATCAAAGACGGTGTTTATTACGTTAAAAATAAGGTCACTATTGCCCCTCTTTTACGTAAAAAAGGGGTAACAAAAGACACCAAGATAATTGTTTATGATCAAGGTGAGCTTATGCATGCGTCACGCTTATTTTGGGTATTAGAGCTATATGGCGTGAAAAATGTCGCCATACTCAATGGCGGATTGAATGCATGGCAACAACATAATGCTTTGTCCCAAACAGCAAATAGATTACCTAAGTCTGATTTTGTTCCTGTCTTAAAATCGAATATTTATGCGAGTACGACAGTAGCAAAAGTCGCTGTCCATAACCCTAATTATGAGCTTTATGATAGCCGCACATATGATGAATATTTAGGGAAAAAATCCGTGACTGATAAATATGGTCGAATACCTAAAGCTAAATATATCGAGTTGAATGAGTTTTTTACGACTAATGCAGATGGTCAAAAAATCTTAAAACCTAAATCAGAATTGTCTGACATATTAAGTAAATTAGATAATAACAAGAAAACAATTACATACTGTAATAAAGGTACGGCTTCAACGTTATCTTATTTCTTATTTAAACAAGCTGGATTTAATGTCGCTCATTATGATGGTTCATGGTTAGATTGGTCTGCAAAAGGACTACCCATAGAGAAGTAATATTATCTAAAGGGTTAATGATGAAAAATAAATTGGACGATAATTGTCTTAAAAATGGAAAGAATGAGCGATTAAACGCCAAGATATCACATGATATTGATGTGCATCATTTGTACCATAAAACGAGTTTATTCAGTAAAATAGCGCTGGTAATGAGCAGTGTTCTACTGTGTGTGATGTTAACCGCGCTATATATTAGTTATTACAATAATACCCAGCGAGTCGTCAAAGACATTAAAGTAATGATGAATACCTTTTCACCATTAATCATTGATGCCGCTATTTATAAAGATACAGAAACATCGATAGAATTAAATCGCTCATTAGAAACCCATAAAAAAATACTCTCTTTATCATTGTATGATTTAGATGGGGATTTAATCCATTTTTATGAGAAGAATGATGGCAACACTTATACACCATTAGCACAAGCCCCTGGTTTATCTATTTATGATGGGAACTATACCCTTACTTATCCAGTATCTTTTAATGGCGATAATATTTTTAATTACGTTATATATTACAGTTCGGCTGACATTATTCGGACGATATTAATACAGCTTTTTGTTTTTATTCTCCCGTTCTTGTTTTTTATTATCTTTATTTTAGTGTACATGTACCGCAAAGTGACAAGACCACTAACGTTTTTGATTGGTCAACTTCCTAAAATTGGTTCGGGTGGTGTGAATATTGCGGAAGTTGAAGATGCAGAAGGGGAGGTGTCATTATTAGCCAGTGAATTAAAAAAAGCTGATGAGTGTATTTACAATACGGAAAGCAAGCTACAAGGCTTAAATAGAAAATTACGAGAGCAGGCCAACGATTTAAGCGAAGCAATAAAAATAAAAGCCGAATTTATGGCGAATATGAGCCATGAAATAAGAACGCCAATGAATGGAGTCCTTGGCTTTGTACAATGCTTAGAAGAGCGAAATTTAGATCAAGAATCACAACGGCAGATTGGTTATATCAAAGAGTCGGCTTATTCATTGTTAGTTATTATTAATGAAATATTGGATTACTCTAAACTAGAGTCGGGTAATGTGGAATTACACATGACGCCATTTAATTTAAAGCCGTTTGTGCATAGCTGTGCGACTCCATTTATCCATCAAGCCAAGATAAAAAAAATACAATTATCAACAGAAATAGGTGAGGGGTTGGCAGATAGCTATACTGCAGATGAAGGTCGATTAAGACAAATTCTGATTAATCTTATTGGTAATGCGGTTAAATTTACCCATACAGGCTCTGTGACATTAGTGGTTGAAAAGCGAGAACCGCCTGAGCAGCAGTGCGAAGAATTAAAAAAATATAACGATAAACATATTCAATGGCTGCGCTTTAAAGTGAAAGATACGGGGATTGGCATTGCTGAAGAAAAACTCGCATTTATCTTTGATTCTTATACCCAAGCTGATGGCTCTATTTCTCGCCAATTTGGTGGAACAGGGCTTGGTTTATCTATATCTAACAGCTTATGTCGATTAATGTCAGCAAAATTACAGGTAGAAAGTACGATTGGTAATGGCACAGAGTTTTGGTTCGATATTCCACTAAAACAATCGGATATTCAGAGAAATGAAAATGGCGAAGATCATGCATTAATCACTAATCTTAGCATGTATGAAGATCGTAAGATTTTAGTGGTTGAAGACAGTATGGTAAATCAACAATTAATTAAGGCATTTTTAACCGCATTTGGTTTGAAAAACATCACCATTGTTAATGACGGGGTACAGGCGGTTGAGTATATGATAGAAAATACCGCCGATGTGATATTAATGGATTGTCAAATGCCTAATATGGGGGGATTAGAGGCGACAGAATTAATTAGAAAGATGCCGTCAATGTCTCGACCTATCATCATAGCCTTAACAGCAAACGTCATGGAGGAAGAGAAGAAACGTTGTTTAAGTGTCGGTATGGATGATTATGTATCGAAACCGATTGAAAAAATCATGCTTTATAAAAGCTTACTACGTGCATTTGATAATGAACATGGTGAATATTGGGCTGCCAATATTTAAAAAATTATCCTACCTATTAATACTGCCTATCAGTCTAATTGAAAAAAACGATTGTTTTTTACACGCTATTTTCTGTAATTTATTAGTCATAAAGTATCGATATGAATTATCACTTTGAGAGTTAGCGCCTATCTGATAAGTTACGACCCAGCAAGGTATTTAACACCATTAAGTAAGTAGAGAGAAAATGGCAGTTTTAGAAATTTTAACCGAACCAAATCCAAAGCTACGCGTTCAAGCAGAAGATGTTGTAGACGTGAAAGCTGAGCACATTCAAACGCTGATTGATGACATGCTTCATACCATGTACGAAACGGGTAATGGTATCGGTTTAGCGGCACCTCAAGTTGGCCGTAAAGAATCTATCATTGTTATCGACTTATCTGAAGAGCGCAACGAGCCACAGGTATTCGTAAACCCTAAGATTGTTCGTGGTGAAAATCCTGTTGTTGGTCAAGAAGGTTGTCTATCTGTTCCTGATTACTACGCAGATGTAGAGCGTTTTGAAAAAATCGAATTAACAGCGCTTGATCGTGATGGTAATGATATTCACCTTGAGCGTGATGATTTCCTTGCTATCGCATTACAGCATGAAATTGATCACCTAAAAGGTATTCTATTCATTGATTATCTATCACCTCTTAAGCGCCAAATGGCAATGAAGAAAGTGAAGAAATTCTTGAAGGCACAAGCGAAGTAATTCACTCTCGCTTAGAAAAAACGGTGAAAGGTTGATAGCCTCTCACCGTTTTTTTATGTCTTAATTTTGCGTCAAATTACAGTAATCAGATGGCATACCATGCTCGTTTAATTCGTGACGCTGTAACGAAACTTGACGACCAAAAATAACCGGTTGGTTATATTTACCGTGACCGATAAAAGGGAAGTAATACACGGGTTTGCCAAGTTGTTTAGCAAATTGTTCAAGCACATGTTTATACATTAGACGGTCTTGATCGTTAGGATCCATGTTGTAGTACTGACCAAACACAATCGCATTAACGTCAAAGTCTTTTAAGAACAGTAATTGCTGAAGATAGCGATCAAGCTGGCGGTAAGTAACGCCAATATCTTCCAGCAGTAGGACTTTATTTGAAAAATCAGGTTGGTAATGTGTGCCAAAGGTGGCTGAAACTAATGTGTGATTACCACCGATAAGCTGACCCGATACAGATGCGCTCTTAGCTAAATCATTGAGAGGCAATACGTTGTTGTAGCTCACCCCGTCATTTATTAAGGTTTTTAAATCAGGAATAGGTTGCTCATTACCGCCGTTGGTCGCTTGATTGGTTGAGGCGTTCACAGCATGGACTGATTGCCAGCCTAATTCGTTATTAATAAAACTATGGATAGCTGTAACATCGCTAAAACCAACAATCATTTTTGGTTTTATTTCCTGCAACTGTATCTTGTAAGCGTGCAAAAATGGCAAGAGGTTTAACGCGCCACCACCACCACGGAAGAACCATAGGACATCAATCGTAGGATCCAGTAAAGCGGCAATAAGGTTATTTGCTCGTTCTTGATCTGTATTCACATAACCGATGTCGGAAATCACTTGGTTTAAATATTTGGTGGTAACCATGTAACCATGGGCAATAAAAGTATCAACCACGTTATTGACGCTTTGTTCATCATATTGAGTTGAACATGAAATTAGGGCGATTTGGTTCAAATCTTTTGCGCAAATATGATCGGAATCTAACGCATTATTGTTCATTGTATTCATATTAGATCTGTCTTCAATTTAGCGTGTGCCATGTTAAAAACCACTGAAAAGCGTGGTTTTTAAAGATGGCAATGAGTATAACAGATTGTTTCTTCGTTATTTTAGGTCAGCGTCAGAAATCACGGCGCAGGGTAAATTGCACCTAATGTGGTTAATCGTGATGCGCCAGTTACTTCGGGTAAATTACCTGATAATCCATGTAGCGTGCGATAGCCAAGCCATGCAAATGCCATTGCTTCCATGTTATCGCTATCGACACCACGCTCATTGGTGGTCGTCACTGTCCAATCAATTAGCAGTTCTGTTAAACGACGCATTATTAATGGGTTATGGGCTCCGCCACCACACACTAATAACTCATTAGGCATGTTATCGGGCGTATCTTGCGCTGTTTTTCTTACATCGTTGGCAATGGTTACTGCAGTGTATTCCGCTAAGGTTGCCTGTACATCTTCAGGCTTAATGGTTAAACCTGATAAATGTTGCTCTAACCAAGGCAAGTTAAACAATTCTCGTCCAGTACTTTTCGGTGCAGATAGTGATAGGTAAGGTTCGCTGAGTAGGTTAGCTAATAGCTTTGAGTTAACCTTTCCTGATAATGCCCACTGTGCATTTTTATCATAGCTTTGTTGAAGGTGTAGGTTGATCCATGCATCCATTAACATGTTGCCAACACCAGTATCAAAACCTATTACGGGTTTATTCGGTGTCAGAACGGTTATATTGGAAATACCGCCAATGTTTAAAATGACACGATTAATGTTTTTATCGCTAAATAGTTGCTGGTGGAATGCAGGCACTAATGGCGCACCTTGACCGCCAAATGCCATGTCTTTACGGCGAAAATCAGCAACGGTAGTAATCCCTGTGTTAGCAGCGATGATATTGGCGTCACCTAATTGCATGGTAAAAGGATAGGGTGAATCGGGAGCATGGAAAACGGTTTGACCGTGACTGGCAACGGCTTTGATACTCTCTGCTGAGGTAGCTGTTTTCTCAAGTAATCCATTTACTGCATCTGCAAATAAATGGCCTAAACGGTGATCAAGCTCGCCAATGGCTAGGAGATTGGTTGACTGTCCAATACAAACGTCGAGTAATGCTTGCTTTAAATCACTCGGCATTGGGTGGTCATAATTGCCTAATAGGGTGATTTTAGTGTTATCTATTTCAACCAACACAGCATCAACACCGTCCATGCTAGTGCCAGACATTAGGCCAATATACTTTTCCATCGCAAATTCCATACATATTACAAGGCTGTAGCCATACTTTAGAGCTTACTGTTTCATAATTAAATAGATTTTAACGAAGTGCTTTGCATATATTTTAAAAGTGAAACCAAAATATAGGCGAATAGCCCAAAAGGTTTTGAAATTGATCTAAGAAACAGCCGACGGAGTGTCGGCTATTGAAGTGATATTACGAGTGAATAAGTAATATCGAGATAGTCTTATTTTAAATGCTTGAACTGAAGATGGACTAAGCGCTGGTATAGTTCGCAGCTTTTAAGTAATGATTCATGATCGCCTTCATCAATAAGTTCGCCACCCTCTAATACAGCGATTTTATCTGCGTGCTGTATCGTTGATAGTCGGTGAGCAATGATTAATGTAGTACGATCTTTCATTAGTTCTTCAAGTGCTTGCTGTACATGGTGTTCGCTCTCACTGTCTAGCGCACTGGTTGCTTCATCAAGTAGAAGAATTTTAGGGTTTTTAAGGATAGCCCGTGCAATCGCAATTCTTTGTTTTTGACCACCAGATAAACGCACGCCTCGCTCGCCTAAGAAGCTATGATAACCATTAGGTAGTTTTTCAATAAACGCATGGGCATGGGCTTTTTTTGCCGCTTCAATCACTTCTTCATCTGTTGCATCTGGGTTGCCGTAACGAATGTTATGGAATACATCATTACTGAATAATGCAGGTTGCTGCGGAACGAGTGCCATGTGTTGACGAAGTTCATTTGGAGCAAATTGGCGAATATCTTTATTACCAACTAAAACTTGGCCTTGTTGTGGATCGTAAAAACGTTGAAGTAATTCAAAAAGCGTTGTTTTACCAGCACCTGACGGTCCTACAAGAGCTAAAATTTTTCCTTGTTCAGCAACTAAGTTTAATTGATTGATAGCGGGATGATTTAAGCGAGAAGGGTAGTGAAAGCTCACATTGTTAAAACGAATGTCTGATGGCTGAGAACAGTCAATTGATTCGTGATCATGTGGCGTACAAATATCACTTTTTACTTGCAGGATTTCTATGAGTCTTTCCGTCGCGCCAGCTGCTCTTTGTAACTCACCAAGCACTTCTGAGATATTTGCCATTGATGATGCAGCCATGATGGCATAAAAAACGAAAGCCCCTAAATCACCAGCTGACATTTCACCCTTTATTACATCACTGCCACCAACATATAGCATGCCTGCAATTGCGCTAAAAACGATGGCAATGACACCGGCTATTAAAATAGCGCGTTGTTTTACTCGTTGTCGCCCCACCTCATAGGCTTTTTCTACTTCCTCCGCAAAAGCTTGCTTTTCATATTGCTCAGCACTAAAACTTTGTACTGTTTTAATATGCTCAATGGCTTCTCCTGCATAGCTACCAATATCTGCCATCGTATCTTGGCTTTTTCTTGATAATGCGCGTACACGTCGTCCGAAAAATAAAATAGGTATCAATATAAAAGGAACAGAAGCAAGAACGATAAATGTCAGTTTAAAGTTGGTCGCAAACAACATGATTATGGCGCCGAAACATAATAATGCACTGCGCATGGCCATTGAAAATGAGGAGCCAATTATATTTTGCAATAAAGTGGTATCAGTCGTTAGTCGTGACATAATGTCGCCACTACTGTTAGTTTCAAAGTAACTAGGGTGTAGTGAGATAACATGGTTAAATACGGCAAGACGGATATCAGCACTCACTCTCTCACCAACGGAAGAGACGAGATAAAAACGAAAATATGTGCCAACTGAGATACAGATAGTCACGCCAATAATAAATTGAATGGCATGGCTAAGGTCGGTCAGTGATTGTTGGGCAAACCCCTGATCAATCAAAATACGAACCCCGTAACCAATTGAGAGTGTTAGACTGGCTGTGGTGAGAAGAGAAGCTAAAGCAGCAATTACACGCCACTTATACGGTGTAATGTAGGTCTTAAGCTTTAAAAGGATACTGAGCCTTTTGTTGTTATTCTTACTCATAGTGTTGGAAAGACCCCTTGCTACAAATCACTTAATACGTACTTTTCTAATTGAAAGATCGTAATCACTTTATATCAGTCATTGAATAATGCTTTACATCTAACAAAAAAGCCACTGGGTTAGCAAGCCTATACGGATAATTGGATTTGAAGCTTGGGTTAGAAACCCAATGCCTAGCATGAATGAAATTGAGAAGCGTATCGCTGCGGTCACGAACATCGAAAGGTATGATTTAGACCATCAGGTAAACCTCTATAAGAAAGCTTCTCTAAATGCGATTGATAGATTCTTTAATCAGGTTAGGACTTCACTTAACCCATTTTCAAGACCAACTCGAACAGCCAACACAAACCAAGGTACTTGGTACGGTTATCAACCCTATAATCCAGAGATTTACATTAAGCTTGGCGAGATATTTAGAGTCTACTACAACTATTGCAATGTAGATGACAAGCACAAGTCAACGCCTGCAATGAAATTGGGCTTAGCTAAGGGGCCTGTAAAGGTTGAGAAGATAATTTATTTTGATAAATACAAATAAAATAGCTGATATATTGTCGTACTGTTAGACTTCTTTGAGCGATAAACGGACATTTAAAAATTGATTTAGAGACAAATAGTTATGGAAATATTTAATTTATTTTCTGAATCTGGAACTAGTAAGTTACTAATTGAGTTTCTTTGGATGTTGCCCGGTCTATTCATATTCGGGGTAATCGGCTATTTAATCTCTATTAAATTAAACCTGAAAAAGCAGGAAAAAGTTTTAGTTTCGTTAACAGCAGCTATTGCTTTTATAGCTTTGGTTGGCTTACTCGCGATTGATGATGTGATGTTTAACTCTAAATGGGGCAGGGATAAATTAGTACTTGAAGATGCACAAGTACTTAAAGGCGTTGTTAGTGCGAGAAGAGAGAAGAAAGGCCGGCATTTATACGAGGTAATTGAAATAGGGAGCCATACTTTATGGAGAATTGCTCCAGTTTATGACAAGTACTTACCAGATGCTTGTTATCCAGATCTAATAAAGTATTCTGGCTCAAATAACAAAGAATCCGAGATTAGGTATGTTCCATTATATCTCAATGAAAATGAGCCTTCAGAAGTTAGTTACTGTATTACATATGTAGCAACTTTATAAACTTACTTTAGCCGAGAACGGTGTTGCTTCCTTCTAATCAAAGCCCAAATTATTGCCGATTAATACCAGTTAATATAAAAGCTAAAGTATTTGTAGTATCTGCATTGTAACTAAATAACGAAAAAGCCATACATTTTTCTGCATGGCTTTCTATTTGACACCTGCTTGAGATCCAATTATCCGTATAGGCTTGACTGGGTTAGTGGCTTTTTATTGTTCATTAGAAAGACAATGTGAATTAATCATTAATGTAATCTAGTCGTATTGCCTTTTAAACTTTGTACGCCTTGATCCGAAACGACTGATTGCATCTTATTGGCAAAATTCATTAGTTCAAGGCTAACTGGAGAGCGTGCAATCAGCTCTTCTTGATCATTAGTGATTTCAATCGCATGGCCTGTGGTGCCATCTTCATATGTACCAGATACAAAATGAATCGAAGTATTAATCAAAATTGAGTGTCCATACTCTTTTTCAACTAAATTCATCCAGTACATCAACTCATCGTGGTTTTCGATAATTTTAGCATTCATATGCTCTATCCTTGATGTATTAGTGCATTTTCTAACGTCTAATTGTATAAAAATGCTTTTATTTATAATTACTTAGTGATGATAGAGTATCAACCATCACGAAAGAATAATCGATGAATTGTTATTAAAATAATTACTCTAACGCCAAAAAGGAGAGATTGAGCAAATTACTCAACTTCAATTTTCATTAAAGAGTCAAATGAGCCGTAAAATAGTCAATGACTGCACGAATTCTTGCTGGCATAAACTTACTTTGCGCGTATTGCAGTGCAATATCACCGTGATAATTGCCTCGAATAGTCCAATCTGGTAACACTTGGATCACCTTACCAGCAACAAGATCGTGTTTAATCACAAAGTCAGGAAATATCCCAATACCCAAATCATCTATTACGCCTTTCAATCGCATTTGAGAGTGATTGACGGCATATCGACCAGAAACAGCAACGGTTATTTGTTCTCCGTTCTTATCAAAATCCCATATGTGATCGATGTTATTTTCACCAAGGTATAAACAATCGTGATGTTTCAAATCGCGCGGATGTATTGGCATCCCACGCTGGGCAATATAGTTAGGGCTGGCACACAACGTCAGATTCACTTTGCCAATTTTCTTTAGTACTAAGCCTTCAGAGGGTCTTTCTGTTAAACGAAATACCACATCAATACCTTCAGCGATAATATCAATATCACCATCACAGGCTTTTAGTTTTAAATTTACTTCAGGATATTGTGTTAAGAAAGGTTTAACTAAAGGTTGAAGAAGAATGTTCATAAAGGCTTTTGGTGCTGCAATTGTGACAGTCCCTGAGGGCACAGTATGCTCAGAGCTTGAAATTTCAATTGCTTGTTTAGCCGCATCAATCATTTGAGTACATTGTTTATAAATACGATTACCCGACTCACTGATCATCAATTTGCGTGTTGTACGTTCTAACAGCTTTACCGATAAGGCTTTTTCTAACCGTGCGATTTGTTTACTGAGTGCGGATGGCGTAACACCTAATTTGCGTGAAGCGGCAGTATAACTGCCTTCATCTACAATAACGATGAAGGTGGCTAAATCTGGCATTAGTGCGATGAGCTTATGTGTATCCATTTATTTGTGCCTACAGTTCATTAATCATTTTCCATCGCAGGGGATAATAGTTGTTTTTAGCATGATTTAGAATGGCAATATTAGCTTGTAGTTATCTGTATTGGATTAATTGTGATTTAGGAATACAAATAGCTTAAAACAAGGTCTAGCTACGATTTTTATTCAGATATAGTTGCTATGATAGTTGTTTATATCATGTGACGAGAATGTTGTGAGCTAATTTTCGCTAACCAACATTAACCATAATAATACTGTGAGGGACATCATGACTTCTGCATTCTATACCCAAATCCAAAAACAAATTGAAGATGTAAAAAGTGAAGGGTTATACAAATCTGAGCGTGTGATCACATCACCGCAAAAAGCAGCGGTATATATCCAATCGGGTCAAGAAGTCTTAAATTTCTGTGCCAACAATTACCTTGGTTTAGCCAACCACCCTGAGTTGATCAAAGCGGCTAAAGAGGGGATGGATGAGCACGGTTTTGGTATGGCGTCTGTACGTTTTATTTGTGGTACGCAAGATGCGCACAAAGAGTTAGAGCGTAAGCTGTCTGATTTCCTTGGTATGGAAGATACGATTCTTTATACCTCATGCTTTGATGCAAATACGGGTTTATTTGAAACGATTTTAGGTGCAGAAGATGCGATTATTTCTGATGCATTAAATCACGCGTCAATCATTGACGGTGTACGTTTATGTAAAGCGATGCGTTTCCGTTATGCCAACAATGATATGGCAGAATTAGAGCAACAATTAATTGCAGCAAAAGAAGCAGGTGCGCGTAATACATTAATCGTAACTGATGGCGTGTTCTCAATGGACGGTGTCGTAGCGAACCTACCTGCAATTTGTGATTTAGCGGATAAATACGGCGCACTAGTGATGGTTGATGACTCTCACGCAGTTGGCTTTATGGGTGAAAATGGTCGTGGTACGCATGAATACCATAACGTTATAGATCGTATCGACATTATTACCGGCACATTAGGTAAAGCGATGGGTGGTGCATCAGGCGGTTATACCGCAGGTAAGAAAGAAGTGATTGACTGGTTACGTCAACGTTCACGTCCATACCTGTTCTCTAACTCAGTAGCACCTGCAATTGTTTCTGCTTCAAATCGCGTTATTGATTTATTAGCGGAAAGCGGCGAACTTCGCGATCGTTTATGGGAAAACTCGGCGCATTTCCGTACTCGCATGACAGAAGCTGGCTTTACGATGGCAGGGGCTGATCACGCGATCATTCCTATCATGTTAGGTGATGCAAAAATTGCGGCAGAGTTTGCCGAGCGCGCCCTAGAAAAAGGCATTTACGTGGTTGGTTTCTCATTCCCTGTTGTACCAAAAGGCAAAGCACGTATTCGTACGCAAATGTCAGCAGCACACACACCAGAACAACTGGATAAAGCGATTGATGCCTTTATCGAAGTGGGTAAAGAGATGGGCATTATCTAATTTAAGCTTTACGTTATTCAATGTGACGAAAACATATTGCTACTACTGCATGGTAAGGCAAAGGTTCAATAACATGCAGTGGTAGATGGACGCTGAAAAGCATGTTGTATCCTAAAGAAATAAGCGATTAATATAATGAAAATCAAAGCTCTTTCTAAATTAAAGCCTGAAGAAGGCATCTGGATGACTGAAGTAGATAAGCCTGAGGTCGGTCATAACGATCTGCTTATCCGCATCAAGAAAACAGCAATTTGTGGTACTGACGTTCATATCTACAACTGGGATGAGTGGTCACAAAAAACGATCCCTGTACCTATGGTTGTTGGTCATGAGTATGTCGGTGAAGTGGTTGGGATGGGGCAGGAAGTGCGTGGCTTTGCTCTTGGCGATCGCGTTTCGGGTGAAGGCCATATCACGTGTGGTCACTGCCGAAACTGTCGTGGTGGCCGTACTCACTTATGCCGTAACACCATTGGTGTGGGTGTAAACCGTGAAGGGGCATTTGCGGAATACTTAGTGATCCCGGCATTTAACGCATTCAAAATTCCTGATGATATTTCAGATGATGTTGCATCTATTTTCGACCCGTTTGGTAATGCTGTTCACACCGCACTGTCGTTCGACTTAGTGGGTGAAGATGTGCTGATCACAGGTGCAGGCCCAATTGGTATTATGGCTGCGGCTGTAGCAAAACATGTGGGTGCGCGTTATGTTGTGATCACGGATGTGAACGAATACCGTTTAGATCTTGCTCGTAAAATGGGCGTGACCCGTGCGGTTAACGTAGCTAAAGAAAGCCTGATGGATGTGATGGCAGAGCTTGGCATGAAAGAAGGCTTTGACGTGGGCATGGAAATGTCGGGTAACCCTGCGGCATTTAACAGCATGCTATCAAGCATGAACCACGGCGGTAAAATTGCCCTGCTAGGTATTCCACCATCAGACATGGCAATCGATTGGAACCAAGTGATCTTCAAAGGTTTGATCATCAAAGGTATCTATGGCCGTGAAATGTTTGAAACATGGTACAAGATGGCAACCTTAATCCAATCAGGTTTAGATCTATCACCAATCATTACTCACCATTACAAGATTGATGATTTCCAACAGGGCTTTGATGTTATGCGCTCTGGTCAGTCTGGTAAGGTTATTCTTGATTGGGAATAACATTTAACGTTATTTTTTAATCGGCATAATAAAAACGGCACTGTCAACGATATCTCATTAATAGGTTGAATTGACGGTGCTATTCAAATCGAACACCACAGACATATTTTGACTGCCACTATTCGTCATACTTTCCTTCGCTTTTAAAATTTCATTCCATTACAAATTAAATTGTTTATAACTTCTTGCTCGTAGCCTTTATACTACAAAGATATCTGTAAATATCCGTTAGGAAAGGTAATGCAAGAACAACAGCAACCTGCTCAACCAGCAAAAAAAGAAAAAGAATTAACGCTAGAGCAGCGACTTTTACAAAATAATCCGCTTCATGGCTTGAGCCTTGAAAAAATGCTAACCGAACTCGTCGATCACTACGGTTGGGAAATTTTAGACACGGCAATGCGTTTTAACTGTTTCAATACTAAACCGTCTATTGCGAGTAGTGTGAAATACTTGAAGAAAACAGAGTGGGCGAGAGAGAAACTAGAAGCTTTCTACCTATCACGTTTTAAGCGTATGCCACGTGCAACAGCCGCTGAATTAGAAATTCCACCACGTATGCGTACCTTTGCTGATGGCATTGTACCAAAAGAGCCAATGGAACTAACCGTTGAATCAATTCTAGCATCGCAAGCAAAAGCGGCTTCAGCTTACAAAGAACGTGCTTCTCGCGGTCGCAGTAATAGCCGTGGCGGTGGTCGTAACCGTCGATAATTTTGTTTAGTAAGTATTAGTTACGAGTAAGCTGATATTTAAGCAATAAAAAAACGCCTTATTACAAAGTGACATAGTAATAAGGCGTTGTTGTATTTAGTGATCAGCTAATTTAAATCTTGGTATTATTTATCGGATAATACGGTTGCAATACGTGAACAAACAGGAATATTGGTTGCATCTAAACCTGGTGTTGTATTGTGGAAGTCAAACGCTAACTTCACATCCGGTCCAAAGACAAGACAATGTGTAGAACCACCAAAGTGGAACATACCTAATTCATCGCCTTTATTTAAGTGTTGACCTTCTTTTACGGTAATTTCACAAGACGACACTTCTGCCATACCTACTGCAATAAAGCACATTAAACCAATCTTTGGATTGTCTGATTCAATAAAGATCACTGCGCGAGTTGCAACTGCGGTTAAGAAAGGCTGAGAGTTATTCGGCGCGCTGTCATCAGCCCCTTCTGGATTATCAAAACCTTGGTATTTATTACCTAAGTAATATGAACCGTTAACAATGAAGGCTTTTTTCACTGTTCCTGAAACAGGGCTATTCCAACGGTGATAACTTAATGCACTTAAGAATGCTTGATAAATTGTACCGCCCACGAATTGTTTCGCGAGTGGATCAAAATCCATCATATTCTGTAGTGAATAAGGCTGACCTTTTAGCCAGAATTCTGCACTTTCAGCCACGTTTTCTGCCACTTGTAACGGTGCTGATTCACATGCATTAGCAATAATGTCATCACCTTCAGCAATTGGACGAACACCTTTTACGAACTCACGAGTGAAAAAGTCATCCCATGATTTAAAGCCATAATACTTATCATCAGGATCACATTGGAAAAAGTGCTCAAACGGTAATGCTTTAAGTGCTGGATCAGAAGTGGCTTGGCAAGCGACTCCAACCATTTCACGTTTAGCTGTTGGATTTAACCAACCTAACACCTTCGGTGTACGATTAAGATCATCGTTTACTAATACGTAGCGGGAGTCAGAGCTTGAAAGGAAAGAAGACCAGTAAGTTAATATTTTCTTAATTTGCTGATTCACTAATGCATTTGAGAAGAATGTGTAGCCAGCAGGAGTTGCCATCGGCCAATCTAATAACGCATTAATAGGAAAACCAATTAAACCACAAGGATTGAGTTCGCCGGTTTTAGGGTCGGTATATTCAGTACATTCAGGCGCTTGCGTCATAATCGCGTTTAATAGCACAATAAATTCATCAAAACTCATGACTTCTGGTGTACCTAGCGGCGTTAATTCTTTTTGATTACCCGCATAGCTAAACATACGTTCAGCGAGTTCTTTTAGGCTTTCATCATTATCAACCAAATCTTTAAATTCTTGGATAGGTTGAACAAGCTCTGCTGGATGTTGCTCAGTGTGTGTTTTTAAGTGTTGGATCCAAGCATTAACATGTGCTTTGCTTTTTGGTAGCCAGTTACCGAAAGAATGGATATTCATAATAACTCCCTATTTATTAACCTAATGTTTGAAAATTACTATACGCTTTGAATAAACATAATCATCACACAAAAACATAACTTCATATTTCATTATTCTTTTTTCAAATCTTATTAACTCAATGTAAATACATACTTAATTAAAATAAGGTAAGTATGAAATAAGAAAAAAAGGGCAGTTATCAGCAATATTACTAGTTACAATTTTGTTGTTAATTTAAAGGTGATGTAAGTCACTAAATCTGTTATACTCGGCGCCAATTTAGAGAAAAGTCGCTTGTAGTAGGCGGCTTTTTTAATGCTTGATATATTCATAAATTTTGGAACAGTACATTGATTTCAACAGCTAATATCACAATGCAGTTTGGCGATAAGCCATTGTTTGAAAACATCTCAGTAAAATTTGGTGGCGGCAACCGTTACGGCCTAATCGGCGCGAATGGTTGTGGTAAATCGACATTCATGAAAATCTTGGGTGGCGAGCTAGAGCAGTCTGCAGGTACTGTTTCACTTGATCCTAATGAGCGTATGGCTAAATTAGGTCAGGATCAATTTGCATTCGAAAACTATAGCGTAGTAGACACTGTGATCATGGGTCACAAAGAGCTATGGACAATTAAAGAAGAGCGCGATCGCATCTATTCAATGGCTGAAATGTCAGAAGAAGACGGCATGCGTGTTGCGGATCTAGAAGTAGAATTTGCAGAAATGGACGGCTACTCAGCAGAAGCGCGTGCAGGTGAATTACTACTTGGTCTTGGTATTCCAGAAGATCAGCACTTCGGCCTAATGAGTGCCGTTGCTCCGGGTCTTAAAGTTCGTGTGCTTCTTGCACAGGTACTGTTTGCTAACCCAGACATCATGCTACTTGACGAACCAACGAACAACTTGGACATTCACACCATTGCATGGCTTGAGCAGATCCTACTAGCGCGTAACTGCACTATGATCATCATCTCGCACGACCGTCACTTCTTAAACAGCGTATGTACACACATGGCTGACTTAGATTACGGTGAGCTTCGTCTATTCCCTGGTAACTACGACGAATACATGATGGCTGCAGAGCAAGCTCGTGAGCAGTTACATGCAGATAATGCGAAGAAGAAAGCACAAATGGCTGAACTACAAACGTTCGTAAGTCGCTTCTCTGCTAACGCATCTAAAGCGAAACAAGCAACGTCTCGTCAAAAGCAATTGGATAAAATCCAATTAACAGAAGTAAAAGCTTCTAGCCGTCAAACACCATTCATTCGTTTCGATCAGGAAAAAGAACTGTTCCGTAACGCATTAGAAGTAGAAGGTTTGAAACAAGGTTACGGCGAAAACATCCTAATCAACGGTGTTAACTTACTGGTAGAAGTCGGTGAGCGCATCGCGATTATCGGTGAGAACGGTATCGGTAAATCAACATTCCTAAACACGCTAGCGGGCCAAATGGAGCCAATGGCGGGTATGGTTAAGTGGTCTGAAAACAATAATATTGGTTTCTACGCACAGGATCACAGTGCTGATTTCGCAGAAGATATTACATTGCTTGAGTGGATGAGCCAGTGGAAAAAGCCAGGTGATGACGAGCAAACTGTTCGTGGTATCCTAGGCCGTATGCTGTTCTCACAAAACGACATCAAGAAATCAGTTAAAGTGATTTCGGGTGGTGAGCAAGGTCGTATGTTGTTTGGTAAGTTAATCATGCAACGTCCTAACATCCTACTAATGGATGAACCAACAAACCACATGGACATGGAATCTATTGAAGCACTTAACCTTGCGTTAGAGAACTTCAAAGGTACATTAATGTTCGTATCTCACGATCGCCAGTTTGTAACATCCGTTGCAACACGTATTCTTGAGATCACTAAAGACGGCGTAGAAGACTTCCACGGTACTTACGATGAGTACATCGCGAAGAAAGGTCTTGTTGGTTAAGTTTTTACTTAATAAAACAGGCTAAGCCAAAAAGTTAATTGAAAGCCGCCTTTAGATAGGGCGGCTTTTTTACAAATAAAGCTTACGTGTTTTATGGCACGTAGAGAAAGAATGAAAGGATTATCTATGAAAATTTGGGTAGATGCTGATGCATGTCCAAACGTCGTAAAAGAGATTCTATTTCGCGCTGCTGATCGCGCAAAAGTGAACGTAACGCTGGTGGCTAACCAATACATTCGCACGCCACCTTCACCGTTTTTACGTTCGATTCAAGTGGAACAAGGCTTTGATGTTGCTGATAATTATATTGTACAACAAGCCGAAGCAGGGGATTTGGTGATTACCGCTGATATCCCATTAGCTGATGAACTGATCACTAAAGGCGCACATGCATTAAACCCTCGCGGTGAGATGTATACTAAAGACACCATTAAGCAGCGCTTACAAATGCGTGACTTTATGGAAACCATGCGCAGTAGTGGGGTACAAACAGGTGGCCCAGCACCACTTAGCCAAGCGGATCGCCAAAACTTCGCTAACAAACTGGATGCGTTTTTAGCCAAGAATCACAAGCCATAATAATTGCTTAATATGGAGATGAACACCGTTTGTCTCCATCTTTCTTATCTCTATTTCCTTTCTTTTAGTACCTCCGTTATTCCTATTTCAATTTAGGCGAAATGCTTTTGTTTGCTGGTAATGAATTGCCTGTATATTTATCCAGTTATAATGGAAAGCGTAAATTTTGCAGATTAAGTCTCGTTTTTAATCAGAAAATTTTCTTAATTATCTCAGTAGGTGTTTTTAACCTATTGATATTAAATAGCCAGTTTTGCTGTTTGTGTTTTTAATCCGACGGACAAAATACCATTCTTACTTTTACCAAAGGAAATATATCGATTGAATGTGATTTTTTGCGATTAACACTATGAAACGTAGTGCTTTTATATAGTAAAATGTGGGTTATTTACAGTATTAATAAAGCGTAAAAGTAAGAATGCTTATTAATATACTGTTATGCTTACAAGGAAAATACAGTGAAACTTGAACAAAAAATTCCTCCTCTATTACTTACATTTTTATTTGCTGGCTTTATGAAGCTCATAAGCTTTATTACACCAAGCTTTAATTTAAACTTCCCATTTGCACTAGAACTATGCTTCTTATTTATTGTATTAGGTATTAGCTTTGCCCTCGCAGGTGTTTATTCGTTTAAAAAACACAAAACAACTGTTAACCCTGTAAGCACCGATAATGTATCAACCCTAGTTAATACTGGTATTTTTGGTTACACTCGAAATCCAATGTATGTCGGTATGTTTACTACTTTATTAGGGTACGCATTACTTTTGTCTAACCCTATAAACTTATTAATACTAATTATGTTTATTCTTTACATGAATAAATACCAAATAACACCAGAAGAAACCTTTTTAACATCTATTTTTGGTAATGAGTATGTTGCTTATAAAAATAACGTCAAACGATGGCTGTAATTGTAAGCATAACAAGCGCTTCAACGGGAAATTTACAGCTTGGCTCCCGTCGCTACGCTCCGTAATTATAGCCAAGCCATAAATTCCCGTTAAGCGGGCGTTATAAATACGGGTAAGTTATTCATAATAAGGACATTCAATGAATCAGATTAATATCCAACACTTTAAACATCCTTATGCCGAATTTGTGCTTGGTTCATATGACGGTAAGCTTTGTCTTTGTGACTTTCGATATCGTAAAATGAGAAGTGCAGTTGATGACCGTATTAAGCGTAGCCTTAACGCTGAATTCGTAGAAAGAAACGACAATGTTTTAGAATCTACTAAAACGCAACTTGAAGAATACTTTCTTGGTGAGCGAAGTGTTTTCGATATTCCTTTATTACTGGTTGGTACGGATTTTCAAAAATCGGTTTGGGACGCATTAAATAAAGTAAAATACGGTGACATTGTAACGTATCAAGATTTAGCTATATCAATTGGTAATGAAAGCGCAGTGAGGGCGGTTGGCAATGCTAATGGTGCAAATGGATTGGCGATTATAATTCCTTGCCACAGGGTAATTGGCAGCAAAGGTGAGCTTGTTGGTTATGGTGGCGGTTTGTCATTGAAAAAACGTCTTTTAAAATTAGAGCAGAATCTCTTCATCTAAGTCTAAATAGTATTTATAACAGATAAGGATATGTGTCGCGAAGCCGACACCTCTCCGAAGTGTTGGACAAGCCTAAGCCTCCTTATATAAGTAAATATTGGAAATATCATGAAGGGTGATGACAAAAAGCAGTCGAGCGTTATCCTTGGTGTGAACCAATAATATTAATACCCTGATTTATAATAAAATCCTCTTTAATTCTGAAGCGTGAATGCCATTATCCTTATTATTTAACATCGGTTATCTGGGTCGAAATATTCCCGTTAATTGCATGACATGTTGGCAGCAGGGGCAAAAGGGTTGGGCTTTTATACGTACCGTTTTATTCGGTGAGGGCAACGTCAGTTGTTCTGCGAACATGAACATAAATTGGATAGCTTGAAGCAGCTTCTTTTCATTACCCCGCAGCAAAGCATAATCACGTAGCCGACGAAATCCTTTCGGTAATATATACTGCAATATCCATCTTTAATAACGTTGAAGCACATGCCTAAAGAAAAGCTGTAAGTCATTACGATCAATTTTCACGGTACTCCATGAATGTGTTTTGATCAGTTGTGTAAAATACCGCTTCAAATCGTCGGTAGTTAAATTGTTGCCGATTTATCCAGTTGATGTGTGATGTGACGTAGTGCACGACTATAAGCATCAATCGTAGCGGTACGTTTACCTTGCAAGGTAATAGGGGTAAGTTATTGTTAATAAAGAGAGTCTGAGCGATTTTTCAGTGCTTTATTAATGATGAATACTCCTTTTTAAAAGGTATATTTATTTTAGCCTACAATTTTTCCGCTTAGTGCGGTGTTAGATTTCATTAAAAGACGAGAGATGAATGCAGGACAAAAGAGTACAGGAAGTATACAACTCTTACTTTATCTTCAATAACGAGCGGGCTCTGTCTACTGATACACCAAGTGAGCTTTCCGTTACAGATTTAACTTCTTACGCTACTTATGTAGACAAAACGCGTAGATACGACAATCAAATAATTGTTCGAGATATCTGCAATTTAGAATCATTGGATAATAGCCTTGAGCTATTCGACATTAATTTGCCACTAGAAATCAGTGTTGAACCAAAAGCTATTACACCCGAACTCAATTCATGGCTATCAAGCCACGAATTTACTAATGTGTTTGAACATGAATTTCTTCAACTAACACAAGAGAATTTGCTGGCCTCAAAGGACTCATCAAATGCTATTAATGTAGAAGTATGGGGACATAGTAAAGTTGACGATTTTCTCTCTCTGTTAAAAACGTCTGGGGTAAGTTGTTCAGACGACATTTGGTTAAAAAAGCGTTCGCTATATTGTACTGATAAATTTCGTAGCTATGTAGCATTCGTTAATGGCATGCCTTGCGCATGGGCTACAAGCTTTTTTGAAAGTAAGCATGTAATTTTAGCTAACGCATATACACAAGAAGAGTTTCGAGGCCGAGGTTGCCAAAAAGCATTGCTTGATGCGCGCATAAAGGATGCTTTCGATAACGGTATTGAAGTTGTCCTAACGGATGTGGAATTAAACAGCACTAGCAGTCGTAATTGCAAGTCTTTTGGCTTTACTAGTGTTGGCGTAAGGAACGTTTGGTGTAAGGAAATATAACAGAATAATGAACGTGACATTTACTCGTAGCGCAACTTTTATAGAAACGTAGTGATCCATGCGTTTCAATCAGTTTGGGCTAGTAAATGCCGTTATTGTGACGTTATAAAACAAGAGTGATTTATGGAAAAGTCAGATTCGTTTATTGTTGATTTTTGGGCATTTGTATTCAAAATGCTTGGCAAAATTTCATTTTTCAACTTGGTCAGAAGGCTATGCCCTAAAGCTAGAACTGGTCGTTTTTCTGAAATATGGGCTTTAAGTCATGTGTTTTTATCTATCGTGTCTGTGCCTGCTGTCTTATACATCAATAATCAATATATCGGCTTTGCTATAGCTTCTTATGCATTATTACGGGTTTATGAGGTTGTAATTTATCAAACAAATGTACTTTTGTTTGATGAATATCGAGCGATCAAGGCTGGTAAAGAATACAAATTGCATGGTTATAGACGAATTGTGATCTTGTTAATGCAGAACTATTTCGAGATTATTTTCTGGTTTGCAGCGCAATATATTTTCTTTCAAAACATCTTCTCATTCGCAGTTGATGGATCTCACGAAAGTGTTTTAGGAGCGGTTTACACGAGTTTTGTTGTAATGACTAGCTTCGGGTTTTACAACGTGACACCGTTAGGGGTTTTAGCTTACTCACTAGTTATTGGGCAAGCAATGATAGGTTTGTTCATGACATTGTTGAGTTTAGCGCGATTTATTGGTGTTATACCGACACCTAAGTCTATGGATGTTACGGAGCAGTAATTTGTTTTATGACAAATAAGGATAAGTGTCGTTCAGCCGACACCTATCTGAAGTTTTGAATAAGTCCAAGCCAACTTATATAAGTAAATATTGAAATGATCATCAAGGGTGATGCCAAAAAGAATTCGAGTGTTATCTGTGGCTAAATATTCCTGTTAATTGCATGACGTGTTGGCAGCAAGCAGGAACAAAGGGTTGGCTTTCGCTACGAGCAATTATTGTCAATCCTTTGTAATCGCTTATGGCGGCGTAATACCATCTATTTGAGAAAGAGATTATGAAAAGGTTTAAGAGAGTAAATAATGAGAACAAGCTGTTGGAATATGAGATGGCGCAAAACTCTGCTGAACATCATGATAACTTAGTTTGGTCCGTTTCAACTTTAACTTGGGGTGTTAGCGCTGTACTACTTGGTTTTGTGCTAAATAACATTGTCGAGAACGAATTAGGAATAGTCATACTATTGTTTTGTTTGATTGGTGTATTTTTGATCTTATGCTCTTGGATGTTTGCTCGTCAGTTTAGAAGTATACGCAATCAAAAATACGTTCGTTGTAAAGAGCTAGAAGCAGAACTTGGACTAGTTCAACACACAAATACCAAACATAAAAATGGAAGCCAAAGTGCGCTTTACTCGATAATTATGTTGCTCTTTATCACTACGTGGACTGTTGTTTTTATAAAGGTAGTGGCAGGATTTTTAGGTTTTGAGTTATCGATGATATGACAAGAGTACAAACGGAACGTTTACTCTTAGAGCATTAAATCGTTCAATAGCACAATATCAAGCAGAGAAAGCCACTGCACGTGAGCTTATTGAACAGTAGTATTTAACCTTTACTGTTTAGGACTAGTATTGCTGAAAACGATGCTTTTAAATATGTAGTTAAGCTTTGTTACGGTAATATAGCTTAAAAATAAGTTATCTCAAACAAAAGCCCCATATTCTGATGAATATAAAAAGCAGTAATGAATAATACGCATTGCTGCTTTTTTATATTTAGCCTATCAACTGGTTTATTCACGACAATTCTTTTTTTGGAATCCTTACTAATACCTGAAAATCCCCATGCTCTAACTGGTTTATTGATAACTCGTAATCGTTAATTTTGCAGATGTTATCAACGATAGATAATCCCAAACCATAGCGATTGTTATTAGAACGTGAATCATCATGCTGAAATAACGGTTGCACCAGTTTATCGACTTCCTGCTGCGAGTAATTAATAGAGGATGAGTTGGTGATAGTGAATACCACATCCTGATCATCATTATTAATCGTAATATTAATAGCGGTATTAGGCACGCTGTAAAATAGTGCATTATCTAACAAGTTGGTGACGATAGTTTTTAAACAAAACTCATCAGCGAGAATAGGGTGCTGAAGTGTGTTATTGAAAACTACACGTTGCTTAATGACGTCATATTTAAAGTTTAAATCGTGAATCACGGTACTTAATAAGGTTGTGATTTCAATCGGCTGTTTATAAAGAGAAAGCGAATGAGACGTGCGTTGTAGTAATAATAGGTTTTCTACTATTACTTTCATTCGGTTCGATATTTGTAGAATGTCCGAGGTAAAGGTTTTCGCTATACGTTCATCATCTGGAAAGCGTTGATGCACTTCGGTTAGGGTGATGAGTTCTGCAATAGGCGTTTTGATTTCGTGGGCAATATCAGCGGTGATCCGTTTTTCGTTATCGACCATTTTACGGTTAGTTTCGAGGAAGTTATTAAGCTCTTTGCGGATCAAATCAATTTCAATATAAGAGGATGCATTTTCTTTAAACGCAAAGGTGTGATTGTGTCGTTGCTGTTTATTTTCGTTAAACAGTTTTATTTGATCGTTTAAGTTTACGAGAGGATCGAGACCTTTAGTCACAATGATTTTAGCGACGACACGCATAATGATCATCGAGAGTAAAAAGCTACCAATCAGTAAAATATCGAGAATGCCCGTAACCTTATCAAGTCCTGTCGTTGATGCATAAATGGTTAAATAAATAGGGGTTGGCTTTTTATCTTTAGGTTTTGCGAGATAAGAGTATAGAAATGCCTTACCTATCTCATGGTTTGGTAAAGTGACATCGACAATTTGATAGCTATTTAGTGGTAACTTCTTGTGTAGTAAATGGATGTTGGGATAATCATTGAGCGATGTAGAACGATAAATGACATCATCATTTTTCCAGATCTGATAATAGGCATAATCTTTATCGCTTTTAATCGTTTGTGCAAAATCTTGGATATTGGTGATGGTTTTAAACTGTCCGGCTTTTTGTTGGATCTCTAATTCAAATTGTTCTTGAACCCAATTATCCACACTGAAATCGACGAAAGTAAAAACAATAATAATAAAGAAGCCAAATACGGCGCTGATCGCGTTAATTAAATTCTTTTTAATTGATCGAGGATTTGTCATGTTTAACTCTCTACGTAATACCCAAAACCGCGTTTATTTTTTATTGGCAATACAGCCTCAATATTTTTCGCTTTTTTACGCATCGTAGAGATATGTACTTCAATGGTATTTTTCGAAATATAGTCGAAGTTATTAGTAATATTATCGCTGATCATACTAGCGGTCAGGATTTGACCTCGGTGAGTGAAGAGATAATCGATGATCTTAAATTCATTCGGTGTGAGTTCTAAATCGTTGTTACCATAGAATAACGTTTTGTTATTAAGATCTAACAGAAAGCCATCAATTTCAATGGTATTGGTAATGCTTACAGGTTGGCAACGACGGGAAATTGCAACCACACGAGCATGGAGTTCATCAAATGAAAAAGGTTTAGTGACATAATCATCAGCACCTTGCATTAAGCCATCAATACGATCTTGGCTTTGTGTTTTGGCTGAAAGAATAATAATACGAGTTTCAATGCCTGTTTGACGCAGTTTATTTAAAATTGTCATACCGTCAATGCCAGGGAGCATGAGATCTAAAATAATAATATCGTAATCATTGTCTAATGCTAAAGTGAGCCCTTCATTACCATTTTCTGCTTCATCAGTGGAAAAGCCTAAATTATTAAACCCCACAGCTAAACTACGACGTAATGCCGAGGAATCTTCGATAATCAGTATTTTCATGGAATGAGAGCTCAAATAAAAATGTATACCTGTAATGTCTTACAAGTATACATTAAGTCAATGGGATCATTGAATAGTTATGCTTTTACTCGACAGCTTGCAGTAATGTCTAGCTTAGGATTTATCACTTTTGATTTCACACCGTATAAGCTCAATAGGCTAGGGAATAAATTATCCTGTGATAGTCCTGCTTGGTTTTCTTTTTTCTCTAAACACGCTTTATTTAACCCTTTCGCTTGTGCGTATTGCTTTGGCAACCATAGTAACCAAGGCACGTGTTTTTGCTCTTTAGGCGCAATAGAGAAGGGCGCACCATGAAGATAGAAACCGTTCTCACCTAAAGATTCACCATGATCTGACATATATAATAAAGCAACATTATATTTATCTTCTTTGGCTTTTAGCATTTTGATCACTTGTTCTGTCACATAGTCGGTGTACAGAATAGTATTGTCGTACACGTTCCTAATTTCTTCGTCAGTACAATTTTCAATGTCGCTGCGATTACATGATGGCTTAAATTTATCGAACGCTTTAGGGTAGCGTTTGAAATAAGTCGGTCCGTGACTACCGATTAAGTGCAGTACCAAAAATTTATTTGTATCGCCTTTATCAATAAAGCTTTGTGCTTTATCTAGCATTACACTGTCGTAGCAACTGGTACCATTACAGAATTGATTATGCTGTGAAGGATCGATCGCTTGATAGTTAACGCGATCTGCTACGCCTTTTGATCCGCCATCGTTATCAAGCCACAATACTTTCGCCCCTGCGCGATGGATAATATCAACGGCATTATCTTGAGAATATGCACGATCTTGGTTGTAATGTGCTCGTGTTAAATTCGAGAACATACAAGGCACGGAAAGGGCAGTATAGGTACCGCAAGATTCAACGTTTTTGAACGATATTATGCCTTCATTTTTGGTGTATGGATTGGTGTCACGTTTATAACCGTTATAAGCATAGTTATAGGTACGTGCGGTTTCACCTAAGATCATCACAAATAAAGTAGGTTTATGGTTTTTACTTGGGCTTAGTTTTGCGTCTAACCCTTGTTGTTTAAATGGTAGTGGTTTGTAAATAAACTTCTTATAGAGGTACTTACCACCCGCATATACATGACCTGGAATGATCATACGGTTTAAAAAATGGTTATTTCGACCCACAGAAGCATAGCTTTTAAATGTCGTTAATCCGACGAGCAAAATCGCTGTACAAGCGATACCGATTAACGCGACACGAGCAACGATATCTTTAATAAAAGACTCTCGCTTGGTGATTTTTACCATTGCAATCCAAATACTTGGCACAATACCAAATACGATGACGTAGATAATAGAATGGGCATTGACATAAGACAGCGCTTCATCTGAACGTGTTTCGAAAATACTTTCAATTACGGCATTATTAAATAAGGTGTGGTAATTCACTTCTGCATAGAGTGCCATCGATGAAGTAATGGTTAAGAAAATCATTACTGGCTTAAACAGGTATGGCCAACATAACACTGTGAAGATAATCAGAAATGCCGCCATCAATACAATCGGTGCAGTATATGGAAAAAAGACATTAGACACTGAATGGCTTAAATCGAAAATCTTAGCGAGGATCGGATAGTTAAAGCATAGGGTGAAGTATGCTGACATCACCACGATGAAGCTTGTCATCTTAATTTGGAAAATTTGACGCATTACGAGCTCTTATGAATTAGCGAATAGCCATATCATCCATTTTATAACTTAAGGCTTACTTAATATTTGGATTAAAATCACTATTATTTTCAAACATGCTCACCCCTTATTCAACAAAATTGACTATCAATACTGAATTAACTTTCAACAGATGTTAGAAATGAAGAAAATGATATGGTTAATCTAAATCAATACTGCGAATAAATTGGACATAGATGCATTTTCTTGCTTCTCTAAAAGGAATCATTCATTAGCAAGGAATAGCTGTGCTTGCAATAAATACCATTATATCTTTTGCCTTTTTAATCGCAGCGATCTTTATTACTAAGTTGCTCGCTTTATTAAGTTTTGTTGAACTTCCCATCGAACTTAGTTCGCAAGATGGCATCGATGCTTTACTTTTTGGTATTTACTTTGATGCTAGCGCTGCTGTTTTACTGACTATCCCCATTTTCCTTAGCTTAATCATTGCCAGTTTATTTAAACGAGCAACCAATCAATTAACTCGATTCTTACTCTGCATTGCGATTTGTTGGGTTGTTATTACTACCTTTTCTGATGCCATTTATGCCAAAGAAGCCAGTAAACATGTCACATTTGAACTGTTTAATACGCAAGGGATGGAAGTGTCACTTATTCAGACTGCGTTTAAAAGTTACTTTGGAACTGTCGCTCTTGGTATTGCATGTTTATTAGTATCACTGTTTTTCATTTGGAAATATTTGCCATTATCCAATAGAAAGCAAGCAAGCTGGTATTTTAATAGTCTGTTTATATTTTTGTGGTTAGTTACTACACTAATCATTGTTCGCGGAGGCTGGAAAGACTCACCTCAGAGTCCGATGAGTGTTTATACTATTGGTGACTTAGATAAAGCCTTCATTGCTTGGAATGCTCCCTATAGCATTGGTTACTATCTTTCTAAAGGCGATCTTGCGGCCATAGAAAAAATCACTAAAAATCCAACGTCACAGCAAGTTAAGTTTTTTGAACATACACAAGAAACAGCTTCTCCTGCACAGCTTCAATCACTTAAATCGGCCAATGTCATTGTTGTTCTGCTTGAGAGTTGGTTGGCTTTTGATATGCAAAGTTACTCGGGTGTTGTGAATGCCACCCCATTTTTTGATCAACTTAGAGCACGTTCTTTTTCGACGTATTCAACCTATGCCGATGCTTATCGAACAGTACAAGGGACGTTTTCTACATTTTGTTCTTACCCAAATCCTATAAACGGCTTTATGGCAAATAGCCAATTACAAAATGCTTCTTATTCATGTTTACCACATATTTTAGCTGAGCGAGGTTGGCAAACAGCCTTTATTCAGGGAAGTGGAAGAGGGGCGGTTGGGGCTTTTGCACAAACGTTAGGGTTTGAGGAGTCGTACGGTAAATATGATTACCCATTCAAAGCGGTGCACAATGAATGGGGATTTATGGATGATGATATCTATCGTTTTTCTTTAAACCAAATCGATAAATTCAGCCAAACGGGTAAACCCTTTCTTATGACCATCAATACAGGGACCACCCACGGTTCTTTTTTACCGGATAATGTTGAATATGTTTTTGGTCGCGAAAACATCATTAACGAGCGTAGAAGTGTGATGAAGTACGCTGATGATGCACTGAAACGTTTTATTCCTAAATTGGACGCGAAGCTTGCTCAACTCGATAAGCCGACCATCGTTATTTTGCTCTCAGATCACACGGCAAAAACGATAACTGGAGGATTAGTTAAAAATTCTATTCCACTTCTCATCTATGCGAGTGATCAATCTATCCCCAATGAAAAGAGGTCGATCACCTCATCTCAGAGAGATATTGCACCGACGATTATTGATTGGCTTGGTGGTTATGTTCCATGGTTTACTGGCAACTCGCTATTTGATGATAGCTACAGTGGTCGTTCAAGTTTTTCGTATGGCACTAATTTCTTTTGGCTAACCAGAGATCACGGTGTAGCAATAGATAGTGCGACTGGTGAGTTACGCTCTTGTTTTGATATTGATAATGATGTCGTGACTAAAAAAACATTAGAGTGTTCTGAGCAAGCTTGGAGTGAATCTCTTTTTGCAGAGGGAAGTTATTTTAATGCTATTTCACAGCAGTTGTTGTTCGAGGGAAAAACGCAACAATACCGTAAAGTAAACACCAAACTTTAAGGATAATTGTTCATCAGTTTAGTGCTTGATACTTATGATAACTTGCTAGTTTGTTGTGTTTATTCATGTTATACAAGAAACAGAATAGATAGACGAGTAAGGGAATCACGAAGTTATGTCTAGTAAGAAAATTGATACTGCATTAGTGAGTGCAGGAAGAAAGAAAAAATACACTCACGGTGCGGTGAACAGTGTTATTCAACGTGCTTCATCATTAGTTTTCGATACGGTTGCAGATAAAAAACATGCTATTAAGAACCGTGCGAAAGGTGAGTTGTTTTACGGACGTCGTGGCACGTTAACCCACTTTGCACTTCAAGATGCGATGGTGGAATTAGAAGGCGGTGCTGGTTGTTATTTATATCCATGCGGTGCGGCTGCGGTATCTAACAGTATTTTAGCGTTTGTTGCTTCTGGCGATCATGTATTGATGACAGGTGCCGCCTATGAGCCTACCCAAGAGTTTTGTAATATTGTCCTTAAAGGATTAGGGGTTAGTACTACTTATTACGATCCCTTGATTGGTGAGGGGATTGCTGAACTTGTACAGCCAAATACCAAGGTTGTTTTCTTAGAATCACCAAGCTCTATCACAATGGAAGTGCAAGATATTCCAGCAATTGTGAAAGCAGTGCGTGCTGTTAACCCTGATGCTGTGATTATTATGGATAACACATGGGCGGCAGGGGTGCTATTTAAAGCGCTCGAGCACGGTGTTGATATCTCTGTTCAAGCCGGTACGAAATACATTGTTGGCCACTCTGATGCGATGATAGGGACGGCAGTTAGTAATGAACGTTGCTGGGATCAACTACGTGAACGTTCTTATTTAATGGGGCAAATGGTTGATGCTGATACCGCGTATGTGGCTGCTCGCGGATTGCGCACTATGGGCGTTCGTTTAAAACAACATCATGAAAGCAGTATCAAAGTAGCAGAATGGCTGGCAAAGCGTCCAGAAGTTGCAACCGTTAATCATCCAGCACTACCAAGCTGTAAAGGCCATGAATTCTTTGTGCGTGATTTTTCTGGAAGCTGTGGTTTGTTTTCATTTGTGCTTAATAAACGGTTATCGAGTGAAGAAGTAGCTGATTTCTTAGATAACTTTGAGCATTTTAGTATGGCGTACTCTTGGGGTGGTTATGAATCTCTTATTTTGGCAAGCCAACCTGAAGAGTTAAATCGTATTCGTCCTGTGGGCAAAGTAGATTTTGAGGGCACGCTAATTCGTGTTCATATTGGTTTAGAAGATTGCGACGATCTCATTGAAGATTTAGCCAATGGCTTTAGCCGCATCGCTTAATTAACCTTAAATATATCCTACAAACTAAATCGCTTTTTTCATCTGTTATGGCATTTGAAGAAGCGATTTTTTATTATTAATGTAAACAATACTTTACGAATGAGTTTTTCAATCATCCCCATAAAGTTAAAATAATTAATTTTATCAACTGGTTAATGTCTATTGTTACTCTGCTCAAACTCTATAATGACGCGATAGATACACATAATGACGGTATGTAGCACTTTTATTTAATAACTTTTCTTTATAGTCAGTATTGTAATCGATGAGGAATGGATTTAATCTACAACTAAAGATGATAATGATTATCAATTAGAAAGTAATTGTTAAATGCCATATGGAAATGACAGCGATTAAAAAGACGAATTTACTTAACTCATGATGTTGAGTTTCAAGGGGCTGTTATGAAAAATACACGTATTGTTTTACTTCGTCATGGTCAAAGTGTTTGGAACAAAGAAAACCGTTTTACTGGCTGGGCGAATGTCTCTCTTTCTGAATTAGGCGAAAACGAAGCGCGTAACGCAGGTATTAAATTGAAAGAGAATGGTTTCAACTTTAATTTTTGCTATACCTCAATGCTTGATCGTGCGATCAAAACATCTAACTTAGCATTAGAACAGCTTGATTCTTTATGGATCCCTGTTGAGCACGACTGGCAATTGAATGAACGTCATTATGGTGATCTTCAAGGATTGAATAAAGCAGAAACCGCAGAGGAGTTTGGCGACGAACAAGTACACATTTGGCGTCGTAGTTATGATATTGAGCCACCACAAGTAAGTGAAGATAGCTCCTTTTACCCAGGTAATGATAGACGTTACCAAGAACTACAACATAGCCAACTTCCACATGGTGAATCGTTGAAAGATACTTATGATAGGGTAATACCATTCTGGAATGAAAATATTGTCCCTAATGTTAAACCTGGCTCTGATATTTTAATTGCCGCTCACGGTAACAGCTTACGTGCTTTGATTAAATATTTAGATAATATCCCTGATGACAAAATTACAGAATTAGAAATACCAACAGGTGCACCATTAGTTTATGAATTTAACGAGCAAATGAAACCTGTACAGAGCTATTATTTGTAATGCGTATTAAATGAAATATTGAGAAAAATGCCCTATTGAATAGGGCATTTTTTTATTAATAAAACGAGAGAATGACTTAAGAAGAGCAACTAATTTCTAACTCTTTACCCCATTTAGGAGGAAGATCGGCAAGATCTTCAAAGTTAGGATGCTCATCAAAAGGATCATGTAAAACGGTTAATAGATTCTCTATAAATGTGAAATTTCCTTGCTCGGCAGCATCGATAGCAAGCTGTGCCAAATAGTTACGAAGAATATATTTCGGGTTGCTGTTAAGCATTAATGCTAAACGTTGTTGATCATCGATATTTGAAATACGTTTTTTGTAATCAGCTAACCATTCATCGATTGCGGTTGTATTTTCAGTGAGAGATGAAAAATGAGAACTGGTGTTATCGAGTTCGTCTTGGGAAAGCGTCGAAAGCGTGCGGAAGAACTGGGTGTAATCGATCGATTGTTGTTTGAGTAAATTAAATAACTGCTGAAATAACTCAGTGTCTTGTTCTTGGTTATCGAATAAGCCTAATTTTTGACGCATCAGTTTGCTGTAATGCATTTGTAGTTGGTGCTGATAAATTTCTAATGCATGTTCTATGTCTGATTTATCAATGATAGGTGCTAAGGCGTAACCGAGTGCTGATAAGTTCCATAACCCAATGGATGGCTGTTGATTGAAGGCATAACGACCAGAATAATCAGAATGATTACAAATATAACCCGGATTATAATCGTCCAGAAAACCATAAGGGCCATAATCAAACGTTAAGCCTAAAATCGACATGTTGTCGGTATTCATAACGCCATGAGCAAAGCCTACTGCTTGCCAATGGGCGATCATTTTAGCTGTATTTTCACAAACTTGCTCAAACAGGGCGGCGTATGGTTTTTCGACTTGTTGGCACTCAGGGAAATGATGCTGAATAACGTAATCTGCTAATAAACGTAATTGATCGTGTTGTTGGGTATAAAACAGATATTCAAAATGGCCAAATCGGATGTGGCTTTCTGATATTCGGAGCAGGGTTGCGCCAAATTCTTGTTTTTCACGGTACACATGAGTATCACTACCAATAACCGCGAGTGCATGTGAGGTCGGAATACCAAGGCCTGCCATCGCGGCGCTGGCTAAATATTCTCGAATGCTTGAACGAATAACGGCACGGCCATCGCCCATACGCGAATAAGGTGTAAGTCCGGAGCCTTTTAAGTGAATATCCCACTTTTTACCATGACTTGTTTGTACTTCCCCCAATAATAAACCCCGACCATCACCCAGATCGGGGTTGTATTGCCCGAATTGGTGGCCAGTGTATTTCATTGCTATGGGATCAAATCCAGTTAAGGTGTCGTTACCACTGAATATATTAATAAAATCATCAGATTGAATGGCGTTTATATCGAGTTCTAATAATTTCGCAATGTGTGGATTCACACTGATTAAGTAAGGGTTACTCAGCGGTTGCGGACTAACGAAAGTGCCGAAAAGTGAAGGGAGTTGGCTGTAAGTATTATTAAAAACAAGCTGTTGTAATGATTTCATAACAAAGGTATTCGGTGGGTTTAACAAGGATTATAGATCTAACCATATATTATAGTTAAGTACTTACATCCATTACATTTCTAATCATGAAGTGTATCGAGTAGGGGTATCGCTTAATAGAATAGTATTTAGCTTAGCAATATGATCCTTTGTTCATTTCTATTGGTTTGTTATTGAAGGGAATACAATGAACTTAACAAGGAACATACTTTTTGCCAGCACCGCCTTAGCGCTATTGGGTTGTGGTGGCGGTGGAAGTGGTGAGTCAACACCACAAGCTAAAGCTGGTGATGATATTTATACCTATGCTAATAAAAGTGTGGTGATTTCATCTAACAATATTGATCCAAGCGGGACAATTGTGGATGTTTCTTGGACGCAATCAGACGCAGATGCAACAAAAGTCGAACTGATAAAAGTAAACAATAGCGCTACGTTTACTGTTCCTGATATTCAAGACAATGAAGTGTTTAATTTTACCGTTACGGTCACTGATAACGACGGTGACACAGCAACTGATGACATCAGTGTATATGCAAAACCAGCGGAAAAATCCTTATCTCTTTCTTTTGTTGGCTTAGGTGATATCAAGAAAGTAACCAATGAAGCAAAGGTGACTTTAAAAGGAAATGTTGTTTCTGATCATGATATTAAACAGATCTTAGTGACTAACGGTACCACCAAGCTTTCTGTGAATGCTGAAGTCGATGAAATGTGGTCAGCAACAATTGATTTGATAAAAGGTAGAAATCAAATCACCGTAATGGCGTTAACCGCTGATGAAGCGCAGGTTGAGATTGTTTCTACGATTAACTATCACCCAGCGATGGATTTCACTACCCCGTTAACATTAAGCCAACGCTCTTTTGTGTTAAATGAAGATGCAGTAACGATTTACGCTAATATTGGTACATCAAATAATAAGGATCCTGAAGTTAACTTGATCGGCTCTGGCGGTAGCATTAGTTTTGATGAAGGTGCTGATGGAATCGATGATGATGGTATTTATGCGACCTCTTTCTCTTTTAATCCAACTAAGAAAGGTAAATTTTGTTATCAAGCACAAGTATCTGATAGCGAAAAGAATGTATACCAATCAGAGCCTGCCTGTATTTGGGTAGCTGAAAAATACACCTCAGATCAAGTCACTAAGTCTGTTGATATTGCTGACAGTGTTGAAACATGGTTAACCTCAGAATTAGATAAAGGAAAAGATGTTCATGCTTCAGCCAAGGCGGTGGTTGATCAACTTAACACCCATAAGGATGTAGGTGCTGCTGGGTATACCTATGAAGGTGGTATTTGGTGGGTAAATGAAGATGGTATTTTAGGGCTTCATAACCCTCTCGTTGAAAATTCAAAGTCAGTGGCTCGTAGTGGGACTGTTGCGCCAACACCTGTTGTGAAAGCGGCACGTGAAACGCGTTATTATGATGATGTATTTAAAAAACAGGCCACAACCTACTCATCAGTAGCGCCGGCAAACCGGATTCAAAGCTCTAAAGCCGTGATGATCAGCCCGTATATTAATAATCCTGATGTGTCTGAGTTTAGTAACTTCTTCAAAGCGGATGATTACTATGGTGTTTGGAAAACGATTAAAGATAGTCAATCATGTAAATTATTCCCTGATAGTGAGTTTGTGAATAACGAAACTGTGGGTGTTTCGCTTGATAGCTTTAAAGACTTTACTACTTTTGGATATATTCATTTTTCTACCCACGGTAATAACTATTTCAATGGATTATTTAAAATCTGGGATGAGAAGTGGGGGCCAAGTGACTTCTTAAAAGGGTATTTATCGGTTTCTGGTTTATATACAGGCATAGTTTTACCTAAAAATGAGGATGGCACTTATAACCTTGAAGGTTATGAAAGCGATCTTTATATGAAGCGCCTAGCCATTGGTGCTGGTGGCGCGTTGATTATTCTTCCTTCGTTCTTTGATCATTATCTTTCCACTATGCCTAAGAGCTTAGTCGTACTGTCAGCGTGTCGGTCTGTTTACAATAATTCACTTGCCAATGTCTTTTTATCAAAAGGTGCAGGGGCGGTGATTGGTTATGATGACTATGTCCTTTCTTCTTATGCTCAAGATACGACGAATGCCATTATTAGTGACATGCTTGAAAATGATTCGACATTGAAGGAAGCCTTTGATGTTGCTGTTAATAAACATGGTATCAGTGATAACAGCAGTGATGAAGCATTTATACGTATGAGAGGCGAAGAAGATTTAAAACTATCTAGTGGCTCATTTGATAATCTCAG
Organism: Photobacterium sp. GB-50; assembly: GCF_003026755.1. Classification (NCBI taxonomy): domain Bacteria; kingdom Pseudomonadati; phylum Pseudomonadota; class Gammaproteobacteria; order Vibrionales; family Vibrionaceae; genus Photobacterium; species Photobacterium sp. GB-50. Next base: position 49,173 of record NZ_PYNX01000014.1, read on the forward strand.
TTTTGAACAAGGCGAATTGAATGCTTGGGCGAAAAAGGGTGATGGTCGCATCATTACAAATCTTGGTGGAACTAAACCGTTAGATGGTCAATTTGTTGGTGTTGTATCAACGGGATTAGGCTATACCAATGAGCTAGGTAGTATCGAACAATCTGCTTGTTTAGATAAAAACGTAACAACATTAAATTTTGACTGGAAGTTCTATTCAGAGGAATTTTTAGAATATTGTGGTACCGGTTTTGATGATTCATTTACTTTAAACGTGTGCGAGGAAGGCACAACAAATTGCGCATCGTTTGAAACCAGTGTTAATAAACTTTGCGAGAATCAAGAAGTACTGGTGGAGTCTGATGTATCGTTTGATCAAGGAGGTGTGTATAACACCCCTTGGATAAAAGAGCAGTTAGATGTCTCTGCTTTGGCCAACAAACGCGTGAAGCTAACAATAGAGGCGATCGATAAAGGTGATACAGAATACGATAGTGCGATATTGATTGATAACATAGAAGTTAAATAATTAGAGAGGTGCGCATATGCTGAAAATGTTTTCTTCGTGCGCACCATTATTATTTTTATTGATGCTGACTTATGGTTGTAATGTTAAATCTGATGTGGTTTATCAATCAAAAGATTTAGGTAAAGTCTTATATCAACATAAAGATAATAATGGTTGTGATTTAGAAGCAGTAGATAAAAAGATTGCTCAATTCTATCTACAAATTGAAAGAAGAGAGTTGCTGCCATTAAAGGCTATGTATCAAGAAAGTGATGCTTTTATTATGAAGATAAAAACATTGCCTGCATTAGTCATTATTAAAAATGATGCAAAATGGTATATCCCATTAATAAAAGGCAGTGACTGGATTTTCGTTAATGTTAATGACACCGTTAACGTATTTAAATATCCGGAGGTGTTTCGTCAATTATGTTAATAAAGCCCCATAATAACCAATGATTATAGGGCTTATATTTTTATTAATATTACTTTTTCAAAATCTTCATTGAGCTGATAGCGAAGTTGTAAAGCAATTAGCTTCTTGTGCTCGGCAAAACATATCACTTTGTGACTTTAAGCAGCGCTGTGCAACTTTATAGCGGGCTGCATCTTCAGTTCTAGCGGCATCTGCAAACGTGTCGGTAAACGGAGAAAGGGTGCAGACATAAATGTCATCATTGTTATGTTTAGCCGCAAACGCAGGGGAGATACAGCCAATCATAAGAGATAAACACAGTAAATTATTCATTTTGCACCCTAAATAATTAGAACTCATATACTTATCAGACCAATAATAGTCTTATAAATTCGATGAGGTTACAAAATTCACACCAATAGATGACATTCTATTCATAAAATCTTTTGCTTGTTGTTCAAATCCAGCAACAGGACTGGTGGTATCGATTAAAATTGTTAGCTTTTTGATCTCTTCGTTTGTGAGCTTTTCGACTATTTGTTCAACCGTACTGGCAACACAGTGGGAAAGAGCTTGGCCTGAAATATAAACCTGATCATTTTGCTTAACGAGCTCGACTAGTTGAGGATCAAATTGGGTCTTTTTATCATCTTCTAACGGATATTCAGCTTCGCAACCACCGTAATGCTCTGTATGTGGGTTCTCGCCTTTAGCAATACTGATATGTTGTGTATTCGCTTGCTGCTCCCAAGCATGAATTGCTGTATGAATAGGCTTAACGATATTGTGTCCAACAGAGCCAATCACACAATGGGTCGGCCAGATAAGAAGGCTATATTTCCCCTCTTTTTCTAATGACTGGGTGTAATTAAGGACATGATTTAAAAGCGTTGGATCAGTAGGCAGCCAGATACCATCCACAATGTCTTGATGGTTAATTAGAGTAAATGGGGCTGGGTGTTCGCCTGCTTCATTTTTCCAATAGGGCGCATGAGCAATATCGTATTCATGATGGCTATCAAGTGTCACAATAATCTGATTAATATTCTTTTGTTGCTTTGTAATAAATGCAGCAAGTTTGTTAGCGTCTTCCCATGCACCAGGAACGGGAAGAGCTGGTGAAATAGTAATCTTCTGAGATGCTGAACCTAATGTGAATTGTTCATTAACGGGAACATCATAAAAGTCATATTGAGGATCAATGATAAGTAAAGACGTCATTGGTAGACGCATTGCATGCTCCTTTATGCTTTGTTAGCTTGACATGATTATGTCGAAATAATGGAAAAAATTTGAGCTAAATATACGTTGATGAGCGTTAATTGAAAAGAAATATCATTCAATTCTTAATTATAAAATTGTTAAACTGTTTTTCTGCAATATTATTATTTTACTTATTGATATTATTAACTAAAAATTAGTTTTTGAATTTTTATATTGTGAATATAAATACAAAAAGGCAATTTGTCATACAAATAAAAAGTAGTGGTATACAGAATGACAAATAATCAATTTTTTCAAGACATTTTAGATTTTGCTGATGTGAAAATTAATGGTAATCGTCCTTGGGATATTAAAATTCATGATGAAGGTGTTTTTGATCGCGTATTAAAAGATGGTTCTTTAGGCTTTGGTGAAAGCTATATGGATGGCATGTGGGACTGTGATGCTATTGATGAAATGATTTCTCGTGTATTACATGCTGGTATCGAAGATAGGCTAACCACCACAACAAAAATACAATTAGGGTTAAAAGCTGGCGCGTCTAAACTTAAGCAATTATTTAACCCTCAAAGTGTTGAGCGTGTAACTCAGGATGTGCCTTTTCATTATGACTTAGGCAATGATTTATTTGAAGCTATGCTCGATCCTCGTATGACTTATACGTGTGCTTATTGGAAAGACAGCGACAACCTGAAAGCAGCGCAAGAAGCAAAGCTAGATTTAGTCTGCCGCAAAATGGGTTTACAACCGGGCATGCGTTTACTTGATATTGGTTGTGGATGGGGCAGCTTTATGATCTTTGCTGCTGAAAAGTATGGTGTTATTTGTGATGGTTTAACCTTATCAAAAGAACAAGCAGCACTTGGTCAGGCGAGAGCAGACGAGAAAGGCTTACCCGTTAACTTTATTCTTCAAGATTACCGCTTATATCACCCAGAGCAGCCTTATGATCGCGTTGTCTCTATTGGCATGATGGAGCACGTTGGCCCTGAAAACTATGAAGACTACTTTAAATCTGCGTACAGTTTTCTTGCTGAAGACGGTATTTTCTTACTTCACACCATTGGTAGTCCGAAATCGAAAACGTCAGTTGACCCATGGATCAATAAGTACATTTTCCCTAACGGTGTGATCCCATCAATGATGCAAATTGGTGCGTCAGCTGAAGATTATTTCAATATTGAAGATGTACAGAACATTGGTCCTGATTACGATACAACACTCGTCGCTTGGAATGATAACTTTGAAGCCGCTTGGCCGACATTAGCAGAGAAGTATGGTGAGCGTTTCTACCGTATGTGGCGTTATTACTTGCTGTCTTGCGCTGGGGCATTCCGTTGTCGTGATTTAAATGTGTGGCAATTTGGTTTAACCAAAAAAGGTGCAGAATTACCAGTTTCTGTTCGTGCAGCATAATTTTCAATGCCACAGTAAAAAGCTCACTATTGCACGATTGTTATCGTCAACAGTGAGCTTTTTGAGTGTTAGGCCGTTTGCGCTTTTTCGCTTTCCTTCGCAGCTTGAGCTTCCGCAACTGGCTTTTTCTCTGGAGGGAGAATAGGCTCAATGTCCACAATTTTGGAACGACTCATAATAATTTTCCAACGCTGAATACGCACTGTTTTATCTTCGTCTGTTTCTTTGGTTATTAAGTTAATCAGGTGACGTTTTTCCACAGACTCTTTTGTTACTTGGCCATCATTCAGTTGGTATAAACGCTGAGAGCCTTTTTCCATTAATGCTGCAACAGTACGTAAATCTAAAATGATCGATTCTCGCGTTTGCTCATAACCACTTAAAAACTTTGTTGGTGACATACGGGTGGTACTTTTATAGTGAAGAATGGTTTCTTCCCGGTGAGACACTTTATGTTTACGCGTTTTACGAATATCGGTTGGTAAACTGTCATAGCTAATATATTCAAGCCATTCGAGCTGTCGACCAATTAAATGAGTGGTATTCGCATCAAAGAATTGCTTCCGCCAACGAGCTTTACCTTTCCGTAACCAACGCCAAAGCATGGTTTTTAAGTCATCTTTAAACACTTCACGTGCGGCATAAATTAGCGATAACACCAAAATGAATGACGCGGTAATATCACCGAGCATACCGCGTGCTTTTATCAGCATCATGGTGACAAAAATCATCACAATGCCGGCAGCTGCGCCTGTCACCACTTTTTTTGTGCTTGCACCCAGCTCAATGGTTTTCTCACTCATCGTAACAGGGTATTCAATCAAACGTCGTAATAGCCGCATTTTATTCGACATACGGGTTGGATCTTCCATCGCTTTAGCCGAGTTATAATTATGCTTTATTCGGTGTTGTGTTTCAGATTCACAGATTTCAAGTAACGTTGTTTTAATGGCGTTGTAATCGTTGCCACGCGGAAGATGAGAAATTAACTGAAGGAAGCGCTGCTCAGTAAACCAAGACAGATAGTTATCAATATTCTCGTAATACTTAAGCAGCTTTTTGTCGGTTGGAATATTTCGACGTAAGCGCTTTAAAATACGCACCGAGATATTGGCAGATTCCTCAACATCTTCAAATGTCGGGTTATCATTTTGATTTAATAAATCATTGGTGGCTTTTTCTAGCGCGAGTGCATACTGATAAGCGTAAAGGCTTAAGCTTAAACGGTATTGTTCGATAGATAATTTTCCACGGCTGGCAAGGCGACTATGAACAAGAGGAAGGTGATTAATATCACTGAAATAAGTACGTTTACCGTGGATAGCGTTATGATAGAACTCTTCTTCAGAAATGATATTGGCATTTAAACCAAGCTCACCGGGAATGAAGATGTACATATCGAGCTGCCGATTGGTTGTTTCTTGAATAACATGGGATATTTTTAATTTATGCCCATCTTTTTTATCGACAGTGATCACTTATTGATATCCTCCAAGATCTACAACAATAACTTACTCTATTAATTTTAGAATAAGTTGGTTTTAAATATTACTGTTAACATATAAGTTTGCGCTGATAGCATGAAAAATCATCAAATAAATGCAGATAGGTCAGGCGTTGCGAACCAACATCACGTATAATGCAGCAATCTAAGCACAACACGTGCATTATAGCCGATTGATTAGCGAGATATAGCTAATTCATCATGCAGCTAATAAATTGATTGATAAAGATATTGAAGCAACATCACCAAACGCGTGTCGTTGCCTACGCAGAGAGTACCTGATACATGATTAGAATTGGAAAATACAACACACTAGAAGTCGTCAAACTAGTAGATTTTGGCGTATTTCTTGATGGTGGTGAAGACTTCGGTAATATCCTGTTACCTAAGAACTCAGTTCCAGCAGGTACCGAGCTAGGCGATAAGTTAAAAGTATTTATTTACTTCGATTCGAATGACGAAGTCATTGCTACAACAACGGAACCTTATGCACAAGTTGGCGATTTCGCAAAACTACGTGTAGTGGGTGTAACCAACATTGGTGCGTTTGTTGATTGGGGTTTAACGAAAGATTTGCTTATTCCATTTAGTGAGCAACGCCGTCGTTTAGAAGAAGGTCAAGAAGTGGTTATTCACGTATACACAGACAAAGCGTCTGGTCGTATTGTGGGTACTACTAAATTTAACCGTTACTTAGATAAGACACCAGCAACTTACCAGATCGGTCAAGAAGTGCAGGTAATTATTGCTGAAGTAACAGATCTTGGTTTTAAAGCCGTGGTTGAAGGTAAACATTGGGGACTTTTCTTTAAAACAGAATCATTTGGTAAGCTATTTATTGGTAAAGCATTAAAAGCCTACATTAAAGAAATTCGTCCAGATGGTAAGTTAAACCTATCACTACAGAAAATGGGTAAAGATCGTGTTGACGATCTAGCGGATAAAATCTTAACCTCGTTAGAGCGTAAAGGTGGCTTTATCCCAGTAAGTGATAAATCAACTCCTGATGAAATCTTCCAAGTTTTCCGTACAAGTAAAGCGACCTTTAAGAAAACGATTGGTGGCTTATACAAGAAAGGGTTAATTGTTATTGAGCGTGAAGGTATCCGCTTAAACGACAACGACTAACAACTTGCTCGATAAATCGAGTAAAAGAAAACCGACACATGCTGTCGGTTTTTTATATCTAAAAAATAATAACTCACTGAAAAGTAGTATTAAATGCTTTCTTAGTCTTTTGACTTTAATGCTTTTTCAAACTTGGTAATATTCCAGCCAATTAACACCTGATCACCCACTTTTAAAACAGGGACAGATCTAGCGCCAGTACTATTAAATTCCTTTCTTCCTTTTGGTGAGCTGATATCAACCAAACGATAACTGTAGTTTTTATTTGTCATGTATTGTTGTGCATCTTTACAGTTTGAGCAGTTTTTCTGGCTAAATAAGACAATACGTTTCATTGGGATGTTTCTTTTATTTTAATATTTGCTGTAACTCTAACATAAATGAAATGAAAGATAGTAATGACAGAACAGTAGTTACAAGTGGTCTAAATCAAACAAGTTTTTAAGCCTGTTTACTTTTTCCTATCAGTAATAAAGAAGTGATACGGTAAAGGCATAGGTGATAACGCTGTAACTTATAGATTGCTTTGCAAATACGTATTTTATTTTGTTGAAAATATCAGCACATACATGCTTGTTAAATACGCTGATATTTTCGATTTTATTGCGTTAAAGCAAATTATTTTTTTTATATGGAAATAATAAAGCAGCATTTACAGCTAATGTTTTGATTTTTATGGGTTCGATTTTGTTTTTGGCTCAATAAGTTTAGGTGTATCACTCTTGGTGTAACAACTAAACAACAATGTGATGTTGCTTGTATTTTTAGTGTAAATACAATGCAACCCTCTTTTGGGTAACAACAAAGATCTCATGATTGCTTTATTAGGTATATTCGTTCTACTTTTACTCGCGTTTCTTATCTCAACGGATAAAAAGCGTATTCCTGTAAAAATGGTGTCTATCGCGTTTGCGTTACAAGTACTGTTTGCTTTAATTGTTTTATATATCCCAGCAGGTAAAACAGCACTTCAAGCTGTCAGCAATGGCGTAACGTACGTCACCGATTATGGTAAAGATGGTTTGTCATTTTTATTTGGTGGTTTGGCAACAGGTAGTATCGGTTTTGTATTTGCCGTTAATGTACTTGGTATTATTATTTTCTTTTCTGCACTGATTTCTATGCTGTATCACGTAGGCATTATGCAGAAAGTCGTTAATATTTTTGGTGGCGCACTGCAACGTATTTTAGGTACGGGTCGTGCTGAATCATTATCTGCTGGTGCCAACATTTTTGTCGGCATGTCTGAAGTCCCACTGGTTATTAAACCGTACTTAAAATCTATGGATGATTCACAACTTTTTGCGGTGATGACATGTGGTTTGGCTTCTGTTGCAGGCTCTACGATGGTGGGCTATGCCGCTGTTGGTGTTGATTTAAATTACTTGATTGCCGCTGCGTTTATGTCTGCGCCTGCTGGTTTATTAATGTCAAAAATCATTATGCCACCAAGCGAGAATAAGCTATCAGCCAATGAAATTACCAGTGTTGAAATCCCTAAAGCAACCAATGTAGTTGAAGCGTTAGCTGATGGTGCAATGTCTGGCTTGCGTATGGCAGTGACTATTGGTGCAACATTGATTGCTTTTATCAGTGTAATCGCATTATTTAATGGCTTGTTAGGCGATATTGGTGAGTTCTTTGGTATTCATGGCTTAACGTTCCAAATGTTGATTGGTTACCTGTTTGCGCCAGTTGCACTTTTACTGGGTATTCCAATGAGCGAGGCGGTAACTGCGGGTTCGTTAATTGGTCAAAAAGTAGTGATGAACGAGTTTGTTGCTTTCATTGATATGATTAAAGTGCAGGATACCTTATCGCCACACAGCCTTGCTGTTGTTACTTTTGCATTATGTGGTTTTGCCAATATTACAACGCTGGCTATTTTGATTGGTGGTATGGGAAGCTTAATTCCTGAGCGCCGTCCATTTATTGCGAAATACGGTATCCGCGCAGTTGCGGCTGGTGTACTGGCAAACTTAATGAGTGCAGCGATTGTGAGTATTATTTTATTGCTCTAGTAGCAGAGTGAAAAATAGTATTGGATAAGAGAGCCGAATGAGTACTAGAAAAATAGTCACAGTCGGCTTTTTAATACCTGAAGAGTAAACGGTTTACTTTATCCCGTAATTTATTTTTTGTATTAAGGTGTTTTAGCAAAAAAATGCTCGATATATAAATTTGAGCTTGAGTTGTGTGAAACCGATCGGCTAGGGGATTTAGAGGTAGTCGTTAGTAAAGCAGTGATGGGTGAAAGGAATTACCGCTGTATATTTCATGGATGGCATATACAGCGGATATGATCAATTAGCGCAAACTGAGCAAGTGGGTTGTTTCATTAACTTCATTTCTCGCCAGCTCATTGTGAGCGCATCTAGCATGAGCAGTTTACCTGTTAATGGTGTCCCCATGTTGGCAACCACTTTGATTGCTTCCATCGCTTGAGCTGCACCAACGATGCCGACAACGGGCGACATAATGCCTGCTTCAACACAGCTTAATGTTTGTTGACCAAATAGGGCGCTTAAACACTGATAACACGGCTCGTTATCTTGGTACGTGTAAACACTGAGCTGACCTTCCATACGAATTGCTGCGCCGGAGATAAGCGGCGTTTTGGTTCTAAAGCATAGGCGGTTAAGTTGATTACGAGTATCAACGTTATCGCTACAATCTAAAACAATGTCGTGGCTTTCTATGAGTGGTAGTAACGCTTCATCGGTTAAGCGTTTGGCTATGGTCTCTACCGTAAGATATGGGTTAATACGACATAACGCTTCTTTTGCAGAATCGACCTTTAATAGGCCAACCGTAGCATCATGGTGTAACACTTGACGCTGAAGGTTAGAAACTTCAACCTTATCATCATCAATCAGGGTTAGTTTACCCACACCAGCAGCGGCTAAATATTGCGTAGAAGCACAGCCTAAGCCTCCAGCACCAAGGATAAGCATAGAAGAAGACTTTAATGCTTCTTGCCCTTCAAAATCAAACTGACGCAAAATGATTTGGCGGTTATACCGCAGCATTTCATCATCTGTCAGTTCAACGTTATTTGTGTTTTCTGTTGTCATTAGAAATACCGTTTGCTTAGTACAAGGTGTGGTTGAATATTTCGATAGTCACATCTTCACCCGCTTGAACACGACCACGATCTTGCTCTAGTACCACAAAGCAGTTAGCAAGGTGCATTGAACTAAAGGCACCAGAGCCTTGATTGCCTGTTGTTGCTACTTCTAATTGACCTTCAACGTTAATGCTGTAAATACCACGTTGGAAATCGGTACGACCAGGGCGTTTTTTAAACATTGTTGTCGCTTTTGCTTTTACACGAACAGGCGGTTGGTATTGGCTGTTACCTGCTAGTTTCGCCAGCATAGGTTGTACTAGTTGGTATAAAGTCAGCATTGCTGATACTGGGTTGCCCGGTAGGCCACAGAACCAAGCATTATTAATTTTACCAAACGCGAAAGGTTTACCCGGTTTCATGGCGATTTTCCAAAAACCGATTTGACCTTCTTGATCTAAAATATCTTTGGTGTAATCCGCTTCACCGACACTAACGCCACCTGATGTGATTAATACGTCGGCTTCTGTTGAGCCTTTTAAAAATGCGTCACGCAGTTTTTCAGGGCAGTCCGGAATAATGCCTAAATCTAACACTTCACAACCAAATTTTTCTAGTAGAGCGCGAATACCGTAGCGATTGCTGTCGTAGATTTGACCCGCTTCTAGTGTTTCGCCTACTGGACGTAATTCGTCACCAGTAGAAAAGAAAGCCACTTTCGGGCGGTGGTACGTTTCAAGCTCTGCAATACCAAGTGATGCAAGTAAAGGCATTTCACGCGCAGTTAAACGTGTACCTGTTACTAGCACAGTTTCACCAAGGCTTACGTCATCACCAATTGGGCGTACGTTATCATTCGCTTTTGGCTTGATATTAAAAGTGATGTTCTCACCATCAACAGACGTTTCTTCTTGCATAATCACGGTATCAGTACCGGCAGGCATTTCAGCGCCTGTCATAATACGGATACATTGGCCTTGTTGACATTCACCTTCAAATGGAACACCAGCGAAAGATTTACCCGCTAAAATCAATGTATCTGTATTTGCTAAGTCTTCAGCACGAAGCGCGTAACCATCCATTGCCGAGTTCGCAAATGGTGGTACGTTGATAGGCGAAAGAATATCTTGCGCTAGCACTAATCCCATTGCATCGGCTAATGCTACCGTTGATGTTGTAGTTGTAGAGGAAACTTGCTCAAGAATATTTTCAATTGCAGTTTCAACGGGCATAAGGCCTGGTACGTCGCAGCATCCCATAATGGTATCCATCTCGTTATTGTTTAATTTGAATCATAGTGGCTTTGAAGCAAGAGCATCAGTAAAATGATAAATATCAATAGCCCTTAAAACCACGTAGTAAATCGCTTAATTTTGATTTTACCCTTTATTATTAAGGGCTGTAAGGGATTGATTATGCCAAAATTAGGCCAATTGGACTAATCCCTATTAAATGGGAGGTGTAATTATTTTCATTTGGAGGTATTCTTCGTATGTTTTTAGCGCTGGCAAGCAAAAACAGGCTCGTTTTATTGCATTTCAGTCTGTGCCAGTTGGAGGAAAAGAATGACAGCATTAAGTGAATCTGCAGTACTAGTTCGTGATGCATTAGCAGCCCGTGGACTTGAAACCCCAATGGTTGAACAAGATGTTAGCCGCGAAGAGAAAAAAGAAAAGATTGAATACCACATGCGTGAGATCTTATCGTTACTCGCGCTAGATCTGACTGATGATAGCTTGGTTGAAACCCCACACCGCATTGCGAAAATGTACGTTGATGAAGTGTTTTCAGGTTTAGACTATGCCAATTTCCCTAAAATCACCGTCATTGAAAATAAAATGAAGTGTGATGAAATGGTGCGAGTTAAAGACATCACGTTAACCAGTACGTGTGAGCACCATTTAGTAACGATTGATGGTAAAGCGACGGTTGCTTATATTCCTCGTGGGAAAATTATTGGTTTATCCAAAATTAACCGTATTGTTCGTTTCTTTGCTCAGCGCCCACAAGTTCAAGAGCGTTTAACACAACAAGTGTTAGTCGCACTTCAAACATTATTAGAAAGTGATGATGTCGCAGTTACGATTGATGCAACGCATTATTGCGTAAAAGCGCGTGGTGTTATGGATGCAACCAGTGTAACCACAACCACAGCGCTTGGTGGTATTTTTAAGAAAAATTCAGCGACACGTGCAGAGTTCTTAAACGGTATTCGATAAATAATAGTTTACGCTATTGTTGAAATTTAAAACAAAAACAACGTGCGCTATTAATAAATGAACAGAAATGCTAGTCCTTTATTGACTAGCATTTTTTTTATCTCATACTGCTGAATTATCGATTTTCTGGCTTATATATTAAAGGTCGCAGATGGATTTAATTAAACTTTCTCGTATAAGTATGAAACACTTAATTACCTTGCACGTAATGCTAGATACGCTAAGTGTTACGGCATGTGCAGAGCGATTATGTGTAAGCCCTTCTTCCGTTAGTAAAACACTCAGCCAATTACGTGACAATCTCAATGACGAACTCTTTTATCGTCATGGTAATAAGCTAATTTCTACTCCTTTAGCTCGTAGGCTAGGCCCTACGGTTCACCAAATGATCAGTGATATGAATCAGATCATGACCAAAGAAGCGTTTCAGCCAGAAGAGTATGAAGGGAGTTTTTCACTTGCGATGCGGGAAAGTACTTTTGAATTAATCGCCGGTGGTCTTTATGCCCATGTTCTAAAAAAAGCGCCGAATGTCCGTTTTGATATTTGGTCGAAAGACAGCATTGGTTTTGATGGTTTAACCAAAGGCATATTGGATTTTGTGATTTTGCCACACGATCTTAGCCAGCCACCATTGATGCAAAATAACTTAGTATGGCAGACCTTGTTTACCGATGAGATGGTTTGCTTAATGGCGCATGATCATCCTCTTGCCGATAAAGAGCTGACAATAGAAAATTATTTAAATTGTGGTCATATTGGTATTTTGGATAGTGATTTAAGTGTGCCATTTTTTGAGATGCAATTAACGCAACAGCATCATAAAAGAAAAGTGGTGGTGAATGTCGCAGACTTTGGTGGTGCAGCGACGATGTGTCATAACAGTAATTTGTTATTTACCTGCTCTAAACGTTGGGCAAGTACTGCATTACAGTCTAAAGCACTTGTTGAAAAGCCGTTACCGTTTAATTATGGCAAGGTTGCTTATAGTTTGGTGTGGCATCAACCGAGCATGAATGATCCTGCTCTTCGTTGGTTACATCAGCAAATTTTAATTCTTTGTGGCGTTGAAGATAAGACAGCAGAGATTGATTTATAAAGTCTCACTTCAAAAGATACGTTAGGAAGTGAGGTTCTAAAGAAAACGTAACTCCGACTGCTGAGCGACTTAATTAATTATGTCGCTATGATCAGCAGACGGAATATCTAAATTTTTGATTTAATAAATAGCAGGAGTCAGTAAGTTTTTCACGCCACGCTCTGATAGTTCGTTAGCTAATTGATTAATCTCTTCTTGGTTACACTCATCCCAGTTGAGTGCATCACCTACCACACCATGATGCCTGAAAGCATTGAGCTTTATTTTCACACTGCTTGAAAAGGGACGTAAGTAATACGCTACTTTTTCTATCTGCTCCATAAAATCGGTATTATTAGGAATATGCAGAAGTCTTATTTCGTGTAATTTGTTTTGAGCATGAAGAAAGTTCATCGTTTCAAAAACGCGGTGGTTACTTCTGTTGGTTAACCATTTATGCGTTTCATCGTGCCATGCTTTTAAGTCAATCATCGCACCATCAAGGTAGGGGGTAAGGTGTTTCCAACCCGTTACGCTTAAACTGCCATTACTGTCTATCATGCATGTTAAATGTTTCAGTGAAGCCGTCGTTTTTATTAAACGAAATAGCGAAATAATAAAAGGTAAATTAAGTGATGCCTCGCCACCAGAAACGGTAATACCATTAATAAATAACCTATTTTCATGAATTTTTTCAATTAATTCAGAAACAGACATCGTTATGGTTTTAGGGCTCGCTTGTCGAGGGCAAGCCTCAATACACTTATCACATTCAGTGCATAATGCTTGATTCCATGCCACTTTAGTTTTTTCATTTTCCGTATGAATAGCTTGTAATGCTTGTGTTGGGCATTGCTTAACACAGTCTGCACAATGGTTACAAAGACCGATGGTTTGTGGGTTATGGCAATTTTTGCAGTTGTAGTTACATCCTTGAAAAAAAATCACCATTCGGTTGCCGGGTCCATCAACGCACGAAAAATTAAGTATCTTACTAATAGTGGCTGAAATCATTTACTTGTTAACTCTTAATTCTCAATAGAGAGATGTGAATAATGAGGTGTTTGCTCGTGACTTAACACACGAGGTATACGTTTTAAAATGTCGGTTTGTTCGCTGGCTTCTGAGCCTAACCACGTTGTATTGGTACGTGAACCGGCCTCTTTGAATTTAGCAACATCAGATAGCTTAATCATATAGCCCGTTACTCGAACAAGATCGTTTGAGTGAACGTTTACGGTAAACTCACGAAACCCCATATTTAATGCGCCTTTACATAAGGTAACCATGGCGAGTGGATTTTGTTTGATTGTTTCATCAATGGTTAAAATATCGCTGATACCTGATAGGTAATACTGATGATGTGCAGCCAGCGCTTTAATGTGCAAAACAGGATCAGGCTCTGTACCATAAGGAATACGGATCCCTGGTGTTACGTTTTGATCGCTGCTAATACCACCTTGCGAGTGCAATAGTGCTCGCTGGTTATAACCATATTTCACTGGTGTATTCGTGACAATGTCACTTAATAGTTGAGTGATAGATAATGCTAATGCATTGGCTGAATCACTGTGGCCATATTTTTCTGTTGAGCCTGATTTCTCCAATAATAAATTGACTGCTTCTGCCATACCGTAGATACCAAACATTGGGGCAAAACGGTTTTCATCAATCAATTGTTCTTGTACTAAAAAGCTAGTAAAGAAGTTTGATTCTTCATGAAGAAATGCTGAACGCGCTTCAATAAGTCCGAAAGTCATTTGGCAATAATGCGGTAGCACTTGGTTGATGAAGTTATCTACATCTGTTGCTTTTTCTGCCGCCGCTTTTAAGTTTAAGCGTACAAGTGTATTTGCGCCGCCTGCTAACGGTAGTGAGTTGTAGCAACTAACAATACCAAAGCCTTGTTTACCAAATGTATCTTTAAACATTGGGTAGTTGGCAATATGGGGTTTACTGCATTCACAAATATTTTGGCAAGCTTGTTCGAGTAAAGATATTGGTGATACTTCAGCGTCGTACATAAAAGTGAGATTAGGCGCGACTTGCTTAAGCTCTGCATCAATTTTTAAAATAGTACGGCAAATAATGTTATCAGTTGGACCAATATTGGCATGCATAAACGCATCGGGTAGGGTGCGGTCGAGCATAATCCAAAAACGCTTTAGCTTGTTGTAAATATCAGTTTCAGATTCACTATTTACAAACGGTAACAATAAATCATCAAGTTGACCGATATAAACAGGATAGTTAGTTACAGACGGTACGTGATGATAAATAATGGTGAGCGCATTGAGCGCGTCATCCAGATTTTTTGCGGGCTCTAGCTCTAAATAGCTTGAACCATTCTGTAAGTATTTAGCATAGTCGGGCAGTATGTAGCGAGGCTTAAAAGGCGCATTACCTTCGAACATATCACAGATAATTCCTTCATTTTTTGCTTCTAAAATTTCGTCACTTACTGGCATATAGTCTACAATTGCTTCAGCTTCGAGAGAGAGAAACAATGTTTTTTGTTTCGGGCTTAATGTAGAAGAAGAAATAATCTGTTTTATTTTGGAATGTAATGACATTGCAAGTACCGTACATTGTTATAATTTAGTGGCACTTTAGATGAGATTAACAATTTCCAGAAGTGAAAAAGAATTAACGTATGTTTTCCAAAATGGAAAAGCGAATGACATAAGGGATGAATATGAAAAAGTGGACAGTTTTATTCGCTGTTATCGGTTTGGGTATCGCATTAGTTGGGTGTAATAAAGAAGAGCAAAAACAACCAGAACAACCCAAAAAAGAAGCGGTTGGTATGGCGAATCCAGCTTCTGTTTACTGTGAGGAGCAGGGTGGGAAACTTGAAATTAAAAAAGAAGAAAAAGGTGAAGTGGGATATTGTCACTTAGCGGATGGTAAAGTTGTAGAAGAGTGGACTTTCTATCGCGAAAACAATAAGTAGCTTTATTTTTGAGCATAATTGAGACGAACTCACTATAAAATGCCGATTAACTTGCGCTAATAGATATTTTAGATAAATGGTGTTTTTATGAACACCATTTCAAATAGTGTTTTTTTTATCTTTTAAATCAAGGTGATATTTGTATTAAATGTGTGATACTCAGTATAAAAAATCCTGTTAGGGTATATTTAACGTTTAAAGTTACGTTATTTGAATTGTATCGTGATTAAAAATTTGTCTAAATATACTGATATTGGCCTTTATACAGGTTATTTTTTTTGTGTGCCGTATATAAGCGTTACATGGTTGTAAATGAACGTTTAGTTATTTTAATACGGATATCTTTCTTCTTTTATTTGATAAGGATCGCTTTGAAGATGTTTAATTCTCAGCGTGTTGTCACTCAGTGTTTCAGCAAGCTTCTTGTTTTATCTTTGATTCTTCCGAGTAGTGCTTTTGCTATTGAATTAGCACACATTGCACCACATAACTATGTGAACATTACAGGGCCGGATAAAGAGACTGTTGTGTTTCCTCCTGTAAATGATAGAGAAGCTCCTGCAACGAGTACAGGTAGTGTGGATTGGTCTTCTTTAAACAATCAAACAGTGTTTAGCACCAAAACACTTTGTGCTGATTCGGTGAATAAGGTTTGTTTTAAGTCTCAAATAGAACAAGCGTATACTGAGAATAAGTTTTATCCTTTTTGGCAAAATAAAGCACTGCGAGATGAGTTTGAACTACAGTTAAAAGCCGTTGTAGATACAAAAATGCTACCGGGTTTATCCCAACGTCTTTCCGAACTGAATAAGCTTAAGAGTGAAAATAACGAGCAAGCTTATGACTTATTAGCGACTGATACCTATTATGTGTATCGCGCATTCCAAAACTACATTGCAACTCACCGTGATGTACTGTTCTTGTCTAAGCCTATTAACATGAGTAAGTCGATGAGCAAATATGCCGATGGCGTTAATGTTTATCCGATGACACTTGCGAGACTTGAGCAATTACGTCCTGGTTATATTGCATTTAAACCAACAATGGATGCGATTGCCAAATACCTGAATTTACCCGCGCATACTTTAACATCATCGAACTTTAAGCAGGTTTATCGCAAAGGGGCAACACTGCCTAACGGGCATGAGTTGATTAAAGTATTGTATACCCTTGGTGATATGGTTCAGACAGATTACGACCGTTTATCACTTGAACATCAGATCACCAATTCTGGTGCTGTTTTTGAAAGCTTAAAAGCATTCCAAAAACGTCATGGTTTAGCAAGTGATGGTATTATTGGTGAGGCAACTGTTCAGCAACTTGTTATGCCTTATGCGGATATTGCGCGTCGTTTAGCATTGAATACGCTACGTGTGGCTACCTTAAATAAGTATAATGAAAATCGTCCTCATATTTGGGTTAACATTCCTAACTATAAGTTAGAAGTGTTTGATAAAGGTAACATCGTATTTGAATCTAAAGTCATTGTCGGTCGTGATAGCCGTCCTACAAACTTATTCTCATCGGCTATTACGACTATGGTTGTAAACCCATACTGGAACGTACCGATTACAATCAAGCAGCATGATGTTATCCCAAAAGTGAAGCACAATATTGATTATTTAAAGCAGCATAATATGCAGATTTTAAATAGTTGGCGTGATCGTACTGTGATTTCACCAACGAGTATTGACTGGGCGACGGTGAATCCAAAAACATTTCCGCATGAGTTTCAGCAAGGTCCTGGTCCTCGTAATTCACTTGGTCGTGTTAAGTTCCTTATGCCAAATGATTACGCTATTTTCTTGCACGATACTCCTTCACGCGGATTATTTAGCAAAACTAAGCGTGATTTAAGCTCTGGTTGTGTACGTGTTGAACGTGCTTATGATCTTGCTAATTATGTAATCGAGTACCAAAATCGTGGCAACATTCCAGAATTTAAACAAATGTTAGATGCGCAAAAGCAAAAAACCGTGAGTTTATCTAAGCGGATTGGTGTCGATTTTGTCTATCTCACGGCATGGGTTGATAATAATGGTAAAGTACAAATGCGTGAAGATATCTACGGTTATGACTCGCCAAGTGCAAATAAGATTAAAAATAAATTTATTACAATGAAAGATTTTGTTAAAAATTAAGTCGTAATTAAAGATAAAAACCAGCACTAGGTTGCTGGTTTTTTTATACTTAAAATACGTGATACTCATCAGTTTGGGTAATGAAATCATGATAAATACTAGGTTAAGCGCACCATACTCGTTACTATAAGTGTGCCTGTAATCACTAATAAAGAAGGTTAACGTGTTAAAAGCTATTTTTCTCGATATGGACGAAACCTTGTGTGCAACGTCTTTAGCTGACAAACATGCCGCGAACGAGCTGAAATTATATGTCAGTAATTTGTACCCACAATTAAATGTAGACATGTTTTTAGAACGCTATATTGCAGGTGTATATAAAAAACTCAATGATGAATTACCTGAGCTAGTGCCACTAATATCCGATGAGCTTCTCTTCCGCCAAAACCTTATTTTAGTTTTATTTAAAGAGCAGGGCATTGAGTTATCTTTTGATGCTGCAGTCGCTATTCAAGCATGCTTTGATCAATCTCGTATGGCTAGCTTTGATTTTTTTCCTCAGATGAAAGAAACGCTGTTGGCATTGCGCAAATCATATCAATTGGTTGTTATTACCAATGGTCCGGTTTTTTCACAACATCCAAAGTTGGCCGCAACAGAAATGCAGCAATATGTTGATCATATTATTGTGGGTGGGGAAGAGCCTGAGGAAAAACCGGCAGTAAGTATTTTTGAAAAAGCACTAAACTTGGTGAACTGTAAACCTGAAGAAGTCATCCATATGGGGGATTCATTGGTGGCAGATATTATAGGTGCTAAAAATGCAGGTATTAAGAGTGTATGGGTTGATACCCAAAAAGACAGCGATCATCAGCAATTAGCGCTGATTAAACCTGACTATATTGTTACTAACCCTGTTGATATTCAAACTATTGTTGCTAAATTAGCTTAGACAATAAAGATAAAAAAACGCCACAGACTTACTGTGGCGTTTTTTTTACTTTTTACTCATGATTGATAGGCGTTTGTTCGTCGTTACGTGTTTTCCATAGCGATGCGCCAATGGCGATGGAAATAGTAAGAACAATGACACACAGTGATACCGCTGTTGGGATAGCCCAAGCGGTACCGACTAAAAGCATCTTCAAGCCAATGAAGCTTAGAATAAATGCCAGTGCGACACGTAGGTAGCAGAAACGCGTTAACATACCCTCAAGTACGAAATACAGTGAGCGTAAGCCTAGTAATGCAAATACGTTAGCAGTAAGCACCAAGAACGGTTCACGTGTTACCGCAAAGATCGCAGGAATAGAATCGAGTGCAAACATGACATCGGTAAGCGCGATCACTGCAACCACAACAAGTAATGGTGTCGCTAACCAACCATGCTCTCCTTTAACGAACATTTTATGGTCGTGATAATCATCTGTAACTTTAAAGAAGCGTTTTACAATACGTACCGGTAACGCATCTGAGAAGTCTTCTTGTTCTTCTTCATCTTCTTTCCAGAGTTTGAAACCAGTGTAAAGAAGGAAAACGGCAAAGATGTACATAACCCAATGGAAGTCATCCAAGAGTTGAGCACCGACTGCGATCATACCACCACGTAAAAAAAGCGCACCGACAATGCCGAGCATTAATACGCGCGGGCGTAAACGCTCAGGTACCATAAATTGGCCAAAAATTAGGGCGAAAACAAATAAGTTATCAACACTTAATGATTTTTCTAATAAGTAGCCCGTGACAAAAGCAGTTGCTGCTTTTGAATTACTGTAGGTACTTTCTGGTGCCATCAACTGCCAATTGAAGTAGATAAACACCGCAAATAAGAAAGCGAGAAAAACCCAGAATACACTCCAGATAGCTGCTTTCTTGATGGAAATCTTACCACCACGTGTTTGATACAAATCCAACGCAAACATTAACACTGTTAATACAGCGAACCCTTCATAGCTAAAAAGGCTCATAGAGTCTCTCCTAAAAATCGACCTTAAAGCGATAACGTATTGTTATTTTATAAACTAAATAATAAATATTAGTTTTTTATAAGTATAAAGTTATATGCCTATAAAAAGGCAATATAGTTTGGCAACAATATGTTATCGCATAAAGATTAAAAACGCGGAAGGCAGGGTAAAAGGGTGTTTCACAATCAACCTTACGCGCATTAAAAACTCAAACCTCTGAGTGTTTGAGTATGACTGCACCAATGTGCAAGCGATAATGGCATTGGTCTCGTCAAAATGGTGCATGAATAATAATGCAAATCCATTCACGGCTGCCGGAAGTGTAAACTTCGAGATGACGACAGACGAACAATTGTGACTACTCCCCAAAACAAGGCGATTTTAGTCTTGTATTGACAAATTTTCCAGTCGTTTTTCAAAATGATTACCATATAAAGCAGTTATATAATGGTACAGCGTTTTTAAAGGTAAAATTACGCGCTTAAATATATCGATTGATTGTTATTCTCAATAACCTGATCGAATGGTTAAGCATTTTTTTTTGTGTATTAAAGGAGATCTTGGGGTATTGCTACCACAGAATATATGGTTACGTAACATGCTTAATCATAAATGAGTAGTGATAATAAAAGGTTTCTTGTTGTTAAATCTTTGTTTTGAAAGTGTTTTTTGTAATGTTAAATCAAATGTTTTATGTGACGATAATCACAAATCAAGGTTGGGTGATTTAGTTTGTTATTCTACTAGTCGTATAGTGATAAGGACATTAAGTTAATGCTAGAAGATGTTATGTTTCTACCTAAGGATAGTTATGGAAACAATGTTGAACACATCAGAAAAAGAGCAAATCATATTTGATTACACGCATTTCCTCTCGCTTCTTTGTAATCAAAAATGGACATTTATTGATGTTGTAAAAAACATCATTTCATCTTTTGAATTAAATATTAAAACAGGCACATATTCACAAATAAGCCCAGCAGAAAAGTTACATCAACAGGCGTTAAAAGTATTATCAAGCAGTGCCAGTGATACGCAGAATATTATTCGATTATTATTATTATCACGAAATGAAGGTATAAAAAGTATTTTATTATTATTACCTTTTGCTTTAGAAGAAGAGCAATTAAAAAAAATAGAAAAAAAAGGAAAGTGTAAATTAGAAAAAGAAAATGGAAACAATGAAAGGTTACTCATAACCTTATTATGAAATAATAGATAAAGAAGGTGTTGGCAGGCACCTTCTTTATATGTATTTTTTATTAAAATTACCAGAATAGCCAAGTAAATATTGTTAGAAATGCAATACATAAGATATTGAGATAAATACCAACACGCATCATTTCTTGTTGTTTTATATAGCCTGTACTAAATACGATCGCATTAGGTGGTGTCGCAACAGGCAGCATAAAGGCACAAGAAGCCGCGATAGCAATAAGAGCTGATAACACAACAGGCGATACACCTAATGCTTCTGCAACGGTTGCAAATACAGGGATTAACAGCGCTGCGCTGGCAGTATTACTTGCAAACTCGGTGAGAAAAACAACAAAGATAGCAACAACTAAAATAGTAAGGAATAAACCCGCTTGGTTTAAAAACGTACTTAACTCTTGTGCTAAGAAGACACTTGTTCCCGTGGCTTTTAATATATTGCTCAAACAGATACCGCCACCAAATAGAATAAGTACACCCCAGTCTGTTGATTTTTGAATATCTTTCCAGCTAACCACGCGTGATACACATAATAATACGATGGCGCTTAAGGCAACCAGCGTATCAAATTTAGCGAACCCACCTAAAAATGCGTTAATAGGTTTGCTGAAAATCCAACAGCTAACTGTGAGAAGGAAAATAACTAGAGTAAGAAACTTTCCTTTTGTCCAAGTGACAGGAGTGTGGTCAATCTCAAAGGTGTGATTTAAATTTGGTTTTAGAAGAATATATAACAGACCAACGGTTAGCGGTAACAAAAAAAGACTCACAGGTATGCCAAAGTACATCCACTCGGTAAAGTTTAATCCTGCTTCTGCGGCTGCAATGGCATTAGGAGGGCTGCCGACAATCGTGGCAATGCCGCCAATACTGGCACAATAAGCAATACCAAGTAGGGTAAAGACATAAGTGTTATGACCTGTTTTACTATTAACCTTATTTAATACCCCTAGTACTAATGGCAGCATCATTGCGGTAGTGGCTGTATTACTTATCCACATTGATAGCCCTGCTGTTACACCAAATAGCATTAATACGGCAACAGACATTTTACCTTTTGCAGCTACTAGCACTTTATCTGCAATGACTTGATCGAGTTGCTGTTTATGCAATGCTGCAGCTAACGCGAAGCCTCCAAGAAAGAGAAATATAATTGGATTAGAGAAGTTTGCTAATGCTTGCTGAGTTTGAAAAACACCAAAGAATACGGCGAGTAAGGGAACGAGAATGGCAGTGACACTGACATGTAATGCTTCAGTTAACCAGAGCACAGCGATAAAGCTTAATATACTAAGCCCTAATGTGATATTAGCTTCAAATGGTAGCGTGTTTAGTAGCGTTAAAAACAAAAGTATATCTGCAATGATAATTAGACTATTACGATTCAATATCCATTGTTTAATCGTGAGTGTGAGCGCTGTCATAGCGTTTCTCCAATAGCAAGGCCAGTAGTTAATGCATCTAGTTGCGCTGCTAATATAAGGCTTGTTAACGAAAGAATTTGAGACTTATGTATATAATCGGTTAATTTTTGGTGATAATTAAGTGATTTTGTTATTTCTAGACGATTGAAATAAAAAGATATTTTATTGTTTATTCGAAGGTTAAGAAAATAGAGCAATATCATTCTATCAATGACTAATAATTTAGGTGTTGATCACAAAGAATCGCCGCTATAACTTTTGTAGCCTGTGCTAATATGTTTTCCGACAAATTATTGACGCAAAGATGGGCAGTAAAATGGCAGGGATGCAGAGACAGACTAAACGTACAGAGTTAAAAAAGAAGATGAAAACCGACGTTTTTCATCATATGAAAGATGTAAAGCATAGGTTTATGAAGATGATGAGAGATAAAAGCTAAAGACAGGTTAAAAATATAAGCCAGTGAAATCACTGGCTTTATGTTTTACTTTGAAGTGTTACTTTTTGTCACTGCTAAATTATCAAACTGCTTTTGACTATTAATAGCTGAAGATGGTGCAGTATCATCACTGATAACAGTGGAAGGTGCGGGTTTTATAATAGGTTCTTTAGGGCCTAGAAACTTAGGCTGAACATTCAGTATAAACAGATCACTCAATGCTTTAACACGAGCAAGTACTTCTCGAATACGGATTTTAAGTTGTGCCGTACCATTTGGCTCATGTACCGCCAAACATGTAGCTTTTATGTTATAACTGTCAGCAATAAATAGGGCGCGCTCGCAGTGGAATTGTTGGGTAATAATTGTAAAGTTATCCGTTTCAAACACTTCTTTTGCGCGGACGATAGAATCAAGCGTTCGAAACCCAGCATAATCTAAAACAATTTTGTCATCAGGAACACCTGCTTTTAATAAATCTCGTTTCATCGTCCAAGGTTCATTATATGAGCGGTGTGCATTGTCACCACTGAGTAAAAAATAATCTATTTTACCTTGTTTAAATAAATCTAATGCTGCTGTAATACGATATTCATAATATGGGTTTAGTGTCTTAGCTATATATTTACTTGTTCCAAGAACTAATCCCACAGAATGTTTGGGTACTGTAGAGATATCATGATAAATGCGATCAGATGTACGAGCTGAAACCCAACGATCAAATAACAATAATGTTGAAACAAATAAGATACAGATAACTGCAGAAATACGGATGAAGTTGAGCAGTTTCATAATTATCCACGAAAGTACAAAGTTCTTATCTTATATCTTACCCTAATCATTTAATAAAATGTTTATTAATTAAGAGGTAAATGTCTGCGTATTGTCATTTTACCTTATGACTGCTGAAATAATATTCAATAACAAGTAAAGGCGCAGTATTACTTACATTAAAAAAAGGTGCCAGATTGGCACCTTTTTTAAACTGAGGTTTAGAACGAAGTTCGTTTGTAACGACGATATTCTGATTTCCAGAAGTTAGCATCGATTTTTTCACGGATACGTTCATCGGAGTTTTTCGGTGCTTTATGTTGTTCTACCGCTTTCTTCGCAACGGCAAAAGCAATTTTACGTGAGACTTTCTGAATATCTTCTAATGGCGGTAATAGTGGGCCATGTCCATGAATAGCAAGTGGAGAACACTCCGCTAAGGCCTGACTACTTTCCATTAGCATTTCATTGGTAACACGGCGAGCATTAATGGCTAATACCCCTAAACCAATACCTGGGAAAATGTAACTGTTATTACATTGTGCGATTGGATAAGTTTTACCTTCATAAATCACAGGCTCAAATGGTGAACCTGTTGCAACAAGTGCATTACCATCCGTCCAACGGATCAAATCAAACGGTGTTGCTTCAACGCGGCTGGTTGGGTTGGAAAGTGGGAAAATGATAGGGCGTTCGCAGTGCGCGAACATTTCACGGATCACGTCTTCACTAAACAGTCCCGGAACACCAGATACACCGATTAAAATCGTTGGTTTTGCATTACGCATAACATCAAGGAGTGAGATGTTATTATCTGCCACATCCCAATCTGCTAATTGTGCATTTTTCTGAACAAGAGCTTGTTGGAAGTTGAGTAGATTTGGCATGCCATCAATGAGTAGGCCCCAACGGTCAACCATGAATACTTGACTGCGCGCTTGTGCATCAGAAATACCTTCAGACACCATTTGTGCAATAATCGCTTCTGCAATCCCACAACCTGCCGAGCCCGCACCAAGGAAGGTTACACGCTGCTCAGACAGTTTATTGCCTGCTGCTTTACATGCCGCAAGTAGAGAGCCAACAGTTACCGCTGCTGTGCCTTGAATATCATCGTTAAAGCAACAAACTTTATCTTTGTAACGCTCAAGTAAAGGCATTGCATTTTTTTGTGCGAAATCTTCAAATTGAATTAATGCTTCAGGCCAACGTTGTTTTACGGCTTGGATAAATTCATCAACAAACGCATCGTACTCTTTTCCGGTAATGCGGGTATGGCGCCAACCCATGTACATAGGATCAGATAAACGTTGCGGGTTATTGGTACCAACATCAAGAACAACAGGTAAAGTATAAGCTGGGCTGATACCACCACACGCGGTATATAAAGAAAGCTTACCAATTGGAATGCCCATACCACCGATACCTTGATCACCTAAACCAAGGATACGCTCACCATCGGTTACAACAATCACTTTAACGTTCTGACGAGACGCGTTGTTCAGCATGTCTTCAATACGATCACGGTTTGGGTATGAAATGAATAGACCACGACCACGACGGTAAATATTTGAGAAATCCTCACACGCAGATCCCACTGTAGGGGTATAGATGATTGGCATCATTTCTGTTACGTGATTTTCTACCAAACGGTAAAACAAGGTTTCATTGGTGTCTTGGATATTTCGCAGATAAATGTGCTTATCCATATCGTTATCAAACTTTAGGTATTGCTGATAAGCACGTTCTGTTTGTTCTTCAATAGATTCAATAGCTTCAGGAAGAAGCCCTTCAAGGTTAAAGAACATACGTTCTTCGACAGAGAATGCACTACCTTTGTTAAGAAGAGGTGTTTCAAGTAGTGCAGGACCTGCATAGGGGATATATAAAGGTCTTTTATCGTTGTTCATGCAAATAGACTCTGTAGCTAGAAGATTAAAATTGAAAACAAGTGCAAGTTTTCAGTTGGTCACTAATGCTAGAACGTCAAAGATAAGAATACAAAGGGTATGATCACTTATTTTGAAAGTTGAGCCATATTATTTGTGAAAATGCTGTTTTTTAAATTGATACTTGGTTTTAGTGACGTTTTTTGGCGAGTTAATGATGTAATTAGTTTATATGCGTGAACGCGTGCCATATTTTATAAATCATTTTTTTGAACAATATCGTCTCGTCACAACGGTATACTCAATTTAAAAATATTGACCAACGATGGGGGAGATTAACAAGACATTTACGCAAGGAGATGTGTCATAAATCACTATTTAGCGAAGGCTTCAGTGTTGTTTCGATTGATTATTCTACGTTAGGATTCATAGCAAAATAAATGAGTAAAGCAGTATAGCCACTTATTGATAATCAGTAAGTGGCTTTTATCTATCTAGAAATTGAGTCGATCAGTAATGCCAAGGGAAGCGGCTAAAATCTTGATCGCGTTTTTCTAGGAACGCATCACGACCTTCTTGTGCTTCTTCAGTGCCGTAAGCAAGACGCGTTGCTTCACCAGCAAACAGTTGCTGACCGACTAAACCATCATCTGGAAGGTTGAAACCGTATTTTAGCATACGCATTGCTGTTGGTGATTTACTTGTGATTTCTTTACCCCAACGAAGTGCTTCTTCTTCTAGTTCAAAGTGATCAACAACCTTGTTCACCATGCCCATTTCATAGGCTTCTTGTGCGCTGTAATTAAAACCACAGAAGAAGATTTCACGGGCACGTTTTTGACCGATCATTTTAGCCAGATACGCAGAGCCGTAACCAGAATCGAACGACGCAACATCAGGATCGGTTTGCTTGAATATGGCATGTTCTTTAGATGCCAGCGTTAAATCACAAACAACGTGTAAGCTATGACCGCCGCCAACAGCCCAACCGGGAACAACCGCGATAACGACTTTTGGCATAAAGCGGATCATGCGTTGTACTTCTAGAATATGAAGTCGACCCATACGCGCAACGTCAGCAGTACCCGCTTCTTCGCCTTCATATTTATAGCCATCTTTACCACGAATACGTTGATCGCCACCCGATGAGAATGACCACTGGCCTTTATGAGATGGGCCATTACCCGTTAGTAATACACAGCCTACATCAGACCATTGACGAGCGTGATCGAGTGCGGTGAAAAGCTCATCAACTGTTTTGGGGCGAAATGCATTTAGGCAATCTGGACGATTAATTGCGATACGAACAGTACCCTGATCTTTGGCGCGATGATAAGTAATATCTTCAAAATCAAAGCCTTCAACTTCGTTCCAAAGCTCAGGATTAAATATGGTTTTCGTTGTCATGTGGCGTTGCCTCCATAAGTTGATGCTGTAAGGCTAGGGAGTTACAAAAAAAAGTCAATTTTTCGATGAAATTAGTGGCGTTTACACAAAGAAATAAAACCTAAGTGATGATGGAATAAACAATTAGGTTGATACGAATAGCAAGTTTAATGAATATTATGATTCTCACTGACAAGGTAGGTAATAATTGCGAAAATAGCGTTGAATTCATTAAAGATATATTAGATATGCAGAACAAGTTACCTATAGATAGCATTGAGCAACAATTTAAAGCCTTGTTACGTGATGAACATATTGTTGTTGAAGCAGAAACGGGGTCGGGTAAATCAACCCGTCTACCACTATGGGCTGCTATTTATGGAAAAGTGCTGGTGGTTGAGCCTCGACGGGTTGCTTGTACATCGCTAGCTGAATATTTATTAACAGAAGACGCAAACCCAGATCAGTTATCCGTTGGTTATGCGATCCGTTTTGAGCATCACTTTGATGAAAATACGGATATTATTTATGCGACCCCCGGTGTTGCATTACGTTGGTTAAGTGAAGGTAATTTAGATCAGTTCTCAACAATTATTATTGATGAGTTCCATGAAAGACGTTGGGATACTGATCTTCTGCTTGCGTTACTCAAACAGCAACAATCTCATCGTTTAGTTATTACTTCTGCAACGATTGATAGCCAACGATTAGTTAACTATTTATCCGCACAGCACTTACAAGCTAAAGGGCGTAATTTTGCGGTGAATGTGTTGCATCATACCTCTGATAGTCGAGATATGCCCGATGTGACGAATATCGATAAGCGGATAACTAGCTTGGTTCAAACGCATATTGATAGCCACCAAGACATTTTGATCTTTTTACCCGGAAGAAAAGAGATAGCATCAACGCAAAATGCACTAACGCAACAGTTTAGTGAGCAAATACAAGCAGGATTCATTGATATTATTCCATTACACGCTTCCGTTACCGATGATGAAAGAAAGCGGGCTCTAACACAAAGTGATAAGCAACGCATTATTGTTGCGACAAATGTGGCTGAAACCTCGGTAACTATCCCAGGGGTTACGTTGATCATTGATTCTGGTTTAGAGCGTCGTACTCACCAGCGAAACGGTCGAACAGTATTATCATTACACGCTATTTCCAAAGCAAGCTCAGAGCAGCGGAAAGGGCGTGCAGGGCGCGTAACAGATGGTGTTTGTATTCGCTTGTATGGTAAAGCCGCAGCGCTAGAGTTATTAACACCGCCAGAGTTGCAACGCGAAGAATTGGTAGAAGCCTATTTGGCTGCTTTATGTTGTAACGCAAAACTCAGCCAACTTTCGTTTATTGATCCTCTACCTGAAAAAACCTTTGTTGCAGCGCAGCAGGCTTTGTTGTCGATGGGAGCTATGACTGAAAATGAAGTTATTACTGATTATGGCCGTTGTTTATATCAACTACCTATCGATACTTTATTTGCCCACTTAATAACAGCGATGGATACCCGAGCAAATAAAGAAGCAATGGTCGATCTTGCTGCTGCATTGTCTATTCCGCAACGGTTATGGCAGCCACCGCGATCAGAAGAAAATATTGAACAACTGTATCGATGGCTGGGTAACGTATTTTGTGATGCGACGGCATTAATAAAAATGGTGCGTATGGATGAGTGTCCAGAATGGCTTGTGGTAGATGACAATATGCTAGCAGAAGCGCGTTTGTTGTCAGTTCAAATGCGAGAGTTACTTGAACTTCCAGAGCTGTCTGTTGCTAGCCGATTTAAGCGAGAGTTATGGCAAGATACTGTAATTAAGGCGGTACCTGAATTGGTTTTTCTTCGTCGGGAAAAACGTCAGCAAGCAATGAGTAACGGTATTATTGAAGTCAGTAGTGCGAAAGATTCATTAATTGATAACCCGCCGATAGATGGATCATTATCTCAAGCAGTGATCGTATTTGATCAATTTGCCTTACCAGGAAGAGGGGTTAAACAAAACCGCATTTTGGCAACGTGTAGCTCTCCCGTTACCTTGTCACAAATAAATAATGCTGAGTTAGGTGAGTTGGTTCAAGGTGATACCATCGAGCAACAGGATGGCAGTTTTAAAACGGCTGTCCAGCGGATTTATGCTGGACGGGTTATTGATACTCAATGGATTGAACCTGAAGGGCAATCAGCACGCTCTGCTATTGTCGATATGCTACTTGCAAGTGAAGTAATGCCAGATCTTGCACCTCGAATTATCTCAGATATCTCGCAGTGGAATTTATATCTCGCATTGGGTTTATATAATGCAGATTTTGTTAAACGTGCACCTGAGCCGGTTGATGCCATTGAATGGCTATCGCAACAAATTGAAGATTTAGGGATTGAACATATTGATGATCTCGAGCTCTTTGAACCTTCAGATTTTACCTTTGAGGGGATCCCTGAATGGGAACGGCAAGAGTTTGATGAGCGTTACCCGTGTGAAGTTAAACTCACTGATCTTGTGATGGCTATAGAATATGATATTCATCGTAAACTTGTTGTTGCAAATTATCAGTCTGGCAACCGTAAACCAGATCCAAAACGATGGGAATTACCACGATGGCAAGGGTGGCGAGTGCAATATAAAAAAGCCAGTCGAACAATTGATATTAAATAATGAGATAGTAATCCACAGTAACTATTCATCCTTGTTCATTTAAATGGCTATTCAACAATAGTAATGCCGCTTGGTGATGTTTCTTTTACTGCCTGATAGAAGAGCTGGTTGGCATTACTGTCGTAAAGTTGAATGAGTATAAATTCCATAGAATGAGTAACACGGATTGTGCCATTAAAATCACCATTCACAATTGTACCGGAAGTAAGCAGACTCGATGAGATTGGCAATACTGATCCACTCGTCATAACATTAAAGTCTTGGTAAATGCTAATTCTTAACGTTTTTACCGTATTGAAATCGAGTTTTATTGTCATATCATAAGATCTGTTTAAATTGAAATCATTAGGAAAGAAAAGTTCGCTAAAGTCACTTGCTGTTACATCATTTTCATTATTTGATGCTGGTTCTGCTGGTTCTGCTGGTTCTGCTGGTTCTGCTGGTTCTGCTGGTTCTGCTGGTTCTAAATCTGAAATATTCTCTCCTAATAAGATAGGCTCTGAACTATTACCGCTATCATTTTGCGATGAAGGCGCTTCTTCGCTGTGCTGCTCACTTTCAACTTTTATTTCATCAGGTAAAGAAGGAGTTAACAATTGATGATTACTTTGCTCAGTTGCCCCAGTTGTTGAAGAGTCATTTAGAATATCTTGGGGGGGACTATTATCAATTACTTGTGTGTCTATAGATGAATTATTCTGAGGGGCACTGGGTTCATCGATATTTTGTTGAACACTCAAATCTGAAGCTTCATTGTAACTAATATTTTCCTCAGCTTCAGGAGAAGTGTCACTTCTACAACCAAAAAGAAAAGTTACAACTAATAGAATTAATAATTTCATTTATTAGACTTAAATAATTATCAAAAAATTATAGAGAGATATGTTCAGTTATTTATTAACGCAAGTTAGGTGCCAAAAAATATTGAATTATTCATAAATCTTCTCTAAGTTAGCGTTACTTCTTATATACCAGTCAGTATTTTCACCGCCTCCCGAAATTGCGAAGTTTGTAAGCTCTGGATATGCCTGTAATATATTGGAACCTTCACTAGGATGATTCCAAATCGATTCAACGAGTATTGCCCAAGGTAATCCACTTGAATTGTGATAGGTATCACAACCAATACCTGGACATCTATTTTTAATAAAAATAGATGTGTCATCTTGCGTTGAAAAATAAGATATATTTGCTTTTGATGAGACATCATGATTTTTTAAATGAATTTCAATTTCTCTACCGTTTATACCTCTTATATTTGAGCCATGATTTATATCAGGAGTACCGAAAATAAATGGATTAAGTGGCATTTTTGGAACATCAGAAGGGGGAATAGGCGTGATAAATGGAATGCTGGCAATGAAAATATATTGGTTAGGAGCGTCATCAAAACATCCTTTCCAGACTCGATAAAAAGCACCAAGTTCTCCTGTACAGGTAGGCTGTTCTATCTCATCTTTAAGGTTATTGCTGATAATAATAACCGCATCAATGGTTCCTTGTTCTAACGTTTGGACATTATGTAAGGTTGTATTATTAACAACAAGTTTTGTTAACAAGCCATCTACTTTTTCTGAAGGAATGCCGTCAAGTTTTACTGCAAAGCCATTGGCTAAGTTAGCGCCATAAGCTTTAAGGCTGCCGTAAATATCATAGCGTACAATATCACCTTGATTATTAGTGATTTTGTCTACACGGTAAAGTAAAGCGACATCATTAAAGTCGAAATCACCAATAAATGGCCAACTATCTTCAAAGGCTAAAGTAACCCATTTATTTTCAGATGGATAAACATTATGTATTAAGTTTTGAGCTTCAATAGTAACGTTATGCTCTTCTTCTATGTCCGTTATAGGGGGGGTGTTTTTATCTATAGTGCTGTTATTTTGAAGCTCAGATAATTGAAATTTTGTCCATATCTGACCTGTAGATGATTTTTCTGGTACTCTAATTTTTAATTTATGAAAAGGCTTATCTTTTTCATATATTAATTGTTCATTCACTAAGACATATTCATTATTATTTTCATAAATTCCATTGTTATTCCAGTCAAACCAAGCATTAAGAAAAAAGTTAATATCTTTTTGAGTTTGAATTTCAATGAGAGCATCAGAACCTTGTTTAAAATGGGTACTGAATGTAACGATATTATTTACAGAATGGATTTCTTCTGAACTATTTGTTGATGTTTCAGTGTTTTGATTATTTACTATTTCTTGCGAATTCATCTCATTTTCTTGACTATTATCGATAGATTCAAAAATCTCGTCATCGTTTAATGGTGAGGTGTTTTGAGGGAGAAAATTATCGGTTACGACACCTTCAAGATAAATATCATTTACGACTTCATCTTGAATTGATGAACTTTCAATTAGATTTGAAGTATTTTCAGATGGCGATGTGGTAGCTTGTTGGTCATTATCACCTTTACAAGCGAGAAATATAAATAGGAATAATAATAAAGCTGTTTTTCTTACGTTCATTTTGAAAAAAATGGCCAACTTTCCTCCGTTGTAAAAGTTGGCCTTATTTGAATTAATTAGAGATGGTAACTCCGTTAACATCTGCATTAACTACAGTTTGGAATGGTGCTTTAGTCGTATCTTGATACCAAGCCTCAATAAGTAGAGATTTTACTGAACTCGTTGCAGCAATAACGCCATTAAAATCACCATTTTCGATTTGACCTGAAATAATGCGACTACTTGCAATTGGAGTCAGTGTTCCATCGTCAGCAACATTATAATCACAGTAAACACTCAAACTCATTGGTTCAGAAGTGTTTAGGTCTATCTTAATTGGCATATCATAGGTAGTAATCAAATCATAATTATCTGGAATAACAAGATCCTCAAACTTCGAAACAGTTACTGGTGCTGCACCACTAACAGAATCGCTTACTTCAGGTGCTGCTGGAGATGCTTCTGGTGATGCAGCACTTGTTGAGCCGCCATCATCACCACCACCGCCACCACAACCAAATAGTAGAGCAGCAGTAAAAAGAGTCACATATAAATTTTTCATCGTTAAATACTCCCTACCATTATTCAAAGAGCTGAGTTACATCAGCGTTAGCACGAAGGTACCAATCTGTATTAGTTGCACCACCTGATGTTGAAAATGCTTGTAGATCTGGATATGCGGTTAGTACATTAATACCTTCACTTGGGTGATCCCAAGTGCCATCAACTAAAATAGCCCAAGGTATACCGTTTGAAGTTTGGTAAGTGTTACAGCTAGGTCCAGGGCAATCTGCATCAACATAAACCGATGCATCTTGTTCTGTAGCAAAGTAAGCAGTACTTGCCTTACTTGTTACATCAGCATTTTTCAAATGAATTTCGATTGCACGACCGTCGGTTGCACGAGTACCGTCACCATGATCAATACCAGGGGTACCGAATAAGAATGGATTTAGTGGCATGCTAGGGGCACTAGAGGCTGCAATAGGTGACGAGAACGGAATACTCATTTCAAATTCGAATAAATCTGCAGCGTCATCCGTACAACCTGCCCATACTCGATAATAAGTCCCTAATGGACCAGAACAAGTAGGACCTGGAATTTCCGTTTTAAGATTATTCGTAGCAATAGCGACAGCATCTGTTGTACCAGACTCTAGAACTTGTGTCGCATGTTGAGTAGCGCCATTAATGACAAGTTTGGTTCTGTCTGAATCGACTGCTGTGGCTGCAATACCATCAAGCTTAACAGCGAAGCCATTAGCAAAGTCTGCACCGTAAGAACGTAGGTTTCCGTAGATATCATAGCGAAGAATGTCGCCAGACGAATTAGTCACTTTGTCTACACGGTAGTACATTACTATATCGTTGAAGTCAAAGTCACCTTCTTGCGGCCAATCATCCTCAAATGCCAGTGTTACCCATGAACCTGCTGAAGGGTACCAATTGTGAGTAACAGTTTGTGAATCGACAGTAACTTGATGATCCTCTACTTCACCATAGGAAGCACCGCCGTATGAGAGAACTCCCGAATCTCGTGAAATACGGAAACGAGCCCATATCTGACCAGTCGCAGCATCATCAGGAACTCTCACTTTAAGAACATGGCTGGCAGGTGTTGTACCATCACCACCGATAAGCACCTCATCAGTAACAGCATGCTCAGTTGCTTCGTCAAACACACCATTATTATTCCAGTCAAACCATGCATTTACGAAACCTGAAGCAGAACCACCGATAGTTACATTGACTAAACCATCAGATCCTTGCTTAAAGTTCGCAGGGAATGAGATACCGTCTTCATCCGCAATGTTATCGGCATCATCAGAGTTAGGGGAAAGAATGGCATCTGGCTCTGTATCTACAGTAGGGCCAAAGAAGTAATTAACACTTGATACATTATAGTGTCGAGCACCATTACTAGTGAGTAAGGTTTTATAGGTGTCCGGTGCATCACCAAAGTCTGTATTTTCCGAGGTAATAGCTGCACTAACACATCGTGCACCATCGTTTATATTAGTAGAAGGACCGTTAGAGTAGAACACTGCTGTTGGGCTGATAGAGGATAAATCAGTCAAATCAATTTGATAAACATGTCCGTTTCCGTTGGTGCTTAGATAGAGAAAGCCAGCTGAATCAAAATATTGAGCTCCATAAGTACCAGATGGTAAGCCTATATCACCGAGATCATTGAAAGTTGCGTTGCCTGTGTTGAGGTCAACAATTTCATATAAATGTTGGTTACTATTATTCACAGCAAACAGACGCCCACCTGGGTGGAAAGCCATGTCAGTCAAACCAAGCGTTGCCGTCGATGAGGCCATGATATTTGTCGCTGCTAAAGTGACTAAATCAATTTCATATAATCCAGCCCCATTTTTGTACAAGTACAATTTGTTGTTAATCACATCACCTGTAATGTAAGTTGTCGCTGGTAAGCCTGTTACAGCTAAACTTTCATGTTGATAAAGTTGATTAATTCTAACTACTGTCTGTGAAGTTTTATCATGACCGTAAACATAGTCATCGGATTCGTTATAACCAGATGCAGTGATAGTCGCTGTCATTGGATCAGAGTTTTGATAGAAGCCTGTCGACAAATCAAGTTTGTGAACGACACTTGGATCGCCTTGGAATAAGATGGCTTCTTGTGGACACCCCCCATCATCTGTAAAAGGGTGGGGAATGATGCTGTAAGCTGGACTTGCGAACAAAGCCAGCGAACTAACTAGCAGGGAGTGTTTCAAACACTTCATATCTTGCCTCACTCAGTTAAAAATACTTATGGACATGCATTGTTTTGTTCATCATTGAAAAAATGTACAAGTTTCAAGCCAACAAATATTTAATAAGGCAGTAATTTCAGTGTTTCTATCTATATGATTATAAATGGAAAGTATTTTTTAAACTTTTCCATTGTACGTTGCATATAGCGAAGTTAT
Source organism: Photobacterium sp. GB-50 (assembly GCF_003026755.1). Taxonomy (NCBI): domain Bacteria; kingdom Pseudomonadati; phylum Pseudomonadota; class Gammaproteobacteria; order Vibrionales; family Vibrionaceae; genus Photobacterium; species Photobacterium sp. GB-50. The sequence goes on from NZ_PYNX01000014.1 coordinate 83,903, forward strand.
TAAAATAAGTATCAATATAAAAATATAAATTAGGCAGGAGTGTCTATATATTCAAACCTGTCTTTCTTTCTAAATAAAAAGCATAAATGGTTATATTATCCATCAATGCCGCTATGTTAATAACATAATAGTGTTATTAAAATTTGCCTATTAAATGATTGCTTTAATTGTCTAGTAAAATATATAAAGGTGCATAAAAATTAGTATATGTTTAACTTTGCACTCTATACATAGGATAGGTCTTGATATTAAAACTATCAAGAAAGGGGTAATAAAAAAAGAGCTATAGTTATAGCTCTTAAATAGGTTAGCTTGCAGTATTTTTAGCGCTGATTTTGGCTTTTATAAATGCAGAATGATCTAAATATATTAAATCAGAAACTTGGCGAATGACAGCCTCTTCTTGTGGGTCTATCACACCATCAGCGTAGGCAACTTGCCACATTGCTTCAACTAATTGATAGCGTTCTGGTTGCTCAAGTGAACGTAATTTATTAGTAAAATCATAAAGAGAAACAGACGCCTCTGCTTGTAGTTGAGCTTTATCAAGTAGTTGTTTTGATGTGATTTCATCAACTTCAAGTAATTTCATTAGAAGCTGAATTTTAGCTTGCTCTTCTCTTGGATCCTTCTCATGGTCGGCAATAGCTACTTCACATAATAAAGAAGCCATAGCTAAATGAAGCGTTGGAGTATCAACGGCTTTATTACTATTAGGATCATTCGTCAGTTGTCGAAATAGTGTACGTAGCGATTTGAACATTATTGTCCTTATTATTTTTTCAGTTTAAGTTAATAATATTAATAATACCTATAATAAATCAACATTAAAAATAAAAATATTGGATTACACATATGTAACCAATTTATCTATTTTAGTTTTTTATATCCATTTTCTACGATAAAAAAGGATAAGTTGAAGTATTAATACACCGAATAACAGGCTACAGAATATATAAAATGCCCAATGATTTTGTGAGCCAGGAATACCTCCTAAATTAACACCCAGTAAACCGGTTAAAAAACCGAGTGGTAAAAAGATAGTGGTAATTAAAGACAGAAAATATAAACGTTGGTTTAATGCTTCAGATTGTAAGCTCATTAATTCTTCTTGTGTCACATTAGCACGTTCACGAATGGCGTTTAAGTCATCGATTACATGGAGTAGCTTTTCATTTACTTCATGTATTTTTTGTTTGTCTGATAGCGAGAGCAGTGGAGTATCAATAGTGAGTAATTTAGCGATGGCATCACGTTGTGGAGTGACATAGCGACGAAGATAAACGGTCTCTCGTCTTAATTGTGCAATATTATTACGGAGGTCGTCATCACTATTATTCATCACCTGATCTTCAAGCTGGGTTAACTTGTCATCGAGGGAATCAATTACTTCTATTTTATGGCTCGTAAGGTGATCGCAAAGACAGAGAATGAATGCACCAATGGTTTTGGGCCCAAAGCCGCCATTTATATGTGCCGCGACACGATCAAGTGCTCTGACAGGACGATCTGAGGTGGTAACAATGGTGTTGTGTGTATAGTAACCTCGAATAGAGACCATTTCTGATGGAGGATCAGACTGATTATCAGAATCTAAATCTATTCCTCGTAATGATAGGAAAAAACCTTCTTTCGTTTGATTTAATCGAGGGCGAATACGCTGAGTCGTAAGGGCTTCTTTTTCTACATCTGGCAAATGACTATTTTTTATCCATGCTAGTGCTTCTTCATCGGTATAGTTTAAATGCACCCACATTAGCCCATCATTACTGCTCCAGTTATTTATTTGATCAAGTGAGAGAGGCGAAGCGCCATTACTTGCATCAAGTTGATAACTATATGTAAAGCAGTTTTGCATCTGGTGATCCTTTCATCGTTAAAGGTATATTATCTAACAAGCTTTATTATCACTTTATTTATTTACTAGCTTAACTGATATCGCCTTCGAGAGAAAAATTATTTAATCACGACAAAGGAATAGGGGTTTTAAAGCTGAGGCTGAAACTGCGTTCGAAATTGTCGAGGGGTAAAACTACTCCAATTTTTAAATCGGGTACTAAAATTGGTTGGGTTTGGATAACCGCATAAATCACTAATATGTTGAATTGGCCAATTGGTGGTAGTCAGTAGCCCAGCAGCATGTTCCATTCGAATTTGAGTTAAATAGGCAATGGGAGATTGTTGGTAATACTGTTGACATAATCGATGAAAATGCGGCTCAGAGCATGGATATAAGGCGGCCAGATCGGAGACTTGCCATGGGTGATGTAACTGACTTTTCGTTTGCTGGTAAACATGTTCTAAACGGGTAAGTGCTTTAGGAGAGTGAGAGGCGGTTTGGGTATTCACTAATAAACAAATCTGTTCGGTAATACTTTTACATAGCGCATCGCCCAATGGATAGTTGAAACTTAAAGATTCGCTTAAGCAAATGATAGTCTTAAATAGTAATGAGCCTGATTGTGAATCTTGATAGGTAATATCATGAGGTAAGCTCTCATCCCAACGCTTATGTTTTTCAAGCATGACCCATGCGACATCCCAAATAAGATCAGGATTATCATCTGGGTGGATGACAAAGCCATTCTCATAACTGGGCGGTACATAAATAACACTGCCGGTTTCTAATGCCCATTCACTGTCTGGTGTTTTCAATAACCCTTTTCCACCCGTTGTGTATAGCAGCATATACATGTCTGGGTTTCTTCGATAAATACTGAATGCCTCTTTGCCATAATTGATGCCACATTGAAGAATTTTTTGCTTTTCAAGTTCAATCGATTGTACTTGATCAATAATAATAGATTGGCATTTTGGCGAAATAGTAAAAGTATCAATATACCCCATTCAGAGCTCCGAAATTAAAAAATGATAGTCTAGCAAAGCTTTTTGATTGCTTAGAATAAACGTGTTTGAGTAAACATAGGTATGATCAGCTTCACAGTAAGATAACATTAATTAGGTGGCGGTCATGCAACACTGGCGATACTCAGCAGATAAAACTTTTTGGCAAAAAACATGGCGTCTAGCGTTGCCAGTATCAATGCAATCTATGTTGTTTTCATTACTTGGTTTAGTCGATGTCATCATGGTCTCTAAACTCGGTGAGTCACAAGTTGCCGCTGTTGGTATTGGTAACCGCATATTTTTCTTTAATTTATTGCTTGTTGTTGGCGTCAGTGGAGCTGTTGGTGTTCTCGCGGCTCAATATTTTGGCGCAGGGAAAATGGAAGGGGTGAGACGTACGTTATTGCAATCTTGGGTATGTGCAATCTTTTTAACATTGCCTTTTGCTGTTGCATACCGTGTTTTTCCAGAGCAAATTGTTTCTTTGGTTAATGATCAAGCCGACTTTATTCACTATGCACGAGATTATTTATATGTCTGCGGCTGGAGCATTATTTTTACAGCCATTGTCGTACCGCTTGAATCTGCTTTACGTGCAGTAGGCGAAGCTAAAATGCCTACGTATGTTGGGCTGGTGGCTGTCATTATTAATGGCGTACTTAATGCGCTATTAATTTTTGGATTATATGGTTTTCCTGAAATGGGGGTTGCTGGTGCCGCGCTGGGGACAACGATTTCGCGTGGTGCACAAACAGCTATTTTGCTGTTTATTACTTATAAAACCTATAAAAAAGTATTACCTACACAGGAAGATATAGAGCCAGCAAGTAACGCCAAAGCAAGGAAACGTTATTTTAATGTCGCCTGGCCTATGATTGTTCATGACGGGGCATGGGCGATGGGAATACTGGTTTATAGCGTTATTTTTGCCAAATTAGGTGTAACAGAGCTTGCCATCATTAGCTTATTATCGCCGATAGAAGCGGTATTAATTTCAGCCTTTATTGGTTTTGCGGTTGCCGCATCAACGATTTTGGGACACGAATTAGGCGCTGAAAATTATCAACGAGCGTTTCATCAGTCGTGGTTCTTTCTAGCTTTGAGTGTGTCTATTGCTTTTGTGTTAGGTGTGTCTATTTGGCTATCGAGTGGGCTTGTTGGAGAGTGGTTGGCAAAGGCTCAAGCACCGAACCTTGAAATGTCGCTGAATGTTACCTTAGTGATGGCGTTAGGTATGTTCCTAAAAGTGTTCAATATGGTGGGTATTGGTGGGGTATTACGTAGCGGTGGCGACATTAAATACAGCATTTTTATTGATTTATTTGGCCAATGGGCAATAGGTATTCCTTTAGCCATACTCACGGGTATTGTTTTAGGCTGGCCATTACACTGGGTGCTTGTTGCTATATTGGCAGAAGAAGTCGTGAAAGTTGGACTGACAACTTATCGGATTTATGGTCGTAAGTGGTTAAAAAACCTTATTAATGATGACGTAGAATCCTCTTCTATGACAGCATAAAAATAAAACAATACATAGCGATGGATTTAAGTCTGCATAAAAAGGGTTAGACAGAGATTGTCTAGCTTTTTTTATTTGTAATCAACTCGCCTAAGAATATCAATATTAAACATATTTTGTTGCTTATTACACAAGTAAAATTTGCAGGTAGAATATTGCCACGTGTAAGTATTTAATAAATCTGTCATTTTTAAATAATAGAAATGAAATAACAGCTTCTTAATATCCATCCATTTTTTAGGGTATTAACCAAGGTTGTATATGAGTTACCAATTATCAAGACGTCAGTTTTTATTAAATTCAGCAAGTGTTGCTGCGACATCAGCAACGGTATTACCTGGTTGTAAAATGCAAAGTAATAATAACCAGACTGATCAAACACATAGAATTGCTTTACTTGGTGATGTCCATTTTCATGATATTCATGGTGATTTTGACTTCAACAATAACGAAGTTTGTATTAGAACGATGCAAGACTCAGTTGGTTCTACTCGTATGTTTAATGAAAACTACTTTGTCTTCAAAGCGACATTAGATGACATTGTTGCAGAGGGCATTAAGTTCGTTATTCTTGTTGGCGATTTTTCTGATGATGGACAAGAAGCCCATGTTGATGGCTTGAAAAAAGTACTTGAACAATATAGTGACGAATATGGATTGGAGTTCTTCTTAACTCATGGCAATCACGATCCTACTACACCCTATGGTGAAAATTGTGATAAGACCTTCTTACGATCAGATGGTGCTGGTGTAAAAGTAACCAGCAATCAGGGCGATGTTGAAAGCTTTATTCCTAGTGATGAAGTTGACGATGTACTCTATAGCCCGAAAATGCAATCTCTAGGTTTCACACCATTAATGGAAAAATTAGGTCGATTTGGTTTTCAATCTCAGCCGCATTATCACTATTATGAAACGCCATGGAAATCGAACAAACTTGAAGATCGTGTATATCAAGCAATATCTGCTGATGGAGCCTATACAGTAGAATGTCCTGACTCTAGTTATCTCGTCGAACCAATAGAAGGTTTTTGGATTTGCTCTGTAGACATGAACACTCATGTACCTTTGGATCCGCTGGGAAGTCAGTGGGATCATGATGCAAAAGGGTATGAAGATGGTAAAGTTCAAAAACCGCAGGTATTAACTTGGTTAAAAGATGTTATTAAGCGAGCAGATGAGCAAGGAAAAACATTACTCGTTTTTTCACATTACCCTGCTATTGAATATTTAAACTACAGCGCTGACGATTTTTATTATTTGTTCGCTGACTCATCGTATAACCACAAGCGAGTCCCAACATCAGAAACTACTGAAGAGCTCATTGATTGTGGTTTAAAGCTGCATTTTGCTGGGCATATTCATATTAACGATACCGCTAAATATGTTGGTCGTAATGGACAAACCTTAGTTAATGTTCAGGCACCGTCATTAGCTGCTTATATTCCAGCGTATAAAAAAATCACCTGTTATGGTCCCGACGACTTCGAAATAGAAACCAAAGTCATTGAAGATGTGCCTGAATTTGATTCTTTATTTAATCATTATGAAAATGAAATAAGCTGGCGTACAGCTAAAGGTTTAGATACACATTGGAAATCGATGCTTGAGGTGTCTTCTTACCGAGAGTTAATGTATCAACACCTGATTTGCTTAACTGTTAATGATAAGTCTGATGATTGGGGCTGGGATATGCGCCATCTTTACCAGTCAACGTTTCCAATATATTGGCTAATGGTTTTAAGCGTGATTGATGATGATTTATCAGGAACGGTACTTTCAACGCTTGTAGACAACATCAACCCAGATACCAATGATACTAAAGTTATTGATTTATTGGTGGGAGCGGGGCTAGAACAAGTGAGTGTTAATAACGCAATTGAAGACGTCAATCAGCACTTAATCAATATGAACTACAGCCGTCAGCAATTAAATCAGGCTATTTTTACAGATTACTGTAATGCAATGCTACATATTCGAAACGGTGATGAGCTTGCATTACAAGACATTGGTTTAGATAAGGTTGTTGGCTACAGCGTTGTTGCAGAGCTTTTTGGTCGTTGTGATATCGACAATAACCTCGAAAATCATGATTATTCTCAAGACTATATTGAGGCTGATCCTGAAGCAGGTTCTCATGAAGAGTTTGATGAGAATAAAGATAATTTATCAAACTTAAAATTACGTTTGGCGGCACTGGCTAGAATTTTCCACATGTTCAGAATTACAGAGCCAACAACGCACTTCAGGGTTTTCCCATCGCGAGGGGAAGTGTTGGATTTATCAAATGAGAATCCACTTAGAATTAAAGCGTAATCAATAGCCGACCTTTAGAGTCGGCTTTATTTTTTTATTCATTACACATCATGTTCTATATCGCATCATTACATCCCAGTAATTGTCTTTTAACCTGCTCTCACGCCGCTTTAATTGTGATAGAATTAACAAAAATTTCGAATCGCCAAGTGATACTAAGCGAGTTGTCATCATGATGTTCTCGGTATCCATTAGTCATTGAAAGACAGGAATTAAATTGAGTCAGTCGAATCAAACTCAAGCAGACGTGTTGAATAACGAAAAAACATTAAAGTCTGCGATTAAAGATTGCATGATGCGCGATCGTTTTCGCCTACACAAACGTGTACAAGGCGCATCACGAATTAAAAATGAAAAATCCAAGCACGCTGTATTTGACGAAATTGCATTAGAGATTGCGAAATCAATGCAAACGGTGGAACGTCGCCGTACTCAGCGTCCAAAAATCATATACCCAGCACAGTTACCCGTAAGCCAGAAGAAAGATGATATCGCTGAAGCGATCTTAAATAACCAAGTGGTTATTGTGGCGGGTGAGACGGGTTCAGGTAAAACTACTCAGCTACCTAAAATCTGTTTAGAAATCGGTCGTGGTACCCACGGTATGATCGGCCACACTCAGCCTCGTCGTCTGGCTGCGCGCTCTGTTGCTTCTCGTATTGCAGAAGAAATGGAATGTGAGATGGGCTCTCACGTAGGTTATAAAGTCCGATTTAACGATCAGGTCTCTGAGCATAGCCATGTAAAGTTAATGACAGACGGTATTTTACTGGCTGAAATTCAACACGATCGTTTCTTAAGTCAATATGACACTATCATTATCGATGAAGCGCACGAACGTAGCTTAAATATTGATTTCATCATGGGTTACCTGCGTGAATTATTACCAAAGCGCCCAGATTTAAAAGTCATCATTACTTCTGCAACCATCGATCCTGAGCGTTTTTCTAAGCATTTTAATAATGCACCGATTATTGAAGTTTCAGGTCGTACGTACCCAGTAGAAGTTCGCTACCGCCCTGTGGTTGAAGACGGTGATGACACTGATCGCGATCAATTAGATGCAATTTTTGATGCGGTCGATGAACTATGTGATGAAGGTGAGGGTGATATCCTGATCTTCTTAAACGGTGAGCGTGAAATTCGTGATACTGCAGATGCGTTAGAAAAGCGTAAATTACGCCATACAGAAATACTACCTTTGTACGCACGTCTATCGGCGGGTGAGCAAAACAGAGTATTTCAATCACACTCTGGTCGCCGTATTGTACTTTCAACAAACGTAGCGGAAACTTCACTGACTGTTCCGGGTATTAAATACGTTATTGATCCGGGTACAGCCCGAATTAGTCGCTATAGTTACCGTACTAAAGTACAGCGTCTACCGATTGAAGCTATTTCACAGGCCAGCGCTAATCAGCGTATGGGGCGTTGTGGTCGTGTTCAAGAAGGTATCTGTATTCGTCTATATTCTGAGGAAGATTTTTTATCGCGCCCAGAATTTACCGATCCAGAAATTCTACGTACTAACTTAGCGTCAGTTATTCTTCAAATGACCGCGATTGGTTTGGGTGATATCCAAGCTTTCCCATTTGTAGAAGCGCCCGATAATCGTAATATTCAAGACGGTATTCGATTATTGGAAGAGTTAGGTGCGATTAACTCTAAAGCCACAGATCCTCGTAAACGTTTATCACCAATGGGTCGCCAATTAGCGCGTCTTCCTATTGATCCGCGTTTAGCTCGTATGGTACTAGAAGCGCCTAAGCATGGTGCATTACGTGAAGTGATGATCATTGCATCGGCTTTATCTATTCAAGATCCACGTGAGCGTCCATCAGATAAACAGCAACAGTCTGATGAGAAACATCGCCGATTTAACGACAAAGATTCTGACTTTGTTGCGTTCGTTAATTTATGGAATTACGTCCAAGAGCAACAAAAAGAGCTTTCTAGTAATCAATTCCGCCGTTTATGTAAGAAAGAATACTTAAACTACTTACGCATTCGTGAGTGGCAAGATATCTATTTCCAAGTCAACCAAGTGATTAAAGAGCTTGAGTTGAAAATGAATGGCAACGAAGCAAGCTATGACAGTATTCATATTTCGCTATTAAGCGGATTGCTTTCGCATATTGGTATGAAAGACCAAGAGAAAAATGAATACCAAGGTGCGCGTAACGCTCGCTTTAATATCTTCCCAGGCTCTGGCATTTTCAAGAAACAACCAAAGTGGGTGATGGTTGCGGAGCTGGTGGAAACGTCACGTTTATGGGGGCGAATTGGCGCAAAAATTCAGCCGGAGTGGGTTGAACCATTAGCAGGTCACTTGATTAAACGTAGTTATAGCGAACCGCATTGGGAGAAGAAGTCTGCTGCTGTTCATGCGTTTGAAAAAGTTACGCTGTATGGCATTCCTGTGGTTGCCAAACGTAAAGTTAACTACGGCAATATTGATCCAACGTTATCACGTGAAATCTTTATCCGCTCAGCATTGGTTGAAGGGGATTGGGATACGCGCCATAAGTTCTATCAACAAAACCGTAAGCTATTGCGCGAAGTTGAAGAACTTGAGCATAAATCACGTCGTCGTGACATTCTGATCGATGATGACGAGCTGTTTAATTTCTACGATCAGCGTATTGATTTGAAAGTAACGTCAGGTCGCCACTTTGATTCATGGTGGAAGAAAGCATCGAAAGAAGATCCTGAGTTATTGAACTTTGAGCGTGAGATGTTATTCCGTGGCGATGCAAGTCATGTCACTGATCTAGATTATCCAAACTTCTGGCATCAAGGTAACTTGAAGCTAAAACTGAGCTACCAGTTTGAACCGGGTGAAGATAACGATGGTGTCACCGTTCACGTGCCATTGGCTATCTTAAACCAAGTTCAACCTGACGGCTTTGACTGGCAAATTCCAGGTTTACGTCATGAGCTGGTTGTTGCATTAATCAAATCATTACCAAAACCGTTACGTCGTAACTTTGTGCCTGCACCAAACTACGCTGATGCGTTCTTAGCACGTGTTAAGCCAATGGAAGCACCATTGCTAGATTCACTAGAAAAAGAATTGAAGCGTATGAGTGGCGTCACAATTGTGCGTGAAGATTGGAATTTAGATCAGATCCCTGATCACTTGAAGATCACTTATCGTGCTGTTGATCACCGCAATCGTAAGTTACGTGAGAGCAAAGATATCTATGGTCTGAAAGACAACTTAAAAGAGAAGGTTCAAGAAACTTTGTCACAAGTTGCTGATGATGATATTGAGCAAGATGGTTTGAAAACCTGGAGTTTTGGTACGCTACCTGAACGTTACCAACAGAAACGCGGTGGCTTTGAAGTAAAAGCCTATCCTGCGCTGGTGGATAACAAAGATTCTGTTGGTATCAAACTGTTTGAAACTGAAGAGCAGCAAAACAATGCGATGCAGGCGGGTCAACGTCGTTTGATTTTACTTAACGTACCATCGCCAATTAAGTACCTTCATTCAAACTTGCCAAACAAATCGAAGCTAGGTTTGTACTTTAATCCGTATGGTCGTGTACTTGATCTGATTGATGATTGTATTGCTTGTGGTGTTGATAAGCTAATTGAAGAGAAAGGCGGATTAGCATGGCAGCCTGAATCATTTGAAGCGTTGAAAGAGTTTGTTCGTGCTGAGCTTGGTGACACCGTGGTTGATATTGCCAAACAAGTAGAAGAAATCTTAACCACAGCATTTAACATCAGTAAGCGTTTGAAAGGGCGTATTGATTTAAGCATGGCATTTGCGATGTCTGATATCAAAGCACAAATTGAAAGCTTGATCTTCAAAGGTTTTGCAACAGAATGTGGGTGGAAACGTCTGCCTGATATTCTGCGTTACATGCGTGCCATTGAGCGTCGAATGGAAAAACTGCCAATCGATCCAAACAAAGATCGTGTGCATATTCTGAAGATTGAATCAGTAGTTAATGAGTACAAAGAGCTATTGAATAAGATCCCGAAAGGGCAGCCAGTACCTGATAAAGTAAAAGAGATCCGATGGATGATTGAAGAGCTACGTGTTAGTTACTTTGCTCAGCAGTTGGGTACGCCATACCCTGTATCAGACAAGCGTGTACGAAACGCAATTAACGAATGTTGATTTAGTTAATAGCGAAATAATAAAGAGCCGATAATGTACATAACATTATCGGCTTTTTTATGCATAAAAAACAGTATTTATTATGTCATTAATAATTAACATGCAAATTTGTTGAGGTGGTGACAAAAAAATGACACCATATGATATATAAAATAAGTGTGAACTTATTAAATTGTTTTTGTGCCAATTACCATCAGGTGATAATACCACTAGAGCTATATCTATCTGATTTTGTAACTAAACAAGGATTGTTTATTCCATGAAATCTTTTGCGGTCGTTCAAGAAAGTAAAGTATTGTCATTTTCTGGCAATGTTGAATTGAGTAATGAAATGGGTAACAAGGTTGTTACTGAACAGCTCATGTTGTCAGTTGGCGATGTATTAATATTGCCTAATTATGCAAATGTGAGTTTGGAGCAGTCAGATGGAACACAAGTCGTATTTTCTAATGTTAATTCTAATAGTGTAGAAGAAGATCTTCCTGATGAGATAGCCAACCTTCAGGCTTTAATTGCTTCTGGAGAGGATCCAACCCTTATTGCGGAAGCTACTGCAGCTGGTCTTCAAAACATTAGTAATAGTGGTGGTTTTAGTTTTAATAGCATTGAAAGAAACGCAAAAGAAATCATAGCTGAGTCTGGATATGATAGTCGTGATACCAGTCCTCGTCCTCCTGCCTCTCCTTACAATGATGGTAATGATTTTTATAGTCCTTCAAAACCACTAGAGCAGCAATCTCCTCAAGATGACGGTAAATCGAATATATCAATAAACAGCAAGCCTATTATTGTCGATGAAAACGGTGCGCCAGAAGGTGAGAGTATTACGGTAAGCACCGATGAAGAAGTCGCCGTGAGCGGTCAACTGTCCGCGACCGATGCGGATGGTGATAGCTTAACGTTCACTTCATCGACCAATCCAACCAATGGCACCGTCGTCGTGAATACTGATGGCTCGTGGACTTACACGCCTAAAACTAATTTCCACGGTGAAGATAGCTTTAAGGTTGAAGTCAGTGACGGCCAAGGTGGCACTGACACCATCACTGTTAATGTAACCGTGAATCCAGTCAATGATGCACCAGTATTGGTTGATGATAACAATGATCCACTGGGCACAGACATTGCCGTCACGACTGATGAAGAAGTCGCAGTGAGCGGTCAACTGTCCGCGACCGATGCGGATGGTGATAGCTTAACCTTCACGCAAATTTCTAACCCGACCAATGGTCAAGTGACGGTTAACACTGACGGTACGTGGACTTACACACCAAACAATGACTTTAACGGTGATGATAGCTTTAAGGTGGAAGTCAGTGACGGCAACGGCGGCACCGACACCATTACCGTGAATATCAAAGTTAATCCAATCAATGATGCACCAGTATTGGTTGATGATAACAATAATCCATTAGGCAGTGACATTACCGTCACGACCGATGAAGAAGTCGCCGTGAGCGGTCAACTGTCTGCGACCGATGTTGATGGTGATAACTTAACCTTCACGCAAAGTTCTAATCCGACAAATGGTCAAGTGACGGTTAACACTGACGGCACATGGACTTACACACCTAAGACTAATTTCCACGGTGAAGATAGCTTTAACGTTGAGGTCAGTGACGGCAACGGCGGTACAGATACTATTACTGTTAATGTGACCGTGAAGCCAATCAATGATGCGCCAGTATTGGTTGATGACAACAATAATCCACTGGGCAGTGACATTACCGTTACGACCGATGAAGAAGTCGCAGTGAGCGGTCAACTGTCTGCGACAGATGCAGATGGTGATAGCTTAACCTTCACGCAAAGTTCTAACCCGTCAAATGGTCAAGTGACGGTTAACACTGACGGCACATGGACTTACACACCAAACAATGACTTTAACGGTGATGATAGCTTTAAGGTTGAAGTCAGTGATGGCAACGGTGGCATCGATACTATTACTGTTAACGTAACCGTGAAGCCAATCAATGATGCGCCAGTATTGGTTGACGATAACAATGATCCTCTGGGTAGTGACATTACTGTCACGACTGATGAAGAAGTGGCAGTGAGCGGCAAACTGTCCGCGACCGATGCGGATGGTGATAGCTTAACCTTCACGCAAAGTTCTAATCCAACCAATGGCACCGTCGTCGTGAATACTGACGGCACGTGGACTTACACACCAAACAATGATTTTAACGGTGATGATAGCTTTAAGGTTGAAGTCAGTGATGGTAAAGGTGGTACCGACACCATCACCGTGAATATCAAAGTTAATCCAATCAATGATGCACCAGTATTGGTTGATGATAACAATGATCCATTAGGCACAGACATTACCGTTACGACTGATGAAGAAGTGGCTGTGAGTGGTCAACTGTCCGCGACCGATGTTGACGGTGATAACTTAACCTTCACGCAAAGTTC